>JAKADN010000118.1 GCA_021820445.1 Nitrospirota bacterium | reverse complement strand
CAACCCGGAGCTCGACATCCGGATTCATCCCGACCCCGTCTCCTTCGCCAACGCGGAGGACTTCCTCGCGGGAGCCGACCTCTACCTCGACGGGATGGACCTCTTTGCCTTCGAGGCCCGGGAGGCGCTTTTTTCCGCCTGCCACCGGCTCAGGATTCCGGCGACGACCGCCGGTCCCCTGGGGATGGGGGTGGCCCTCATGAACTTTCTTCCGGGCGGGATGAGCTTCGAGGAGTATTTCGGGTGGGCGGGGCAGAGCGACGAGGAGAAGAGCCTCCGCTTTCTTCTGGGGCTCTCCCCGGCCCGGCTCCAGCTTTCCTATCTTGCGGACCCCTCGGCGGTGAACCTGGCCGAGCGCCGCGGACCCTCCACCCCCATGGCCTGCCAACTCTGCGCCGGGGCCGCCGGAACCGAGGTCCTGAAGATCCTCCTGGGACGGGGACCGGTCCTGGCCGCTCCCTGGGGGATGCAGTTCGACGCCTACAGGAACCGCTTCGTCAAAACCTGGAGGCCGGGGGGGAACCGGAACCCGATCCAGAAGCTCGCCCTCAGGATCGCCCGAAAGCGCCTCGAGTCCTTCAAGAGAGGGACGGGATGACAGGCCGGGCCCGGATCGAACGGGTTCTGGACCGGGCCCGTTGGGCCCCCAGCGGGGACAACACCCAGCCCCGGCGCTTGCAGATTATTTCCGACGATCACGCCGTTGTTCTGGGATCGGACACCCGCCGCACCGTGGTCTATGATCTGCGGGGCCATGCGAGCCAGATCGCGGTGGGGGCCCTCCTCGAGCATGTGGCGATTGCGGCCTCGGGAGAGGGCCTTCGGGTGACCCTCTCCCGACGACCCTCGTCGGGGGGAAGCGAAAACGAAGAGCATCCCGTCTTCGACGTCCGCTTCTCGGCGGATCCGGGGCTTGCCCCCGATCCACTTTCTCCATTTCTTGAGACCCGGACCGTCAATCGCCGGCCCTTTGGAACCGTCCCTCTGACTTTTTGCGAAAAAAAAGAACTCGAAGCCCGCCTTCCGGAGGGGTATCGGATCCAGTGGCTCGAGGGCTGGAAAAGCCGTTTCGCCATGGCCGATCTAAACCAGCGCTCCGGAAAGCTCCGCCTCACCATCCCCGAAGGCTACGCCGTCCACCGGGAGATCATCGAATGGAACGCCCGGACGAGCGAAGACCGGGTTCCCGACCGGGCCCTGGGGCTCTCTCCATTCATCCTTCCGCTCATGCGCTGGATCATGGGACGCTGGGAGCGGGTGGCGTTCTTCAACTGCTTTCTGGGGGGAACGCTGATTCCCCGCCTCCAGCTCGACATTCTTCCCGCTCTTTTCTGTTCGTCGCATTTCCTTCTTCTCGCCCCCGCCCCACCCCGCACCCTCGACGACTATGTCGCCGGAGGCCGGGCCCTGGCCCGCTTCTGGCTGGGATGCGCCGCCCGCGGGATTCAGTTCCAGCCAGAAATGACCCCCCTGATCTTTTCCTCCTATGTCCGGGAGGGGATCCGCTTTTCGACAGCACCCCACGCCCCGCGCCTGGCGGAGGAGATCGCCCGCCGGCTTTCCCGCCTGGGAGGAGAGGCGACCGATCGTGCGGTCTTCCTGGGGCGGGTCGGCCGGGGCGCCTTTCCATCCTCCCGATCTCTCCGGAAGCCTCTCCCCGTCTTGACGGATGAAGGACAAAATGAGAGAAATCCTTCGGACGACGCTTCGGGGAAGGCGTAAAGGACCTGTTGGCCCTCTTTACAGCTGGAAAGATCGCTGACAGGGAGAAAAAAGGAAACGAAAGAAGGAGAGGGGAGCCGGAGTTTAGGAAAACTTTATTTTATTGAAATTTCATAGCTATATGGGATGATTTGTCCTGAATGGTGATCCTGGTTTCATGAATTGGCATATCTCTTGCTTTAAGTGAAATGTCTGTGATTTTCTTCCTTCGGCTTCCGGAGGAATCCTCATCCTACAAGACAGGAGATTTTCAATGAAAAAATCGTCATCCTTCAAAAAGATCACGGTGGCGACCGGCGTGGCCCTGGCTCTCGCGGCGTCCGTGGGTCTGGGATCGGGTCGGGCCCTGGCCTCCACGACTCCGGGGTATCTTTCTGCGCCAATTCTTTCCACGTCTGAGACATCCGGATCGCAAAAGGTTACTGTTGGAACCAGTTCTGGAACCTACACTATTTATTCCACCCCGACCAGCCTCTATGGGAACACCATCCCCTCCACGGCCCAGCTGCAGTCCTTTTTGAGCGCCAACGAGTCAGGAGTGCCCGCGAATGTGACGATCCTTAACGTATCCGATACCGGAGCCCCTTTTTATGCCATTTCAGGAATATCTAAAGAGGCGAACGGGTGCGGATCGAGTGGATGCACGCTGGATCTTCAGCTTGTGAAATCGCTGACGACGAACTACGATGCAACCAATGCTTTAGGGCAAGTGGAGTATTCCGGTCAGGTGCTCTCCAATGTTTTCAAGGTCGGTTCCGGATCCAATCTTCCGGGAGCCACAGCCGGGGATCTGGTCTTCACCTACCAGTTCGATGTGACCTCTGAGATTAGTAGCGCCAATGGAAATGTCGGTCCTTCTTCGGGAAGCGTTTCCTTCTACAACGATCCGAACGGGTATATCTACACTCTGGGGACGGGTTCGACCGATACCTCTTCCATTTCCGGGACGACCATTTCCTGCTCATCATGCACCGAACTTTCAGCAAGCGGTTTAAAGGGACAAGTCATCTACGATACTTTTGACGGGTCGATCGAAACTTTGAACTATTTGAATAACAGCGGCTTTCTTCCGGCCGGATCCCTGACCCCGGAATTATTCGTCGCCTCCAACGCCACGAACTACACCCTCGGGAGCTTGACTCTTAACGGAAACGGGGCGGATTTATTGGCTGACGTCTTCGTTCCCGCCACCCCCGAGCCCGGCACCCTGGTCCTCTTCGGAACGGCCCTGGGCCTCGTGGCCTTCATGGCCGTGAGACGCCGCCGGAGCCAGGTCGTCGCCTAGGTTCAAATAAAGTCTCGCATCAAGCGGCCCTTCCCGGAGAAATCCGGGAGGGGCTTTTTTTGGGCCCATGTCCCGGCCTTCCCCGAAAACCCTCCTCCGGATTTCCACATTCCGGCGGAACGTATTTCCCTTTTGGAGGATCCCGATGCGGCGAACCCTTCCGTTTTTCATGCTCTCCTTTCTTCTTCTCGCCTCCTGCTCCTCTCTCGAGAGCGCCCTCCAGACCGGCGTCCTCGGAGGAAAGTCCGCGATCCGGGACAGGAATGCGATCCGTCTCGAGACCGTGAACTTCCCGGGGAGCTCGATCCTCGCCGTCGCCGGCGTTCCGGAAAGCAC
>JAKADN010000117.1 GCA_021820445.1 Nitrospirota bacterium | reverse complement strand
TCTAGGAGGCCATCGGCCGAACCCCCCGGATCCTGTCTTCGGGACGCCAGCCCCCCGAATTCTACGACACCCTCTGGCAGAATCTCCTCTCCGGCAAGCCCTTCACCGGACGATTCATCAACCGGCGGCGGGACAAGACGGAATTTCTCGTCTGGGAGAACATCAGCCCGGTGATGGATCCCGACGGCACCATCCGGTATTTTCTGGCCATCCTGACCGACCTCTCGGAACGGGAGCGCCTTCTCGAGGCCCTCCGGCACACCGAGCAGATCCGCCTGGTGGGGCAGCTCGCCGGCGGCCTTCTCCATGAAATCCGCAATCCCCTCATCGGCATCGGAAGCCTTGCCGACCACATGGGGCAAAGCCGGGAGCTTCCCGAGACCCTTCGTCGCCAGGCCTCGCTCATCACCCGGGAGGCCCGACGGATCGACGAGCTCCTCGAGAGCCACCTCTCCCAGCTCCGCCCGCGAAGCTTCGACCTCTCGGAGATCTCTCTCGACGAGCTCATCCGGGATGCCCAATCCCTCCTGTCGGAGACCTTCAAAAAGCGCCAGGTCACGGTCCGGATCACCCACGCCGGGGAGGTTCCTCCCGTGGAAGGGGCCCGGGGGCCCCTCCAGCAGGTTTTTCTCAATCTGGCCATGAATGCCCTCGATGCCATGTCCTCGGGAGGGGGAAGCCTCGAAATCCACCTCTCCCGGGAGGACCGGCCGGCCGGGGAGGGCGTCTCGGTCTGCCTCAAGGATACGGGACCCGGGATCTCCCCGGCCCTTCTCAAACGCATCAACGAGCCCTTCTTCACCCATGGCAAGGCCAAGGGAGTGGGGCTGGGCCTCACCATCTGCCGTGACATCGTCGACCGCCACCGGGGCCACCTGCTCATCGACAGCCCCGGAGAGGGAGGGGTTCGGGCCACGGTCTGGCTTCCCCTCAGACAGGAACAGGAGTCGCCATGAGTTCCAGCATCCTTTTGGTGGAAGACGAACCGCTGATTCGGGAGGCCTTTGCCCTCCGCCTCTCGGAGCGGGGCTACCAGGTCGCCACCGCGGCCTCCGCCGAAGAGGGGCTTGTGGCCCTTCGGACCGCCCCGCCGGACATTCTTCTGCTGGACATCGTCATGCCGGGGATGTCGGGACTCGATCTTCTCCGGGAGATCCGGGCCTCGGACCTCGACATCCCGGTCATCCTGCTCACCGCCCGGGGAACCGTCAAGGACGCGGTGGAGGCCATGCGCCTCGGGGCCTTCGACTTCGTGGCCAAGAACATCGACATGGACGAGCTTTTTCTTTCGGTCTCGAATGCCGTGCGCTTTCTCTCCCTGTCCCGGGAGGCCCGCTACTGGACGAGCCGGGAGTCCGGCCGCTACTCCCTCGACCGGATGATTGCGGAGAGCTCCGCCGGAGCGTCCCTGCGCGATCAGGTGGCGGGCCTTGTGGAAAACGACCGGGTGACGGTTCTTCTCCAAGGCGAGACCGGAACCGGCAAGGAGTATGTCGCCAAGGTGCTCCACTACAACGGCCCCTCCGGGGACCGCCCCTTCATCGAGGTGGACTGCCCCGCCATCCCCTCCGAACTCTTCGAGAGCGAGCTCTTCGGCTATGAAAAGGGCTCCTTCACCGGAGCGACCGGGCGCCGCATCGGCCTGGTCGAACTCGCCGAAGGAGGAACGGTCCTCCTCGACGAGATTGGCGATCTTCCCCTGCCCCTTCAGGCCAAGCTTCTCCGGGTCATCGAGGAGCGCACCATACGGCGGGTGGGAGGGGGAGCCCCCTTCCCGGTGAATGTCCGCTTCATGGCGGCCACCCACCGGGACCTTCGCGTTGCGGTGAAGGAAGGGCGCTTCCGGGAGGATCTGTTCTATCGCCTCAATGTCGTGACCCTCACCATCCCGCCGCTGCGGGAGCGGGTGGGAGACATCGTCCCCCTGGCCGAACGCTTCCTGCACCTCTCGGCCCAGACCTTCCGCAAGAAGATCCTTCGCCTCTCTCCCGGCGCCCAGAAGCTTCTGAAGGGCTATTCCTTTCCCGGGAACATCCGGGAGCTCTCAAACCTGGTGGAACGGGCCGTTCTCTTTTGCGCGGGAACCCAGCTCGAGCCGGGCCACTTCCCCTCGGATCTCCGCGCGCCCGGCCACGAGCCCCTTCCCGTCGCCGTGCCGGACGACCCCGATCCCCGGACCCTTCTCCTGCCCTTCCGCATGGGAGAGGACACGCTCGATGCGGTGGAGCGCCGCCTGATCGCCGACATTCTCGCCCGCTCGGGAGGAAACAAGACCCGGGCGGCCCAGGCTCTGGGAATCAGCCGCTGGGCCCTGGACCGGCGCCTGAAGGGCGATCAGGAAGGGGCGGAATCGGCCGGAGAAGACCCGTCCTGAGCTCCGTTTTCTCCCGGCCCTGAGCGTTTCTGACCTTTTCTGCCTTCCGGAAAACGGCAAAAAAAAGGGAGGGGATCTCTCCCCTCCCTTCCCGAAGCACAATAACCGGTGTTTCTCTAGTAGGCCTTGCTGAATCCCGCCTCGTCTCCGTAGTTCCACAGCTTCTGGGCCGCCGACCACTTCCACTTCTTGCTCAGGGCCGCGAGGAAGGTGTCCACATCCGCATCGGTCACGGTCTTGGTGGCCATGAAACGGCAGCGATACCAGTTGACCAGCATGAGGTCTTCGCTCACATACCCCGGCCAGACCTTCGTTCCGCGATTGGAGACGAACTCGATCTTGAAGGCGCCGTAGTCGTCAAACTGGGGAATGCCGTTTTCGGTGATGATATAAACATCCACGCCCACAAGGGTAATGGGTTTTGCTGGCCGCTTGGCGCGGCCGGTCGTCGCTTTCGTCAACATGACAGTGCTCCTTCGTTCGTAGGGGTCTTAGACGGTGTCCATGGCACGGATGATGGCATCGGCATATTCGTCGGTGGAGGCCGTCCCGCCGGCATCGTAGGTCAGGGTCTTGGCCTCGGCCAGAACCTTGTTCATGCCCTTCTCGATCTTTTCCGCGGCGGCATTTTCACCGATCCAGCGGAGCATCATCACTCCCGAGAGGAGGACGGCGGAGGGGTTGACCTTCTTCATTCCGGCGTATTTTGGAGCCGATCCGTGAACCGCCTCGAAGATGGAGCAGTTGTCGCCGATGTTGGCACCGGGAGCAAATCCCAGTCCGCCCACAAGTCCGGCGCAGAGGTCGGAGAGGATATCCCCGTAGAGGTTCGGAAGCACGAGGCAATCGAACTGCGCGGGATTTCTCACGAGCTGCATGCAGCAGTTGTCGACGATGATGTCACCGGCTTCGATCTCGGGATACTTCTTTGCCACCTCGCGGAAGGCTTCCAGGAAGAGACCATCGGTCATCTTCATGATGTTCGCCTTGTGAACGCACTGGATCTTCTTGCGTCCATTGGCCTTGGCCCACTTGAAGGCAA
>JAKADN010000116.1 GCA_021820445.1 Nitrospirota bacterium | reverse complement strand
GTCCGGGACTTTCCCTTTCTTCTCCCTCCCCGGGGGCAGGGAGGGTGCCTTCTGTCTGCGACCTCACGGACTCCCATGGGGAGGCAGGAGGCTTTCGGTGACGATCAAGCGGGGGGAGACGTCCGACGCTCAACCATAACCTTCGTGCCAAGAGGGGATTCGGATACAAGGGCTCAGATGTCGCCGCCATGATCGGAGATGTCTCGAGCCCTTCTGACGGCTGGCGACATTCGCCCGGGAGGCCGGGACTCCCGCCTCAGTCGCTTTTCTTCCTCACCTCCCTCACGGTCTGGCGTCAGAGTCCTTCTCCCGGAGTTGGAGGGGCGGGCAATGGCGGATGGGCGAATGGGGGCTTCCCTTGCATTTTCTTGGTTCTTCATCAATAATGTGGGCCTCTTTTCCGTTTGCGGCACAAAAGACATGGGTGAAAGGTCATCGATGAATGCTATCGCACTGCATGATCGTTTCTTCAAGGCGACGCTGGGTCGGCCGGACCGATTGGGGAAGGTCCTCAAGGCCCTCCTTCCCGAAAAGTTCTCTGGCCCCCTCGATCCCGGGTCACTCGCCCCGCTGGCCACGGAGTCCGTGGGGGAGGCGCTGGGCGCCTCCTTCATGGATCTTGCCTTCTCGGCCCGGTTTGGAGATCAGGAAGCCTGGATCCACGTCATTGTGGAGCACAAAAGCACTCCCGATCCCCGGGCGCATTTTCAGATCATCCATTACCTGAGTGGCCTCTGGATCCGGGAGCTGAAGGAGGGTCGCGAGCCCTGTCCCACTCTCCCGATCCTCGTTTATCACGGGCTGGTTCCCTGGCGATTCCCGTCGCGCCTCTCCGATCTCCTCCGGCCGCCGGTGGAGCTTCTTGAGGTGACCCCCGACTTTGTCCTCCCCGTCCTCGACCTTCGCCGGGTCGAGGACGAGGAGATCCGCCGTCGGGTGGACGATGTCGAAGCCGTGCTGGCGCTTCTGTCCCTCAAGCACATCTTCGATGGCCCCGAGACACTCCTCCGGCTTCTTCTGAAGGAGGTTGTGGAACGTCAAGCCCCCCATGTTATACTGAAACCGGAGATGAACTACATGGCCGGTGTGTACGGGATCACCGATTCCCAAGAGATGAAACAAATTGTCGATCCCCTCGTCAGGGAGGTAGGAATGGCTCAAGACATCGTCGATACCTGGCTGGAAGAATATCTCCAGATGGGACTCCAGCAGGGACTCCAACAGGGACTCCAGCAGGGACTCCAGCAGGGCATCACGCAGGGTATCCGGCAAGGAGTCGAGCAAAACCAATCGCGCATTATCCAGCGGCTCCTCGATCGGGGAGGATTCTCCTTCGAGGAGATCGCCTCGCTCGTCAATGCGGATGAGGCCCGTGTTCGGGAGATTGCCGCGAGCATGGGAAAGGGTTCCTGATTCCGTGAACCTCTCCCTGGTTCGTCATCACTGACGCCTTTCCGACCTTCTTTCCGAGGGTGTCGTCGGCCGGACGTCCGGTCCCTTCGCGTCGCTGCCGTGACATCCCGGGGAGAGGGCAGAACGGACGTCCCTTCGTTCACGGAGGGAAACATGTCACGATCCCGCCCGTTCCTCTTTGGAGTGATACGGGTTCCGATGAGGTCTTTCAGCCTTCTTTGGTGACAAATTCTCAGGGGAGAGACTGAAGTCGCCGCTCGGGCTTCCGGATCGGGTTGTCCTCTTCCCGGAAACTCCCGATCTTGTCCCTTCCTTTGTCAATTCTTCTCCCGGGAGAAGATCTGTCCGATCCCTGACACAATCGACATCCCGCACCCGTTGTTCCCGGGAGGCTTTTCCATGGGGCGCTCCTTTCGTGCAGCGCCATGGCTCAAGGTCGAATGCCAAGACGTGCCACTTCCTCCGGCCCCGGAGATCCCGACGGTTTTCCTTGGGCCTTGTCCGCCATGACGACCGGGGGCTTGCGCGCAACGTCGGACGGGAAATCTTCGGTTCACATCACCTCCTCGACTCTGTCGCCCCATGTCGGAGCGGGCGCCCTCCTCACGCGAGATCCTCCATGGTAGAATCGGCCAATGTCCGACTCCCCCTCTCCCCTTCCTCCCTCTCGTCTTCGCCTGGGGGTTCTCCTTGTCCTCCTCTCCGCCATCGGCTTTGCCGCCAAGGGGATCCTGGCGAAGCTGGCCTATGCGGAGGGGGTCGGAGCCTCCACGGTTCTGGATCTGCGGATGCTCTCCGTGCTCCCGGTCTATCTGGCGGGGCTGATCTGGTTCGGGCGCAAGGGGCCGCTTGAACGTCCCGGTCCCCGGGACGCCGACTTCTGGAAGATCGTTCTTCTGGGGCTTCTGGGATTCGACTTCTCCGCCCTCCTGGACTTCGAGGGGCTTCTCAGGGTGGGGGCGGGCCTGGAACGTCTGGTCCTCTTCCTTTACCCCACCTTTGTCGTCTTCCTCTCGGGGCTTCTGGGCCGGCGCGGGATCCACCTTCGGGAGATCCTGGCCTCGCTTCTGGCCTACGGGGGGCTGGCCCTCGTGGCGGGGGGCAAGGTTACCGCCGATCCGGATCTGCGCACGGGCATGCTCCTGGTGCTGGGAAGCGCCATCTTTTACGCCGTCTATCTCGTCGGCGTGGAGCGTCTCGTTCGCCGCGCCGACCCTCTCTACCTGACCTCGCTTGTCATGGTCGTTGCCACCGCCGCCCTCCTCCTGCAATCGCTTGCGGCCGGACACTTCCATCCGGAGACGGCCGACCGGAAGGCCCTTCTCCTGATCGGGGCCATGGGGATCTTTTCCACGGCCCTTCCCACCTTTTTTATGACCGTGGGGATCTCGATCATCGGATCGAGCCGGGCGGCCCTTCTCTCATTTTTCGGTCCGGTGGTCACGCTGGCAATGGCGGGGCTCTTTCTCGGGGAACGGGTGACTTTCGTCGAGGGGGGCGGGGCACTGTTGATCATGGCGGGAGTGGGGTGGATTGCGGCCGAGGGAAAGAAAGGGGCTGTCAGGGGGGGGCGATAGGGACAGTGCCGGATCCTTTGGAGAAGGTCCATATTCCCTCTCTCGTGGGCCCCACGAGAGAGGCCGTTCGTCTGTGTTAACGGAGACGTTGGATGTTCGAAGGGAAAAGCCTCCGATCACCCGGCTCCCTTTCCCTCTTCACTGAACAGGCTGAAGGGCTTGGGGAGATTCCTCCTCCATGATCGAGAGGGGGTGCGGACGATAAATCGTCTGCGTCAGTCAATTTATCAGGAGAGAGCCAACCTCAAGGTCATTTCTTCCGGGTGACCTGTCTGGCAATCTCCTCGACCCAGGCCCGGTCGACCTCGAGAACGGAGGCGATTTCGTCGGGGGAGAGGATGCCCTTCAAGAGGAGCTTTTCGATGTCCTCCTGGCGTCCTTCCTGGCGGCCCTCCTGACGGCCTTCCTGGCGGCCCTCCTGACGTCCTTCCTGGCGGCCTTTCTCAATTCC
>JAKADN010000115.1 GCA_021820445.1 Nitrospirota bacterium | reverse complement strand
GGAGAGTCCCCCTCACCTTCGATTGATTGATTGATCAACCAAAGTTGGTTGTTTTCAAACCATTCTATACCCGCCGGAGGACGAGGTCCATAGGGCGAAATGGGAGGGCAGCACGGGCCGGTGGCGCCTCCCGGGGGAGGAAAGCCGCCTACTGGCGGCTGTTCCGGTCGTTTCCGAGCCAGGCGGTGATGAATTCCTTGATGGTTTTTTCGTCGAAATGGTCCAGCATCTCGAGGCGGGTCCAGGCGGTCAGGGCGATTTTGTTTTTCCCGATCGTGGGGTTGGGGGCGATCAGGACCGCCTTGCCCATCTCCATGGCCATCTGGGGATTGTAGGTGTCGAAGGAGCGGGAGATTTCGGTGATCTTCCGGACGAGAGAGGGGCAGGTGCAGTTGTACTGGATCAGGACATTGCCGTGCTCCAGAAGATGGGCCTGGATGGCGTTGGAGAGGGGGGTCTTCGAGATGTAGCCGTCGGCGAAGACCTCCTCGTGGGGTCCGGAGGTCGGGGGATTGCTGTTGTACTTGAAGTCCTTCAGGCGGGACTCGTCCCAGTGGGCATGCCCCTGGGAGGGGTAGAAGGTTCCCGGACCCGCGAGGGTCGGAGTCGCCGCGGCGGGAACAGCACTTCCGGTCGGGCCTGTGGCGGTGGATGCGGGAGCGGGGGCTGTCGGAGCCGCCGGGGGGGACGAGGGGGCCTGGGCCGGCGTCTCGGCGCTCTTCTTCATGTGGGTGACATAGGCCGCGAAGGTTCCGACGATCAGAAGAACCGCGATCAGGGGCCAGCGGGAGGAAGGGGTCGAGGGTCTGTTGGTCAATTCAGTCTCCGGGAGAGTGGGTTGGGATGTTCGGCCGGAATCGGGGGTCCGCAAATTTCTATCAGTGTACAGATCGGGAGAGGAGACGGCAACAGTCCCCGGGATCCCAAGAAGGCGCGGCCAGGGCCCTTGGCGTCATCGGGACTCAGCCGGCCTCAGTGGGGAGGCCCGGACGGATCCGCGGAGAGGGACAGATCCCGCTCGAAGAAAGGCTCTTTTTGGCAGGGGAGCGTCCTTTTTCCGGGTCCGGTCCCTACGAAAAGGCGCAGGAGGTGGAAGAGGTAGTCGGCCTGGGCCCGGGCCGACATCTTGGAGGTTCCGAGGTCCCGGGCCCGGAAGCGGTAGGGGATTTCCACGACCCGCCCGTAGCATCCCCGGACGAGGATCTCGATCAGGATCTTCCAGCTGCCCGCGTCGAAGCGGAGGCCTTCAATCACCCCCCGTCGGAACATGAAGACCCCTCCGGTCGGATCGGAGGAGGGACGCACACGGGAGAGGAGGATCCGGGCCATCATGCGGGCCACGAGGGAGACGATCTTTCGGGGAAGGGTGAGTCCCCCGTCGCTCCCGCCCGGAAGGAAGCGGGAGGGGAGAACCAGGTCCGCTCCCCCTTTGATCTGCTCCATCATGGCGGGAACGAGGGAAGGGGGATGCTGGAGATCGCCGTCCATGACCCCGATGACCGATCCCCGGGCCTCGGAGAACCCCCGGACGATGGCCGTCCCCAGCCCCCGTTCGCCGGATCGGTGGATGAAGCGGACGACCGGATTCTCCCGGGAGAGGGATTCGAGGAGGAGGGGGGTCCTGTCGGTGCTGTCGTCGATGAAGAGAATTTCGTAGTCCAGCCGGCCGGCCTTTTCCATTTCGCGGCAGACGGCCGAGGCGAGGAGGACGGCATTCTCCCCTTCATTGTAGGTGGGAACGACGAGGGTGAGGGTCATGCCGAGGGGGGAGCCAGAAGGCCTAGAAAGGTTGCGAGGAGGGCCCCCGGATCCTCTGATCGGGTCAGAACGCCGCTGATGGCCAGCGTGTCGGCCCCCGCCAGAAGAAGCTCCCGGGCATTGTCCGGGGTGATCCCTCCGATGGCGACGAGGGGAAGCGGGGAGAGGGCGCGGGTTTCGGGAAGGGCTCCGGGACCCCTGGGGGAAACCCCCGTCTCCTTCGTCCGGGTGGGAAAGATCGGGCCGACCCCCAGATAGTCGGGGCCCACGGTGAGGGCCCGCATCACCTCGGCTTTGCTGTGGGTCGAGATCCCCAGATGAAAGTCGGGACGGGGTCGGACGAACGCCGTCTCGAGGGCGGAGAGATCGGTCTGCCCCAGGTGGACGCCGTCGGCATCCGAGAGAAGGGCGATGTCGGTCCGGTCGTTGACGGTGAAAAGACATCCCGCCTCCCGGGTCCACGCGCGGATCTTCAGTGCGAGATTGAAGAGGGAGCGGTCGTCCAGGGCCTTGTCCCGAAGCTGGAACCAGGGGAGCCCTGCGGCGAGAAGCTCCCGGAGGCGGCGCTCGAAGGCCTCCTCCCCCGGAAAATCCTGGGTCCCGGAGAGGTAAAGAAGTCTGGGAAAGGCGGTCATAAACTCATTCGGCGGCGTCGGGGAGGTCGTTTCCGGATTCCTGGGCGCGCCTCTCCATGAAATGCTCCACGAAGGAGGTGGAATAGCGTCCGGAGCGGAAGGTGGGGTCCCGGAGCACCTCCAGATGGAAAGGGATGGTGGTCTTGATCCCCTCGACACGCATCTCCGTCAGGGCCCGGGCCATGCGGTCCATCGCCTCCTCCCGGTTCCGTCCGGTGGCGATGACCTTGGCCACGAGGCTGTCGTAGTGCGGGGGAATGACCGCTCCCTGGTAGGCGGCGGTGTCGACACGGATCCCGGGTCCACCCGGCAGGACGAGGCGCGTGATGGTTCCGGGCGAGGGCGTGAAGGTCCAGGGGTCCTCCGCGTTGATCCGGCACTCGATGGCGTGACCCTCGGGACGGGCCGGGGGCGAGGGAATGGATTCTCCCAGGGCCACCTGGATCTGGGCCTTGACCAGATCGTAGCGGAAAATCGACTCGGTCACCGGATGCTCGACCTGGATGCGGGTGTTCATCTCGATGAAAAAGAAGCGCTCCTCGGGATCCACGAGAAACTCCACCGTCCCGGCGTTCACGTAGTCCGCCGCCTTCGAGGCGGCGATGGCCGCCTGGCTCATGGCCGATCGCAGCGCCGCGGTGATGAAGGGAGAGGGAGCCTCCTCCAGGAGTTTCTGATGACGGCGCTGGATGGAGCAGTCCCGCTCCCCGAAGGTCAGGATCTCCCCTTTCCCGTCTCCCAGCACCTGGATCTCGATATGGCGCGGGTTGATGAAGAAGCGCTCGATGTAGACCTCCTTGTTTCCGAAGGCCTGGAGTGCCTCGGTCTGGGCGGTCTGGAAGGCGTTCGAGAACTCTTCGGGAGAGGTGACGATCCGCATGCCTCGTCCGCCTCCGCCCCCGGAGGCCTTGATGATGAGGGGGTAGCCGATTTCGGAGGCGACGTCGAGGCCGTCGGATTCGGAGGAGATGGTGCCGATGCTGCCGGGAACCACCGGAACCCCGGCCTCCCGCATCAGCGCCTTGGCCCGGGCCTTGTCTCCCATGAGGGAGATCGTTTCCGGGGAGGGGCCGATG
>JAKADN010000006.1 GCA_021820445.1 Nitrospirota bacterium | reverse complement strand
CTTATGGATCTTGAATTGGCTGAAGGTTTTCCGCTCCCATGCCACATCAGAAATTCTATTGCAGGCAACATTCGCTTCCCTGAACGTCTCAAGGAGCGTTGCGGCCTGCTCTTCTGTCGGGAGGAGCCTGATCTTGAGTGTCAGCTTCATGTGTAAATGATGCCTCAATTGTTTGAATAATACAAACAGAAAGGAGAAGCGCATTCCTCCCCGGCCTGAAGGCCGGGGTCTCCAGTGCGCGCTAAGGATGAATAAGGTCAGAAAGGTCGCGGTAGTTGATATCGGGACCAATTCGGTCCGTCTCGTGGTCGCTCTGGCCAACGGTCGCAGGATTGAAAGCATCCTGTTTCAGGATGGACGGATCACCCGTCTCGGCGAAGGATTGGCCGAACACGGGCAGATCTCCCGGCCGGCCGTGGACCGGACAGTGTCGGTTCTCTCCGAGTATGCCGACCGGATCCGGTCCTATGCTCCCGACCGGATCCTTTATGTGGGAACCTCGGCGCTTCGGCAGGCTGCGAACCGGGATGAGGTCCTCGCGCGGTTCGAGCGGGAAGCGGGAGTCGCGGTTCGGGTCATCTCCGGGGAAGCCGAGGCGGCCTTCACCTATCGGGGAGCTCTTCTCGACCTTCACGAAACCCGGGGTCCCTTTCTTGTGATCGATATCGGGGGGGGGTCGAGCGAGCTTATCGTCGGGGAGACGACGCGGAAGTTCTGGAAGGCTTTTTCCGTCGAGGTCGGTGTCGTGACCCTTACGGAAGGATGGTTCCGTAACGATCCCCCTTCGGACCAGGAAATACAGCAGGTCCGCCGCTATCTTGAGGAGCGCTTTCGGGATGTCGTGACGGTGCTGTCTCCCTATCTGACCGCGGGGGTGACCCCCGTCGGAACCGCCGGGTCCGTCACCACGATCCTGGCCATGGTCCACAAGATGGCCCGGTACGATCCGGCCCTTGTCCACGGCCAGGGGCTCTCGCGACAGGAGGTGGACCGGCTCTTCACCGAAATCCGGCCCATGAAGTCCAGGGACAGACTCCTCCTTCCGGGAGTCGAACGGGGCCGTGAGGACATCATCTTGTCCGGAGCCCTGATCCTGTTGTCTCTCCTCGAGTTTGTCAATCAGGCGGGGCTGGTCGTATCGGCCTATGGTCTTCGGGAGGGGATCGTCCTCGATCTTGCGGAGGAGGGATCCGACGGTCTGTTATAGGGCGAGGAGCCGGTTCCAGCGATCGGGGTCCAGGGACCGGTAGGCGGAGAAAAGGGACGGGTCGTCGGGGAAGGCGGCCATCCCCCTTATGAGGATTTCCCGGGCCAGTTCGATATCGGAGCGGACGGCGATGGAGGAAAGGGCCCTGAAGAACCCGGGCATCGGTCCATAAAGGTTCGAGAAGTCCTCGAGCAGAGGCCACGGATCAAGGGAAAGATGCGCATTGTGCCGATTTTCAGCGATCCTGAAGAGGAGTGTGACCGGCTCCCGCGAGTTTTTCTTCACCTTTTCGTACCAGGCGATCGCGGACATCCATCTCCCGGCATCCTCGTCGATCATGGCCAGGGTCCAGTAGAGGGCTTCGCTCAGGGGATCGACGGTGACGGCCTGTTCCAGGAGTCGGAAGGCCCTGTCTCGGTCGTGTCCCGGGAGGAAGGCCTCGGCAAGTCCGGCGATCGCGAGGGATTCGGGGTCATCCCCTTCCTTGCCGGAGAGAGCGCCGGAAAAGTGCGCCTCCGCCCTCCGGAGCAGGCCGGACGAGACCTTCGTCCTGGGGAAGAGGATCCGGAGAAAGGCGAGCGTCTCCAGAAAGAGGAGGTCCTCCCCTTCTTCGAGAAGAATGTCGAGAAGCTCTGGGGCATGATAAGGGTCCGGTCTCAGGGCGAATCCCCTGGCCAGGGCTCCGACGGCTCTCCGGGGTTCCTTTTTCCGGAGGAACAGTTCGCCCAGCTGATAGTGGGCGGTGGCGCTGTCGATTCCGGCAAGGGCGTTCTGGGCTTTCTCGGCATCACCCTGATCCACGGCGACCAGCCCCAGAAGAAGTCGGGCCTCGGGATTTTCAGGGTCCAGCGCCAGCGCCTGTCGGATGAGCGGGAGAGCCGCAAGCGGCTTCCCGGCCATTTTGTGGGTTTCGGCCATCGCCAGAAGGAGATCGGGGGTCTCCCCGGTTTCCTCCATGAGGAGACGGTAGGTGTCCAGAGCCCTGGCTGTTTCGTTCGTGTTCCGGGAGATCCTGGCCACATGGGCAAGGAGGCGTTTGTCCCGTGGAGACTTTCTGAGAATTCCCCGGAAAAACTTTTGGGCCTGCCCGGATTTTTCAATCCTCTCAAGAGACCTTCCATACCAGTCCTGGACGTCGGGACTATTCGGACTCCGGTCGAGGAGTCTCGAAAAGGCCCGGTGCATCTCGCCATAGAGTTCGACCAGCTCCATGCGGTCGACTGCCGGCCCGAATGCCATGATGTTTTCGGACCGGTCAGGTGCGTCCCGGTAGGCCTCGAGGATCAAGGGGAGGGCCCGGTGCCATTGGCCTGTCAGACCATAGAGGATCCCCGCCTCTCTTCGAAGGTCGATGTCCTGGGGAAAGTGACGCAACCCCTCCTCGAGAACCCAGAGGCTCCGTTCCCGGTCTCCCATCCTGTCCTTGAGAAGGCCAAGGCACAGATAGGGATGCGGGGAGCGGTTCACCTCCGACGAGAGGGCCTTCCAATAGGCGGCTTCCGCCTCGGAAAGACGGCCCATTCCTTCGAGTGCCTGTCCCCTGAGGGATTCGACGGCACTGTCGACGACGGAGGGATCCGGGAGCCGGGAGAGGATGTCCAGGCCCTCCTGATAATCGCCGGCCTGAATCTTCTTGCGAACATCCGAAAGTGAAACGGTGGAAAGAGGCGTCATTGTCGGTCCGGATCTCGGGGTTGGTCCCGCTCGGGCTTGTCTCCGACCGGGCGTTTGTCTCTTTTTGTTAAAGATGGTATCACATGTTGTGTCCTGTTTGGACCCGGTCATTCTGAACCATTGCCCACCAAAGATTTTTCCTTTGAACTCGGGAGCGATTCTTGGTCCTTCTGCCGGATCCCGGTCCGTTATGGCGAACCATTCTCGAACGGATTCCCGCACCCCCCCATGGACGATTCCACGTTGTGGGGGGATGGGTCCGGGACCTCCTTCTTCTTGGCCCCTTCTCCCTGGGATCGGACATTGACCTTGTCATCGACGGGGACCTTTCCTCCTGGGCTCCGACCGTGGCCCGGGCCTTCGGCGTCGAGCTGCGCCTCGAGCCGGGTTTTCTGACGGCCCGGATCGAGATTCCGGGAGAGGGGGGAACTTCCGTCCGGATCGATATGGCCCGCTTCCGCCGGGAAATCTACGACTTTCCAGGGATGCTCCCCCGGGTCTTCCCGGGTTCGATGGAGGAGGATGCCAGGCGGAGGGACTTTTCGATGAACGCGATTTTTCTGGAGTGGTCGTCGGAGAAGAGAGAGTTCACCCGGGTCCTCGACCCCACCGGAGGGCGGGAGGACGTCCGGCAGGGTCGAATCCGGCCTCTCAAGGCGGACACCTTCCTCGAGGACCCGACCCGACTTTTTCGCTGGGCACGCTTTTCCGTCCGTTTGGGGCTGTCCGGGGACGCACTCTTAGAAGGGGCTCTTGAACGGGCCCTCGGTGCGTCAGGTCTCTGGGATCGCGTCGGCGGAGCCCGCGTCTTCAATGAAATCGAGCGGATCCTCCTCGAGCCGGATCCCCTTGGGGTCATCGATCTCCTGTTCTCCTCCCGGATTATGGAGTCCCTTGCCGGGATTTCCCGCCTTTCGCGTCCCCGGCGCCAGAGACTCCGGAGATGGCTTCGCTTCAGGGGACTTCTTCGGACCAATGGAATTCCTAAGGGGATATCTGCGCCGCCAGGGGAGTCCCTGGATCGCGCCATGTTTTTTCTGGCCCTCTTGGCAGGCCTTCCCAGAAGGCGCTTCCAGGCGGCGGCGGAAAGGCTGGGCCTGGGGGCAAGGCTCAGGGAACGCCTAGAGCGGGTGTTCTACGGACCGGAAGGCTGGCCTTTTGCCGGATTCTATGCGGGATTTGAGAGGGAGACGGGGCGGGACCCGGGAAGAATGCGTGCCGTAGCCGACCGGCTCGACATGGATCGGGTTCTTTTCCTGGCCCTCATCGGACGGGAATCCGATCTTGCGTTCTGGGAAGAGTATATTTCCAGGGAGCGCTGGGCTCCCCCCCTCATCGGAGGGGAGGCCCTTCTTCTGCACCCCAGGATTCCCCCCGCGATGAGGGGGACGATCCTGGCCGAGGTGAGAGTGCTGCAGCGGACAGGGATCCTGCACGATGCGTCCGAGGCGCTTCGTTGGCTGGAGCGAAAGGTCAGCGAAGAATTTCCTTGATCATCCGGTTGAGGGAATAATAGTTGGCGTCTCCCGGTATGACATGCCGGATGACACCTTCCTGGTCGATGACGGCGACCCAGGGTTCGCCATGGACGCGCCATTCCCGGACCACCTTCTGCTCCGAATCCTCATAATCGTCGATGTGGATGAAGGCCATATCCTGATGGTAGGTTCCCTGGAGGCCCTGGACGACGCGATCTTCGTGCACGCATGGCGTGCAATGGATCGGGGCACCGAAGAACACCAGAATGGGACGGTGGTGGTAGATCGCATGGGAAAAGCTTTCCCGGTGGAGGTGATCCGGCACGTTCATCGTGCAGATGTCTCCAAATCGTTCGCCTACTTCTAGGACCGGGTTGTGGCTGATCGGAGCCCGGCTCCCTTCTTTTGGAAAGGACAGGAACCAGTCGCATGAGGAAAGGGAAAGCAATCCCGCGAGGACCAGTGGGCCGGCGAGCAGAGCCAGGAATCCGGGGATTTTTTTTGCGGGACTCATCGAACCTCCCAAGACGCTGTTGTGCGGGGGAAATCTCCTATCTTTTTAATGATAAGACATCGGCGGACTCTTGTCATGTCCCGCCGGTTCCGGTAACCTCATGAAGTTTGGCTCCTATTTCCCTGAGACCCCACAACCACCTTTTCGACTTTTCGAGGATCCGACGATTGTCCGACAGGCGTGAGACCCTGGCCCTGACAAACCGCGCCCTCAAGCATCCGGGCCTCGTCCTGGCGCTGCTTGCGGGCCTCTGCCTTTTCGGAGCGTTCTCCTATCTTAAGCTGGGGGTCGATCTTTTCCCGCGTGTCCGATTTCCCCTCGTGAGCGTCACGATTCAGGATCCGGGAGAATCTCCCGCCGGAATCACCCGAAAGATCGTCCTTCCGGTGGAAAAGGCCCTTTTGGGCCTCCCAGGTATTAAACATGTCCATTCGACCGTACTCCCCGGAGCCGCGGTGGTGACCGCGGTTTTTACCGACGAGACCCTGGACGCCTCTCCGGAGAGAAAAGTCCGGAAAGCCGTCGATGGTCTTTCGGGCACTCTTCCTTCAGGGCTTCCCCCCGTGCGGATCGTTCGCGAAAACCCCACCCGTCTTCCTCTTCTCTGGATCATCGTTCCGCTGGACGGCAAAGGGGAAGGGGGCTCCGCCTTTGGAAAGGTCTGGCCGTTTGTCGCTGCGAGGATCGTTCCCGGGATCGAAAAGGTCCCGGGTGTTCGCAAGATCGTCCTTCTTTCCCCCGCCAAACGGGTGGTTCTCGTCACTCTTCCGGCCGCAAGGATGGCCGCGACGGGTCTGACCTCGGAGGGCGTTGCCCTTCAGCTCAGGGAACGCTCCCGGGAGTATCCGGCCGGAACCCTCTCGTCAGGGGGCCGGTCCCTCGCCATTGATGTCAGAGGGCTTCCCCTGACCCTTTCCGGGCTGTCCTCTTTTCCGGTGATGCTGCCCTCGGGGACGTCCGCGCCTCTCGGAAGCCTGGCCAGGATTTCCGAAGGCGACGCCCGGACAGACCTCCTCTTCCGATTCGAGGGGAAGCCCGCGATCGCCATCAAGGTTTACCCTTCCAATGATGCGAACCTTGTGAAGGTGTCCCGAAAAGTCCGCCATTTTCTCGCCGGCTTCCAGGGAAAGGCCGGGGGGACTCCCTCCGATTTTCAGGCGGTGATCCGGATGGATCGTTCGATTCCTGTGGCACAGAACAACAGGGAGCTTCTCGAAACCCTGACTCTGGGGGCCATTCTCGCCGTTCTCGTCATCCTGCTCTTTCTTGGAAATCTAAAAGAGACCGGAGTGGCAGCCCTGGCGATTCCGGCGTCAGTCCTTGTCTCCTTCCCGCTTCTCCGGGTGTTTCATTTCACGCTCAACACTTTGACAATGCTTGGACTTTCTCTCGTTGTCGGCATCCTGATCGACGATGCGATCGTCATCCTGGAGAACATTCACCGTCACCGGACGATGGGGGAGTCTCCTTTCGAGGCGGCAAGGTTCGGTGTGGGAGAGATCGGACGCGCCGTGCTGGCGACAACCTTTTCCATCGTGGCCGTCTTTGCCCCGATGGCCATGATGCACGGGGTCCTGGGGGAATTCTTCACGCAGTTCGGATGGACGGTGACCTTTGCCGTATTGTCTTCCCTGGTCATTTCCCTGACCGTCACGCCAGCCTTGACTCTATACGGTCCGGCAAAGCCCGGGTCCCAGCCTCCTCCCCACCTCTTTCCGGCCGTCGCCCGGGGAGGGCGATGGATGGCCGACCTCTATGGATCCCTCCTGGTGAGGTCCATGTCGCACCCGCTCCTCGTCGGGGCGGCAAGTCTCCTTCTCCTGGCGGGATCCCTGGCTCTGGCGACCCGGCTGGGATCGAACCTGATACCCGACGTGGATCAGTCGGCCTTCACGGTCCATCTCCGGCTTGAAGGCTCCCCGAGCCTTCATCGGACCGATGAGGTTGTCCAAGAGATTGCAAGCAAGGTCGGCGCGATGCGGGGGGTCCTCTCCGTCTTTCAGCAATCGGGGGGCAGGAAGGGAGCCGCTCCCTCGGAGGGCTATCTCTACGTCAATCTTCTTCCCCGATCGAAGCGAACCGGGGCCGATACGGAATACATGGAAAAGACGCGCCGCATTCTGGCGACCATCCCCGGTCTTCGCGCCTCGGTGGATGCCATCAGCCCTCTGGGTGGGACAGGAGCCAGCGCTCCCTTCCAGTGTTTTCTGATGGGGAAGGACCCTGCGACTCTGACAGACCTCTCGGAAAAGCTCCGCAATTATCTGAAGACCCTCCCCGGACTGCGGGACGTCAACACGTCCAGCGCGGGCTTCCTGAATGTCATTTCTGTGACCCCCAGGCCCACCGATCCCCCCCAATGGGGGATCACCCCCGGTCGTCTGGCTCAATGGATTTCCCAGGCGGCGGCGGAGCATGGAGCGGGATCGACGGAAACCCCTGACGGTTCCCGAAAGATTGTGGTGTTGATGGAGCCATCCGATGCCGCCTCGCTTGCGGCCATCTCGAAGCTTCCCTTTCCGGTGGGGAAGGGCCGGGTGGTCCCGCTTTCCGACGTGGCGAATGTCGCGGAAGAGAAGGCCACCCAAAGGGAGAGTCGGGATGATGGTCAGCCTTCGGTCACTCTTTCGGCGAACATTTATGGAAAGATTTCTCTGGGAGAGGTCATGCGCAAGGTCGACACGTGGGCCAAAACAGGCCTCCCTCCCTCCTATAGCATCCGTTATGCCGGCAACTCCGATGTCCTGAACGACGCTCGGTCCCAGATCGTCATGGCGATCATTGTGGCGCTTCTCGTGGTTTACGGTCTGCTTTCGTTCCAATTTCGGAGCCTGGTGCTTCCTTTCGTGATCATGCTTTCGATTCCCTTCAGTCTGATCGGGGCCATTCTTTTACTCTGGATTTCCGGGATCTCTGTCAATATGATGGGGGCCATAGGACTTATCATCCTCTTCGGATTGGTGACAAAAAATGCCATTTTGCTGGTAGACTATGCGAACACGCTGGGAGCGAGGGGCCGGACTGTCCGGGAGGCGGCACTCGAATCGGCGAGAATTCGTCTTCGCCCCGTCGCCATGACGACTCTGGCGATGGTGTTCGGCATGGCCCCTATGGCGGTCGGATGGGGAGCCGGCGGGGAAATTCGGGAGTCGATGGCGATGGTCGTCATCGGAGGACTATTGTCCTCCATGTTCTTCACCCTTGTTCTCGTTCCTGTCGTTTATGCGCGAGTTGCATCGGAAAGACGGCCTGCGGTTTCGGGGGACAACTGAGACATAATCCTGCCAAGGAGGAGGCACTGCATGGGATTTACGAGATTTGCCCGAAATTCCGTTCTTTCCGGAGCTGTCGCTGGGACGATGGTGCTGTCCGGATGTTCATTCAACCATCCCCATCCGACGCTCCATTCGGCGGGACTGACGCCCGATGCGAGTCCGAACGGAATCATCGTCCGGGCCATCAACCCTTTTTACAACAAGAAGGCTCTTCCCTACGAATTGCCCTACACGATCTCTCTGGACTCAGAGCATCCCTATGTCATTCACTGCGAACACAACAGGGTGGTGAAGGTTCCTTCGCGTTACCGGAAAGTCATCGTCCGCTTCATCGGAAGGGAAAACGGCTACGTCCAGTCCGTCGAGGTCAAGGGAACGGACTGGAATAACCGCATCGACCGGAGGTTCTATTTTCATCCGGACCTGGACCGGTTCCTTCGGACCCTCTCCCCGGTCGCAGTCAATTCCCAGAAGGGCATAGGAATCGGAAACTACATCAACGGATGCACCGATCCGCTCCTGATCCTCTCGGTCGCTCCCGGAAACCCCAAGGTGGTCAACGAATTCACCTTTTTGGGAGACTTCATTCAGAAGATCCTCGATCCCCAGAGTCCCCTCAAGGTGTTTTCCTTCCTGCTCGTCGATCAGTAGGCATCGATGGCAGAAGAAGAGCGATCGAAAGGACCGCATAAGGTGTTTAGCGTCACGGACATGTGCAAGACAATCGAGAGGCATGGAATTCGCCTGACCCCCCAGAGAACGGCCATTGTTGAGGCTCTCGCCCAATATACGGGCATTTTTTCCGTAGGCGAGCTTCAGCGGCATCTGGCCCTCTCGAATCCGGACCTCGGACGGGCGACCCTCTTTCGTGCCCTCGATCTCTTCGTCAGGCTTGGAGTCCTGGAAAAGGTCCACAGGGAGATGGGGGAGGACGGGTATATCGTCGGAGTGACCGGCCACCACCACCATCTGATCTGCCGTGTGTGCGGCGATGTCCGCCATATCGATTTCTGTCCCATCCAGAAGGAAATCGATGAAATCGTCCTTCAGGAAGGTTTTACCGATGCCGTGCATCGTTTCGAAATCGAGGGAATCTGTGCCAGGTGCCGGGAGAAGTCCGAAAACGGAAAAGGCGTCAGGGGCCCAGGGGCTGGAAAACGGGGAGTTCCTGCGAGGCAAGGTAAAGCCCCACTATCAAAAGGGCGATTAGCCCGGCAATGAGAAGAAAAGGTTTTCTGCGAGAGGGGGACGGTGTGCTCACGAAAGTCATTCTAGGAGGGGAGCAAAAGACTGTCAAGCGAATGGCGGGGGCCCTCCTCCTTCTGACGGCCGGACTCTTTTTGTTCTCGGCCTGCGCCGGGGGAGGGGGGGGATCCGGAAATGAGGTCTCCCTCTCGGTGGAAGGGGACCAGCCGAGCCCGATCCGCTTCGAAGGCCAGGCGACCCCGGTCCTCCTTCCCCACACCAACCTGTATGTATTTCTCACGTCGAGCCGTCCGCTCTACTTCAGGGATGGCAAATACTTTCAGTATTACAGGGACAACTGGTACCGGTCGGAGGATCTCAAGGGGCCCTGGGAGCAGATCGACGGGACCCAGATCCCCGACCTTCTTCAGAACATTCCGCCCGACTATTACTACGACAATTTCCCTTACAAGCTGAAAAAAGACCACTAGCCTCGGGTATCCGGCACCGATGGCGCGAAGAGCGGCCTTCCCACACCCCCTTCTATGGACGCTTCCAGGAGCATCCCAGGACGGAATCCGGTCAGTTCGAAGGCACTTCCTTCCCGACAAAAGATCTCAATCCATCCGGAGCTGTTGACCAGGATCCCGGGTCGGCCCCTCGGGACATCCTGGTAACGGGAGACATAGGGGAGGTCGATGCCGTCGAACGCGATCCTGACGCTGGTCGGTGGCACATTGGCCCGGTAACCAAGAAGGACGTTCCCGAACCGGTCGACATTCCATACGAGGAGCCTGTCGGCTCCGGCCCCGGAAAATCCCGTGTCATGGACAAGATCCGCGGCGGAAATCTCTTCTCCCATTTCTTCAGGGCGAATTCCCCGGCATAGGGCGGCAACGGCCGGGGCAAAAAGATCCCGCCCCTGAAAGGTCGCCGTCTCCGCCCCTCCGAAGGCCGAAGGGTTCGAAAGATGGTAGAAGCGAAGGCCTTCGACCCACCGGTTCAGATGATGGGGAAGCCCGTTGTCGGGAAAAACAAAAAAGTGGCCGGGAGCGGATCCGATCAGAGCCCGGCGCGGGCTTCCGACCCCCGGATCGACAACGACGAGATGGATGGTGTCGGGTGGTGAGACCTCAAGAATGTCGATCAGGGGGGGAAGTGCGAGGAGGGGCATGAAGGGGGGAATGTCATGGGTGACGTCGATCAGGATGGCGTCCTGAACCCGGGAGAGAATCGCCATCCTGACGCTGGCGACGTAAGTGTCCCTTTGGCCAAAATCGGAGATGAAAGTGACGAACGGTCTCACAGGGACCCTTTCGGTTGTTCGGGAATCCAGATGGGAGCGGTCAGGGCGAGTGATGTGGCCAGAAGAAATGCGATCCAGAAGAGGAGGATGCCAGGGAGGGCCCAGAAGGCCAGGAACCCGCCCAGGAGCCCCACATTCACGGCTTCCGAGCGGATCGCCCTGCCGAGGTTCCTCCGGAGGGGAATGAAAAAGGAGGCGCTGAAGCGGCACCCTCTTCCGAAGGAGGGGAAAAATGGGGGAACGCGTCTTCTGTAGTCTGCGTATCCGGGAAGAGCGCGAAGAAGTTCCTTCTCTTCGTGCCGGGCCAGGAACGCAAGGAAGGGGATTCCGCCGCCGACCAGGATCGCCGCCCCCTGGGCGGACGACATCAGGGAAAGGGAGAGGATCATCCCGCCGGACCCGGCATACAGGGGATGACGGACGCAAGAAAACAACCCTTCTTCGACAAGATTCGCGGTTCTGGGGGTGAAGCCCCACACCGTCCCGCTGCCCAGGGTCGCGGTGGCGGACAGTCTGACCAAAAGAGCGATCCCGTAAAGAGCGAGGGGAGCTAAAAGGGCCATATGGCGCATCCCTTCAGATATTTCCCTGGTCCCCCCGTCGACGGTCCGAAGGATCTCTGCCCAGAGCGGAAAAGGATGGCGGCTGTTTTCGACCATGGCCACTGCAAAGAACCCGAGAAGGATCGGGACCCTTGCCCGATAGGCCCAGGTTTCGAATAAAAAAGGGGATCGGGGGCCCGGGAGGTCCTTTCTGGGATTCGGTCCAGGGATTGTCGTCATGGGGGCGATCCTGCGGTTCAGAAATGTCACGACCGTATAATGTCCAAAGTCATCGCGTGCATCGTAACAGGATGGAGGATATCGATGAAAGGGGTGCGTGGTGCCGGCCTGAAAGAGGGAATCCTGCTGGCCTTGCTTCTGTATTTGGAGACGGCCTGCGCGGGGGGGATGGGAGAGGGGCGATCTTTGCCCGTTCTCGAAAAAGAGGCCCATGGCGCCTTGGTGAGGGGGGAGCTGACAAAGGCGCTGAGACTTGATCGTCAGGCTTTGGCCCTCTCACCCGGAGATGCGATCCTCCTGAACAATCTGGCGGTAGTCGAGGATCGGCTCGGAGAGGAAGAAAAGGCCCTGCAGATCCTCGAGGAGGCCAACAGGAAATCTCCTCGCGATCCCAAAATCCTTTTGAACCTTGCAAGGATAGAGCTCAAGATCGGGCGGGAAGGCGAGGCCTTTCGCACGGCAGGGAAAATCGTGGCGATGGACCAGTGGCCGGAAGGATTCCGGACCCTGATGGGAAAGATCGACATCGATCTTTCGCGCTACGGGGAGGCGCATATCTATCTCCATGAGGCTCTTGAACGCCATCCGGGCAACCCCCTGATCCTCACCTATCTGGGAATCGTCCATTATCGTCTGGGAGAGCTCTCCGACGCGAAAAACAATTTCAGGGAGGCTCTTACGAGACATCCCCCTCCCAGGCTTCGGGGAACCCTCGAAAAATTGATGAAGGCCCCGGACAGGGTTCTCGGTCCTGCCCCCTCCCGCTCACTTGTGGAGGAAGGATCCCCCCAGAAAAAAGCGAAAGGGAGTCCCTGAAAAAATACTTTCCTTTCTTCAGGAATACGGATAGAATAAAAAGATTCCGAACCGTAGAAAAGCGGTAAAGGTCAGAGGAGGATTTACGCGCATGTCACTTTCAAACCAAAACAATCTTTCAGAAGACGTCGTCACGGACCAGGATGAGAATCTTGGGCGGGACCAAATGGATCTGCTTTATTCCGAAACGCTCCGGAATTTCGAGGAGGGCGCCGTTGTCGACGGGACGGTTATCGCCATATATCCGACCGAGGTGGTTGTCGATATAGGCTACAAGTCCGAAGGGCACATCGCCAAGTCGGAGTTTTCCGATGAGGAGGCATCGGCCCTCAAGGTAGGCGACAAGATCAGCGTCTATCTCGAGGAAAGGGAGGATCCCCAGGGGAACCTGGTCCTTTCCAAGGAAAAGGCCGATCGCATGAAGGTGTGGGATTCCCTCGAGGCCCTGTCCGAAAAGGGCGAGGTTCTCGAAGGGAAGGTCGTGAGCCGCATCAAGGGAGGCATGACCGTCGACATCGGTCTCAAGGCCTTCCTCCCAGGTTCGCAGATCGATCTCCGGCCCGTCAGGGACATGGATCGCCTTGTCGGCCAGACCATTCAGGTCCGCATCATCAAGATGAACAAGAAGCGCGGCAACATCATTGTTTCCCGCCGTGTCCTTCTCGAGGAGTGGCGTGACCGGCGCAAGAAGCTGACGATGGAGTCGCTCAAGGAGGGTGAGGTTCTCGAGGGAATCGTGAAGAACATCACCGATTACGGAGCCTTTATCGATCTCGGCGGTGTCGACGGACTTCTGCATATCACGGACATGTCCTGGGGGCGTGTCTCGAGCCCTCAGAATCTGATGGCCGTGGGCGACAAGATCAATGTGATGGTGTTGAAGCATGACAAGGAGACCGGGCGCGTCTCCCTCGGTCTGAAGCAGCTGAAGAGCGACCCGTGGACGACAGTCGCGGAGCGCTATCCGGAGGGGTCGAAGGTGACGGCCAAGGTGGTTTCGATCACCGACTACGGAGCCTTCCTTGAGATCGAGCCCGGGGTTGAAGGATTGATGCACATTACCGAGATGAGCTGGAACCATGAGGTCAAGCATCCCAGCAAGATCATGAATGTGGGAGACATGGTCGAGGCGAAGGTTCTGAAGATCGACGAGAAGAACCGGAAGATTTCGCTTGGGTTGAAGCAGCTCGGCCCCAATCCCTGGGACGTCGTGGAGGACAAGTATCCGATCGGAACGATTGTTTCCGGCAAGGTCAAGAGCCTCACCGATTTCGGGGTCTTTGTCGGCCTCGAGGAGGGGATCGACGGGCTGATCCATATTTCCGATCTTTCCTGGACGCGCCACGTCAGGCATCCGTCCGAGGTCTTCAAGAAAGGTCAAAAGGTGGACGCCATCGTCCTGAAGATCGAAAAGGAGCGCCAGCGCCTTTCGCTCGGATACAAGCAAATGACGACCGACCCCTGGGAGTCCGAGATCCCGGAGCGTTTTCCGGTCGGGCGCACCATGAAGGGCAAGGTGACGAAGGTCATGGATTTCGGATTCTTCGTCGAGATCGAAGATGGTGTGGAAGGATTGGTTCATGTCAGCGAAGTCGATCTTCCTTCCGGCGAGCGTCTTGACCAGATGTTCCCGGTCGATTCAGAGGTCAATGTCAGGGTCGTGAAGATCGACAAGGCGGAGCGCAAAATCGGTCTTTCCGTCAAGGGACTCGAAGAGGAAACCGCCTGATACAGCCATTGCGGTGCGGGGAGTCCTGTCGTCATGTCGAGGCAGGATTCCCCTCTTTTATTGTGAAGGCGTTTTTTCTCAGTGAATTCGCGAGTTGTCCAGGCAAGGTGTTTCAAGTGGGGAAATGATGGTTCGAAAGATTTTTCGGGCTTTCCTGGTGATTCTGACCGTTCTTGTCGTCATTTTTGTTCTCGGGCGGGGAGCCGCTTTCTTTAGTCGCTCGATGCCACTGGTCGGAGGGGCGGAGATCGGAGTGGTCCGCATTTCTGGGGTCATCCTCTCGTCGCGAAAGCCCATCCGCCAAATCCGGTCTCTTGCCAAGGATCCGAGAATCAAGGCGATCATTCTGCGCATCAACAGTCCCGGCGGAGCAGTTGTGCCGTCTCAGGACATATACGAGGAAGTTCTGAAGGTCCGAAAAAAGGGGAAGCCGATCATCGCGTCGATCGGGACGGTTGGAGCCTCCGGCGCTTACTATATTGCTTCAGCTTGTGACAGGATCGTGGCAAGTTCGGGATCGCTCACCGGAAGTATCGGTGTTATCATGGAGCTCGCCGAATTTCAGGATCTCATGAAAAAAATTGGAATTCAGAGTGAGGTCATGAAAAGTGGAGCTTTGAAGGACGCCGGGTCGCCTTTCAGGCCCATGACTCCAGAAGAAAAGGCTTATTTACAATCCGTCCTGGATGAGATGCACCAGCAATTCATTTCGGATGTGGCGAAAGGGCGCCACATTCCGGTTCAGGTCCTGAGGCCCTTGGCGGACGGCCGTGTCTTTACGGGGCGTTCGGCCATTTCCAATCATCTCGTGGACCAGTTGGGGGATTATCAGGATGCGGTGGCCGAAGCGACAAAATTGGCTCATATCACTGGATCACCCGTGATTAGGACCTTTCCCGAAAAAAGTTTTCTGGATAAAATGCTTTCGTCGCAGATCAACAACATGTTGGAGTCCGTAGCGCAACAACCGGCTGGGTTCTGGTCCATACTGCCGGGACATGCCATTCTCCGATAACCTCTTACCAGAGAAGGAGCGGGACAAACAATGACCAAAGGTGAGCTTGTACAAAGGCTGGCAAGGCAATTTCCCGGAATCAGGCGAGAAGATGCCCGTATGATGATCGATCTGTTTCTCGATTCCATGAAGGACGGCCTGCGTTCCGGTGATACCGTCGAACTCCGGGATTTTGGCGTGTTGCGCGTCAGAACAAGAGCGACGAGAAAGGCCCGAAACCCGCGGACCGGATCCTCGGTGGTCGTTGCCCCGAAGAAGGTTCCCTATTTCAAGCAGAGCCGAATCCTCAAATCCAGCCTCAAGTCCAGCCAGGTCAAGGGATAACCTCAATGTTCGAAAGCCTGACAGGCCGTTTTGAAGGGATTTTTCAAAAGCTGACAGGTCGCGGAGGTCTGACCGATGCGGCCGTCGAGGAAGCCCTTCGGGAGTTGAGGGTCGCGCTTCTGGAAGCTGATGTGAGCCTTCCCGTTGTCAAGGAATTTACGGAGACGTTGGGAAGTCGCCTCGTGGGCCAGGCCCGAAAAACAGGGCTGACTCCTGCCCAACAGGTCATCACGGAAGTTTACCAGGAGATGGTTCACATTCTCGGGGACCATCGCGCGAATATTGCCCTCTCCTCGAAGCCCCCGACCATCATCTTCATGATGGGGCTTCAAGGCTCAGGAAAAACAACGACTGCCGCCAAAATCGCCCTTCATTTCAAGACCCAGGGTCGTCGGGTCCTTCTTGTGGCGAGCGACTTGGCCCGCCTGGCGGCCGTGGATCAGCTCCGGATCCTTGGAGAGCAGATCGGCGTCCCCGTCATCGGGCCGGAGGCGGGTGTCACGCGTCCCCAGGAGATGGTTCCGTCGGTTCGAAAACGCATTGTCCAGGGAATGTATGAGATTGTGATCGTGGATACCGCCGGCCGTTTGACCGTCGATGACGAACTCATGGATGAGCTTAAAACTCTCAAGTCGTTATACGCTCCCAAGGAGTGCCTGCTTGTGGCCGATGCCATGCAGGGCCAGGAGGCTGTTTCGGTGGCCACGGCCTTCGATCAGGCCGTGGGAATCGATGGGGTGGTCTTCACGAAGCTTGATGGAGACACGCGCGGAGGCGCGATCTTGTCGATCCGGAGCGTCTTGAAAAAGCCGATCAAGTTTACGGGGGCCGGAGAAAAGCTGGATCGCCTGGAACCCTTCATTCCCGAGCGCATGGCCTCACGCATCATCGGAATGGGCGATATCGAAACCCTTGTCGAGAAAACCAGGAATCTTGTTTCCCAGGAACAGGCCGAGACACTTGTCCGGAAAATGGGAAACAATCAAATGACGTTGAACGATTTCCTCCAGCAGATTCAGGGCATGAAAAAGCTTGGAGGGCTTGATGACCTCATGGGGATGATTCCTGGCGGGGCTTCCCTCAAATCCAAGGTCGACATGCAGTTGGTCGAAAAAGAATTGAAGCGGACGGAAGCGATCATATTTTCTATGACCAACGAAGAGCGTGATCATCCGGACGTGATCGACGGGAACCGGAGAAAGCGTATCGCCAGCGGATCTGGGACGAGCGTGCAACAGGTCAACCAGCTTTTAAAACAATTTGACCAGGCCCGGCGCATGATGCGCACGGCGCTAAAATCCAAGGGGAACCGGTCGTTGAGATCGATGTTCCCATTCTGATCGGGACAACCGATCGACACAATCCGGACTATCCGGACTGAAGGAGGATGTGTGGCTGTTCATATTCGGCTTGCAAGACATGGAAGAAAGAAACTGCCTGTGTACCGGATCGTTGTGGCGGATTCCAGATCCCGCCGGGACGGACGTTTCATCGAAGTGGTGGGGACCTATGCCCCCAAACAGAACGAAGGTGAGATCAAGATCAACCGGGAAAGAATCGATTCCTGGATCTCTAATGGGGCCACTCCAACTGACACGGTTGCCCGTCTTATCAAGAAGGCGACTTCAACGGCTTCTTGAGAGGAAATCACCGCCTCATTCCAAGGATTCCTGCCTTCAGCAGGCAAAGGGAGGGCTTCGTCATTCCCGCTCTCAAAAGGGCCATTGAGGTAACGGTGTGCCGGTGGTGAATCCGGATCCTTCGGACCAGGGAATTTTGGTCGGGAAGATGGGGCGCCCCTTTGGTGTCCGGGGTTTCGGGAGAGTTTCTGTTCTTTCCGATAATCCCGACCGCTTTCTGGATGATCGTGGGGAAACCTTCCACCTTGCGACTCCTTCCCGGGTGAATGGAAAGAGTCGAAGGCTTGTCCTCGAGGACACCGAGTGGAAAGGAGATGTCCTCCTTGTCAAATGGGAGGGGATTGACTCCCCCGAGCTTCTTAAGGAAATCTCCGGGTGGGATATTTTCTGGGAGGGTCCGGATGACTGGATTCCTGATGACTCAGAGGCCCAGAAAATATCCGATTTGATCGGGATGCGTGTGCTGGACTCGCTGACCGGAACAGATGTTGGATATATCAGCGGGTTTTATGAAAGACCGGGGCAGGATCTGCTGGCCATCGACGCAAAGGGACGAGAGATCCTATGCCCTTATGTCGAACCGCTCGTTCCGCGGATAGACAGGGACAGGCGGGAGGTGTATGTTCAATGGGGCATTGTCGGCATATAGGGGCCATCACTCTTTTCCCTGAGATGCTCCGCTCCATTTTCAGCACCAGTATCCTCGGCCGGGCGGAAACCAAAGGTCTCGTCCAGTATTACACCTGGAATCTCAGGGATTTCGGAACGGGCTCCTATCATTCCGTCGACGATTATCCCTTTGGAGGGGGCGGGGGGATGGTCCTGAAACCGGAGCCCTTGGCCGATGCCCTTGACCTTTCGATGGGTATCCTCGAGGAACTGAGTGGAGAAGAACCGCCTCGGCTACTTTATCCATCGCCTCAGGGACAGAGATTTTCCCAGTCGGTCGCGGAGGAATGGGCGAGAAGTGCGCGCCCCCTTCTTTTCCTTTGCGGTCATTATGAGGGAATCGACCAGCGGATCCTTGATCAATATCCCCTAGAGGAATGGTCTGCCGGAGACTATATCCTGTCGGGAGGGGAGCTTCCCTGCTCCCTGATGGTGGATGCGGTCGTACGGCTCATTCCTGGCGTCCTTTCCAACGAAAGTTCGCCGGTGAACGAAACTTTTTCAAACGGATCCTTCGATTACCCCCAATACACGAGGCCGCGTGTCTTTCGGGGGAGCGAAGTTCCTGAGGTCCTTCTTTCGGGGGATCATCAGGCCATTCGGCGCTACAGAGAGGATGTCTCCCGCAGGAAACAACAAGCCGTGAGGCCGGATCTTGGCGGAGACCAGGCCAGTGTTTCCCGTTAACCAAGTGTCCGACAAATCGGACACAATCACGAGGTGAGTCATGCAGGTACTTGATCAGGTGGAGCAATTGTTCATGAAAGAGGAAGCCCCGAAGCTGTCGGTGGGAGAAACCGTTCGGGTTCACACCAAGGTTGTCGAGGGAGAAAAAGAACGGATTCAGGTTTTCGAAGGGGTTGTGATCGGGATTCGTGGTGGGGGAACGCGGGAAATGGTGACGATCCGGAAGATCTCCTTTGGGGTCGGAGTCGAGAGGACCTTCCCGGTCCATTCTCCCCAGGTCATCAAGGTGGACCATGTCCGTTCTGGCCGTGTCCGTCGGGCAAAGCTGTACTTCCTGCGCGACAAAAAGGGAAAGGCTGCTCGCCTGAAAGAGGCCAAGGAAGAGTAACCCACCACCGCAGGCGTTCGTCCCGTGATGGATGGGACGTGGGAGGCGCTCGCCGTCTCAGGCTTGTCCGATGGCCGGTTTCCCTGGCTCGTCGCAGGAGTGGACGAGGTTGGTCGGGGAGCCTTGGCGGGTCCAGTGACCTCGGCCTGTGTGGTCTTTCCCCTTCCAGTCGAACGTTTTGCAGGTTATGGAATCGCTGACTCAAAACTATTGACTCCGGAAAAACGGGAGACCCTCTCCCGCTGGATCGAGGAAAACGCCCTTTTTACTGCCTTGGGATGGGCCTCGGTCGACGAGATAGAACGTCTCAACATTCGGAGGGCGACCATGCTCTCAATGGGAAGGGCCCTCCAGACGCTCCCCCAAACGTTCCTGAGAGAGAACTCAATTCTGGTCGCCGTCGATGGAAAAGACCTCATTGCGGACCTTCCTTTCCCACAGACGGCCGTCGTGGGTGGGGACGGAATGGTCCTTTCGATCGCGGCAGCCTCCATCCTGGCAAAGGTGGCGCGTGACCGATATATGGGCGAGATCGATTCCGAATTCCCGGAGTTTCGCTTTCGGATCCACAAGGGGTATGGAACAAAGGATCATAGGGAGGCGATCAGGAGATATGGGCTTTCCCGTCATCATCGCCCACTCTTCTGTCGAAAGGCCCTTGAGCCCGGGTCGTCCTGAATTCCTTCCGAGTGCGCCCTGATGCGCGAAAGAGCTGTAGGAATGTCACATCCTGATACTGAGGCGCCTCCGGCGTCTTCTGCCCGTTCCTGGTTCTGGCTGATGGCCAACCTGGCCTTTTCTTCCCTCATCCTCCTTTTTCTTTTCTGGACATCGACAGTCTTTCTGATTCTCGACAACATGCGTCTTGAAACCGCCTCGGCAGCCCATATTCTTCTGATCTTCGACACGCCTCCCTCTCCCAAAGAAATCCAGGGCCTCACCGCCACGATGGAAAAGATTGCAGGGACAGGAAGCGTCTCTGCCCTTCAGGCACCCGATCAAAAAAGCAGGACCGGAAGGGCGACCAGCCGTCGGATCCTTTCGGTGGCCGTCTCCCTGGGGCAGACTCCGGATGGACATTTCGTGACGCTTTCGGAGCAGATCTCCTCCATTCGCCAAATTCTCAAGAATGACTCTGAAATCAAGGAAATCGTTTTCAATCCCGACTGGGTCTCCCGGGTGGACGCCCTTGCCGGAATCTCCCTGGGTGTGCGGAAGGGGATCGTGGTTCTCGGGGGACTTCTTCTTGTGGGACTGGCCCTCTACTGGGGGAGGATTTCACTGCCTTTCTGGGCGCATCTTTTCCCGGGATCACGGTCCCGGGAGGCTCGGGCTCAGGCCGCCACGAGGAGCGCGATCTTCCAGCGGCAGGAGGATTTGCCGCCCCCCCCCTCCGCTCCCTTCGAAAAGAAGGGAGACTCTCCCCCCGTCATTTTGCGTCTCCCCTCCGGAGCCTTGTGGGGGATGCTGGCTTCTTCCATCGCAATCTTTCTCGTCTGGCTTTTCCGAACGATCCTTTATCCTGGTCTCCAGAATCCGTTTATGGTCGGAGCCATGGGAGCCAATCCCATCGCAAGCCATCTCTGGATTCTCTTTCCCGTATTTTGCGGGGCCATCGGCCTTCTCGGGGGCCTTGTCTGTCTCATCCTTCCCTTGTCGTCCAAGAGCCCGGACGTTCTTCGGCCGTGATTCCGCAATTTCCGGAAAATCCCTCCTCCCGGAAGACTGGGGCAGCTCGCACAGATCTTCTTTTCCTGCTTTTCCTCCTGATCTTTTTCCCTTCAGGAGGCGGGATAACCCCGAACAAGGTTTTTGCCGCCTCGAATCCTTCGATTCGTTCGATCGAGAAAAAGCTCGATGCCCGGGAGCGGGAAATGAGAACACTGAAACTCCGGCTCGCAAAAAACAAGGATCGGCTGAGACGATACAAGGGCCGTCGCCTCAAGCTCAAGGTCAGGATCCTCAAGCTGAGGGTCAAGCTTGAGTCGTTCCACCTTCAGGTCGAGCGGCTTCAGATCCGCGAGATCCAGGATCGCCAGGCCATCAGGCGCCTCGATCGCGCCATGGCCCATCTTGGGGTGATCGTCGACGCCGACCTTCGCGAAAAAGGATCGCTTGAATCAAGGCTCCTCACGCGCTTGGCGGAGGTCTCGCTGTCCCGTCTCGATGGAACCGACATTCAACCCGACCTTATCCTGCGGTCCAATATCCTTGCCGATCAGACAACTCATCTCGACTCCCTGCTTCACGGATACAGGAACAAGGAAAATCGGCTTCGCCTCAGTCGGGCCCAGTTGAAGACGATCCAGAATCACGAAAAGAGACTTCTGGAAAATCGCGAAAAGGAGGAGGCGCGTCTCAAGAGAAAGATGACCGGAACCCAGAGCGAGATCGCCCGGCTTAAGAAAAAAGAAGAGGCCATCGCCCAGGACAACCGTTCGATTCTCAGGCGCCGTCGAAAGCTGATGAACCTGATTGCCAGGCTAGAACGGATGCGGCGCAGGACCTCAGCCAGCGAACGCTTCGCCCATCCTCCCGTACCGGGCCACACGGTCTTCCAGTGGCCGGTCCATGGCCGGATCATCGAGCGTTTCGGACCGTTCCACGATGGCATCGATATTGCGGCAGGAGTCGGTTCCCGCGTCCGAGCGGCTTGGCCGGGAAAGGTTCTCTTTGCGAGAGCCTATACAGGATACGGACGCCTGGTCATTCTGGCCCACGGGGATCATCTTTATACCCTTTACGGCCACCTCGACCATATCTTCGCCAAGGAGGGCCAGAGGATCCCGGAGGGGGGAATCCTCGGAACGGTGGGGCGGGGGGGAACGCGTGGACGGTCGACCCTCTTTTTCGGAGTGACCCGTCGGGGGAAGCCAATGAGTCCGATGGGATTCCTTTCGCACTGAAGGGGGAAGCCCGCGCGAAGGCCGGCGCCCGTGTTGTAATACCGGGCGATGCATGATATTCTCAAATCACGATTTGTTGAGCCGTATCTCTTCTCGAAAGCCTCCCGGGCTCCGGCAGGACCCTCGGGAGTACCATTATAAGGATCTTTATGCATCTTCCGGGTTTCAAGAATGGGTCGAACCGATCAGGCTGGAAGTGGGTCATGAAAACGGGAAACATCCTGCTTGTCCTTGCAGTCGGGATTCTGGTCGGCGGAGTCGGCCATGCGGTTCTGGCGGATGGGGGAACGGACAAGAGTCTCAAGATCTTTTCCATGGTCTACGCCCTGATCCAGAACGATTACGTCGACAAGATCCCGGCACAGCCGGTCCTCGATAGTGCGATTCGGGGCATGGTGGCCTCGCTCGATCCCCACTCCGAATATATGACCCCCCAGGAATATCACGATCTCGAAATCAACACCCAGGGGCGCTTTGGCGGTGTCGGAATCAAGATCACCACCGAAGGGAACCGTATCATTGTTCAGGCCCCCATCGACGACTCCCCTGCTTTTCGGGCGGGGATCAAGTCGGGGGACGAGATCATCCGGGTCAATGGGGTGAGCACGGCGTCCCTTGGCCTCGCCAAGGCTGTCAGGACAATGAGGGGAAGGCCGGGAACCCATGTGGTGCTTACGGTTTTCAGGAAGGGGGTCTTCAAGGCCAGGGACTTCGATCTGGTCCGGGAGGTCATCAAGATCCACACGGTCAAATACCGCATGCTGAAGGACCATATCGGATACGTCCTCGTCCGGGAGTTTTCGGAAAACACGGCACGGGATCTCGACGCAACCCTGAAGAAGCTCGACCGCAAGGGAATGCGCGCTCTCGTAATCGACCTCCGTAACAACCCTGGCGGTCTGCTGACAAGCGCGGTGGACGTCTCCTCGCTCTTCATTCCCGACAACAAGGTGGTTGTTTCGATGAAGGGGCGCCGTCAGGAGCGGGCCTTCCGATCTCATGGGGGAGAAGATTTTCCACGCGTTCCGGTCGTGATTCTTGTCAACACGGAAACCGCTTCTGCGGCGGAGATCGTCTCCGGAGCGCTTCAGGATTACCACCGCGCGACGATCGTCGGCACTCAGACATTCGGAAAGGGCTCGGTTCAGACGATTCTTCCTCTCTTTGACGGATCGGCTCTCCGCCTGACGACAGCTCGCTATTTCACCCCATCGGGCCGATCGATCCAGGATTACGGGATTACTCCTGACATCATCGTCAAGGAGAAAATTCCGAAAGGGGCCAGGCCCATTTCCGTTCCCCGCGAGGTGGATTTGAAGCATCATTTTCTCAATCCCGACGGGAAAGAACACCATGTGATCATTCCTCCCGCCAATATCCAGAAACACCTCGTCTATCCCATTCCCTCCGGGAAGGGTGACAATCAGCTGAATACCGCCATCCGGATCCTCAAGCGAAAGATGGAAGGCTGATCTCCGGGGGCTATCTTTTTGGCCCCCGCCTCCCTTCTTGTATTCTTTCCGGTTATTTCCTCGTTAAAAAAGACTTGCCAATTTCCTTTCCCTTTGTTATCCTTTTATCACTCAGTGGGTGTGAGTGCTAAAACCCGGTTTCAACATTGAAAATGGAGGTGTGTATGAAATTTAAGCCATTGAAGGATCGTGTTTTTGTGAGCTATGCGGAAGAGGTCGAAAAGACCCAGGGTGGGTTGTACATTCCTGACGCCGCAAAAGAGAAGCCTCAGAAAGGCAAGGTGGAGGAGATCGGTGAAGAGGTGAAGTCCCTGAAGAAGGGTGACACGATTCTCTTCGACAAGTATTCGGGGTCGAAGATCTCGATCGATGGGACGGATTACCTGATTCTGCGGGAAGAAGATATCCTGGGCGTTTTTGTTTCCTGAGCAAGAGAGCGGGAAAGTCTAAAACGATCCATCAAATAAAATTAAATCATGAATTTTTCGGGAGGAAATGCGATGGCAAAACAGATGGTTTACAGTGAAGAGGCCCGGAATGCCGTGCTACGCGGAGTCGCCGCCCTCGCGGACGCGGTGAAGGTGACCCTGGGTCCCAAAGGTCGCAACGCCGTTATCGACAAGAAGTTCGGCGCCCCTACCATCACCAAGGATGGTGTGACGGTCGCCAAGGAAGTTGAGCTCAAGGACCCTTACGAGAACATGGGTGCCCAGCTCGTGAAAGAAGTGGCCTCCAAGACCAGCGATATCGCAGGTGACGGAACCACCACCGCGACCGTCCTGGCCCATGCCATCTATCGCGAGGGGGTCAAGAATGTGACCGCCGGTGCCAACTCGATGGACATCAAGCGCGGGATCGATCTGGCCGTTTCTGCCGTGATCGAGGAGCTCAAGAAGCTGAGCAAGCCCTGTCAGGACAAGAAGGAGATTGCCCAGATCGCCACGATCTCCGCAAACAATGATGCCGAGATCGGTCGTCTTATCGCCGATGCCATGGACAAGGTCGGCAAGGATGGTGTGATCACGGTCGAAGAGGCGAAGAGCATGACCACCTCGCTCGACGTTGTGGAGGGAATGCAGTTCGACCGGGGATATGTCTCTCCCTATTTCGTCACCGACCAGGAGCGGATGGAGGTCATTCTCGACAATCCGTACATCCTGATCCATGAAAAGAAGATCAGCAACATGAAGGACCTTCTCCCCATTCTTGAGCAGATCGCCAAGATGGGCCGCCCACTCATGATCATCGCGGAAGAGGTTGAAGGCGAGGCCCTGGCGACCCTGGTGGTCAACAAGCTTCGCGGAACCCTCAATGTGGCTGCAGTAAAGGCTCCCGGCTTCGGGGACCGGAGAAAGGCAATGCTCGAGGATATCGCGATCCTGACGAATGGCACCATGATTGCCGAGGACCTTGGTCTCAAGCTTGAAAACGTCAAGCTGTCCGACCTCGGCCGGGCAAAGCGGGTCTCCATCGACAAGGACAACACGACCATCGTCGAAGGAGCCGGAGAGCATGCCAAGATTCAGGCGCGTGTGAAGCAGATCAAGACCCAGATCGAAGAGTCGACCTCCGACTACGATCGGGAAAAGCTTCAGGAGAGACTCGCCAAGATCGTGGGCGGTGTGGCGGTCATCAATGTCGGCGCCGCAACCGAAACGGAAATGAAAGAGAAGAAGGCCCGCGTGGAAGACGCGCTTCATGCGACGAAGGCCGCTGTCGAAGAGGGAATCGTCCCCGGTGGCGGCGTGGCCCTTCTCAGATCGTCGGCCGTCCTTGAGCATGTGAAGGCGGAAGGCGACCAGAAGATCGGTGTCAGCATCATCAAGCGGGCGCTTGAAGAGCCGCTTCGCCAGATTTCCCACAACGCAGGTCTCGAGGGCTCAGTGGTCCTACAGCGGGTCCGTCACGAAAAGGGCTCCATGGGCTTTGATGCGGCTTCCGAAACCTATGTGGACATGATCCAGGCTGGCATCATCGATCCGACCAAGGTCACCCGGACGGCGCTCCAGAACGCGGCCTCGGTTTCCGGGCTCCTGCTCACGACCGAAGTCATGATCTGCGAACTGCCCGAGAAGGAAGCCAAAGGACCGGCCATGCCCGGTGCCGGCGGAATGGGAGACATGTATTAAGCCTTTCGTTTCCGAATGGGGGGGGAATTTTCCCCCCTTTTTTTTTGCCCTGACCGATTTCGCGGGGCTTCAGGAATGTTGTAAAATAAATCTTCAAGGGAGATTTGCGAGATCGTTTTAGACAACGATTCCCGGTAGCATCTCAATATAAACGGTTCAAACAGATCCGAGGAGGAGAGTCTCGATGAGTGAAAATGTTGGGGATGTGTCTACGGCCGAGTGGGACAAGCGTGTTCTCGAATCGAAGGGCGTTGTCATGGTCGACTTCTGGGCTCCCTGGTGCGGACCCTGCCGCATGGTCGCTCCTGTCGTGGATGAGCTGGCGGAAGAATACAAGGGCCGCGTGACCTTCATGAAGCTCAATACCGACGACAACCAGGATATCGCGGTCCGCTACCAGGTGATGGGGATCCCCACACTGATCTTTTTCAAGGACGGGAAGGTCGTGAGCAAGCTTGTCGGGGCCCAGAGCAAGAAAACCTTCAAGGAAAAGATTGAAGAGCTTCTGGCGGCCTGACCCGAGTGATTTCCCATCTTCGAATCGCCGCCTTTGCCACGATCGAGGAGATGTCGGTCTCTTTTGATGAGGGGCTGACGGTCATCACAGGAGAGACGGGTGCTGGAAAGTCTCTTCTGGTCGATGCGCTTTTTCTGGTCTCGGGGCAAAAGCCCCGGGGCCTTTCAGTTCGCCCAGGCTGCCCTGAAGGCATTGTCGAAGCGTCCTTTTCTGCTCCTTCCCTGCCGATTCCCGAATCTTTGACAGAGATTCTTTCCTCAGACGAAGACCTTGTCATTCGCCGGGTGGTCACCGCAAATGGGCGATTTCGTCAGACCGTCAACGGGCAGTCCGTCTCCACATCCCAGCTCCAAAGTCTTGTGGAGATCCTTTTCGACCTCGTCGGTCAGGGAGAGAACCATCGTCTCGTAAAAAGCGAGGCCCACCGCCACTACCTCGATGCCTTTGCGGGAGCCACAGAGCTTTCCGAACGCTTTGAAGGACTGCGGCGGGAGATCCTTGCCCTCAGACGCGAGCGTGAGGAGATTGCTGCGCAGAGGGATCGCGATCTTAGGGAACGGGAGGAGCGGATCCGGATGCGTGAGGATGCGGAGCTGCTCTCCGGTCGACCTGGAGAGTTCGAAGAGCTTTCCCAAATGCTGTCGGCCCAGCTCAATCTCCAGGAAATCCTCATGGTGGCCGGGCGCTCCTACGGAGCCCTCTATGAGGACGATCAAAGTGTCCTCGCCCTTATGGGCCGCGTCGCCTCCGACCTCGACCATATTCTCTCGCTGGACCCGACCCTGCAGCCCCTCCGGACGGCGCTCGAAGAGGCGACGGAGATCCTGAAGGACAGCGCGCATGAGCTTCACCGGTATCGCGAATCCATGGAAATGGACCCGGAAAAGCTTGCGGCCCTGGAAGAACGCTTCAGCCTCTTTCGGCGGCTCGCCCAGAAATACCGGGTCCGCCCGGAAGAGCTTGTCCGTCACCTGGAGCAGGTGACGGCGGAAGTCGCCGGAGAGGCGGATCGGGTCCTGGAGGAGATGGATTGCCGGATCCTGGCGGCTGAAAAATCTCTCCGGGAGGTGGGGAGGTCTCTGGGAGCCCTGAGGCGGGAAGCCTCCGGACGCTTTTCCGAAGCCGTCTGCGCCGTTCTTCGCCGTTTGAGGATCGACCACCCCTCTTTTTCGGTATCGACCGATCCCTATTCCGATCCTTTGGGGGGACCTTTCGGGATGGAAAAGGTGGAGTTCCTGTTTTCGGCCAATCCAGGAATGCCGGAATGTCCGTTGGGCCAGGTCGCCTCAGGGGGCGAGATCTCCCGGGTTCTTTTGGCGATCAAGGCCGTTCTGGCCGATCTCGACGAAGTGCCGACCCTCGTCTTCGACGAAATCGATTCGGGGATCGGAGGGGAGGTCGGGGAGGTTCTGGGAGATCTCCTCAAGGAAATCGGACGGCGTCGCCAGGTCCTGGCCATCACGCACCTGCATCAGGTCGCCCGAAAGGGAGACCACCATCTGCTGGTTCAGAAGGTGACCGAGGCGGGCCATACTCACTCACGGATTTCGCCGATCACCGGAGAAGACCGGGTCCGGGAAATCGCCCGCATGCTCGGGGGCGAAAAAATGTCCCCCCAGACGATGCGTATTGCCCGGGAACTCCTCGACTAGGGCTTCTTTTTTTCATCCCGTCAACCCATTTAAGCCCACTTTCTACTGGCGAAGATCCCTGAGGATCTTCTGTACCCGATCCCCGAAGGTCGCGAGATCCCCACGTCGGAGGGCCTCGTCGGCCTCCCTCCCCAATTCTTTCAGTCGCGCGGAAAATCCCGGGCGCCTGGTTCCTGTTCCGCTTTTCCCCAGGGAGATTCCGGTGGGATTCGGCCCTGGAGTTCCGGAAAACAGATCGGTGAGAGCCCTATCGAGGGTTTTTCTCATGACGACCCGATCCCCCATGGACACGATCACGCGGCGCAGCTCGGGGAGAGCCCCCGGGCTGGTGGCCGAGAGATAGAGAGGCTCGACATACAGGAGGGAATGGGCGATCGGGATGATCAGGAGCGTTCCACGGACCACCCGTGATCCCTGCTGATTCCAGAGGGTCAATTGCTTGGATATGGGCCCCCGCTGGTCGATGCGGGCCTCGATCTGGTTCGGGCCGTAAATCAGGCGCTCCTTGGGGGCGCGGTAGACCCTGAGCTTTCCCTGGCGTTCCAGCTTGGAACGGCCCACGAGCCAGGCCGACAGATTGTCCCGGTGGGCCGGAGTATAGGGGAGCATCATGACGTATTCCTCCTGGGACTCTCCGGGCAGCCGCAAAACCATGTAGTAGGGCGAGAGTGGGCGTCCATCCCGCTCGGCCAGGGACCACAGGTCCTCCCGGTTGAAGAAGACCTGGGGGTCGGTCATGTGATAAGCCGAAAGGACGAGGGCCGACAGGGAGAACATCGCCGGGGGGAAGCGCAGATGGGGGAGGATCTCCTGGGGGATGTCGGAAGCCGGGCGGAACAGGGTCGGAAAGGCATTTTTATAGGCGGCGAGGACCGGATCGCCCGGATCAACCACATAGAAGGAAGCGGTTCCGTTTTTTGGGTCGACCAGGATCTTGACGGAGTTGCGGATGTAGTTGAGGCGTTCCGGCCAGGATGAAAGAGCCTGTCTGTGTCCACTTCGGATCAGCCGTCCGGTGTGGAAGAAGCCGGCCGACCCGGAGATCTCCGAGGCATAGGGATAGGAATCCGAGGTGGTGTAGGCGTCCATCATCCAGACCAGATGACCACCGGGGCCAATGACCGGGACAACGTCGGGGTCGAGGCGCAGGAAGGGGGCCAGACGCTCGACGATGTCGAAGATGTCCCGGTGGACCAGGATGCGGCTCCGGTCTGTGATGGCGGTCGACAGAAAGATCTTGAAGGTCCCGTATTCGTAGGAATACAGGAGCTTCCGGAGAGAGGAGGAGAGGCGGATCCCTCCCGTTCCGTCGTAGTGGTTGTAGATGTTCTGCCGGCCCTTGGGGTAGTCGAACTCGGGAATGCGGGTGTTGACGATCGCGTAGGGGGAGGGCTGGTCTCCGTAATAGATCCGGGAATGGGAAACCGCCAGGGGGATCGAGGCCTGGGGAGGAATGTCCCGGACCCAGAAGGTGGGAAGGCCTTCCGGCGAGACACGGTTGACAGGCGACATGATCAGCCCGTGGCCATGGGTGTAGGTCAGGTGAAGGTTGATCCAGTTGGGGCTCGGAAGGTTCGCGTAGGAAATCTCCCGGGGTGCCACCAGGACCTGCCGGAGGACTCCGTTGATCCGGTAGCGGTCCGGCGCCAGGATCGGGAAGGTGTAGTAGGTCCGGATCTGCTGGAGCTGGCGGACCGTGGTCAGCATGGGGCGGTGGTCCCAGAGCCGGATGTTCCGGATGGTGGGCCTGTTGTCCGCAAGGTCCGCCGGCGTGAGGTCGGCCAGGTTCGTAATGCGCTCGGAATGGGTGCCGTCGAGATGGAAGGCCTTCCGTGTCCCGGCGATGTTGTGAAGGATGTAGGGGCGCTCCCGGTTGAACTGGTCGGGGAGGACCACGAACCGGGAGAGGATCCAGGGAGTGACGACCAGCCCTCCCGCCCAGACGAAAAAGGCGATGCCCAGAATCGGGACCGAGAGGCGGGAGAGCGTCCGGAAGCTTTCCAGGAGGAAGGCGAGGGCCGCCAGGAGAAGGATCAGGGAGAGAAGGGTGGCGGCAGGGATTCGGGCATGGACATCGACGTAGGAGGCTCCGGACAGAGCCTGGTGGCTGGACAGGAGGGTCTTCGTCCGGAGAAGCAGGGCCTCAAGGGAGAGGACAAGAAGAAGTCCCGCCGAAAGACGCATGAGGACCTTCCTCCAGACGGGGTGGAGGGAGAGCCTGTTCTGTGCGAATGAGATCTGTCCTCCCGGAAGTCCCAGAAGGACGCCTAAAACGAGCGAAAAGAGAAAAGCGTCCTGAAGGAGGCCCGAGAGAAGGTCGTAGACCGGGAGGTGGAAGAGATAAAATCCCAGAGGAAGTCCCAGGATCGGATCGGAAGACCCAGTGGCGGGAGCATGGATGGCCGCCAGAAAACGGAGGGCATCCGGGGTGTCCGAAAGGGGGAGGGCGACCAGAAGGGCCACGACCACGAGCCCTGCACCGATGAAGGGAGACAGGCCCGAGAGAGGGAGCGAGACGGGCTCCAGACCTCCTGCGGGTCCCCGTCTTCGGAATGTGAGGGTGGGAAGGGCCCGGATCAGGGGGCGCAGGGTCGCTGCCAGGACAAGGAAGAAGAGGAGGAAGACCCCCAGGAAAAGGGCGCTTCTCGCCTCAAGCAAGGTCAGGAAGACCGGCAGTTGGCCATTCGAGCGGTACCAGAGGTAATCGGCCCAGAGGTCGAGAAGGGACTGGCCTCCAAAGTACAGGACAACCAGAAGGACCAGGGCGGCGAGGGGCCATTGTTTTCGCATGGGGTCTCCTGAATGGGTGTTCGCGTCTCCCTTCATTCTGCGCCGCGGAAGGATCTGCTGGCAATGAAGAATGAAGAGAGAAGCCGGCAGCGGGCGGGGGCCTGAAGTTCCAGAAATAGGGAAGGGCGCGGAAAGGGAGGGCTATTCCGGAGAAGGGCTCTCCCCAACCACACCGATGAAGCGGTTGGTCATGTCGAGGCCGTCCATCGTCGCCCCGGAGTCCCGAAAACGACAGAGGGTGTCGATGACAGGAGCGGTGATCTCCTCTCCCGGGACAAGAAGGGGGACGCCGGGAGGATAGACGGTCACGATGTCCTTTGCAATCCTTCCGACAGAATCCTCCAGGGGCAGGGTTTCGTGGGGAGCGAAAAAGGCCTCCCTCGGCGTCATCCGGAGAAGATTGTCGAAAAAGACCATCGAAGGGATCGGGGATCGGCTCTCCTGGCGATGGTTCTCCCGGGAAAGGGCGATCAGGGCGTTGACCAGCCGCTCGAGGTCTCCGCGATGATCCCCGATGCTGACGATGACGAGGACATGATCGATGTCGGCCATCTCGACCTGGATCCCGAAGTCGAGATTCAGCCGCTGGGAGACCTGATACCCCGAGACGCCCCACCCCCGGACATCGATGGTCAGCTTCGTTTCGTCGAGGTCGTTCTCCCCTCCCGACATGGCCTGGATTTCCGTCCGGTTGGCGCACTTCAGCCCCGGGATCTCCCGGATCTTCAGCCGGGCCCACCGGGCCAGCTCCAGGGCCCGGCCCAGAAGCTTCACTCCCTCGGTCGCCATCTGCATGCGGGCCAGGTCGAGCGAGGCCATCAGAATGTAGGAAGGACTCGTCGTCTGGAGATAACGGAGAACAGTGGAGAGGCGCTCCACGTCGATACGCTCCTTCCGGGCATGGAGCATGGAGGCCTGGGTCATTCCCCCGATGATCTTGTGCGTGGATTGAACCGTCAGGTCGATTCCCGCAGCCATGCCGGAGGCCGGGAGCTCCGGGTGAAAATGGAGATGGGGGCCGTGGGCCTCGTCGAGAAGGACGCGCATCCCCCGGGCGTGGGCCGCTTCCGCAACCCGGGGCAAATCGATGGTGACCCCGTAGTAGTTGGGGGAGGTCAGGTAGAGGGTCCGGATCTCGGGATGGTTTTCGATACTGTCGAGAATGTCCCGGGTCCCGTAGTTCAGGGGAAAGGAGGCGCCGTGCTCGGTCCGGAAAGGGATGAAGACGGGCTGGCATCCGGTCATGATCATCCCGGAGACGACCGATTTGTGGACGTTCCGGGTCACGAGAACCGGCTCCCCCGGATTCAGGGTCGCCACAACCATGGCCTGATTTCCACCGGAGGTTCCGTTCACGAGAAAGTAGGAGCGGTCGGCACCGTAGATTTCCGCCGCCAGTTCCTGGGCTTCCTTGATGACGCCCCGGGGCTTCTGGAGAGAGTCCACTTCGTCGAGACAGGTCAGGTCGATCGAGAAGACACGGGGTCCCACAAACTTGCGAAAACGCGTCGAGATCCCTTTTCCGCTTTTATGGCCGGGGGTATGGAAGGAGACCTTCCGGCTTTCGGCAAGGGAGACCATCGCGTCGAAAAGAGGCGTTTTGGTCTGGTCCATCGGGGGAGGCGGGTCCGTCTAGTGATAGGTGAAGATGGGGTGGTTGTCCTCGATGATGAGCGTCGATTTGTCCAGCTCTGTCCGGAGATGGCGCGGAATGCCGAAAAGTCCCTGGTGGGCGAGGCCATCATAGAAGCGGAGATTGGTCAGCCCCCGTTCTCCGAGGATCCGGTCGACGGCCGTGCGGTCCATCGCGAGGGGGTCGACGCCTTTCGACGCGAGCGTGAATCCCCAGGGGAGCCCGAAGGAGGGAATGTTGGTCGAGAATCCGCGAACGGTGGGAAAGGCGGTCTTCATGGTCTGGTAGACCGCGGAGAAGGCCAGGATGAAGGGTAGCGCGGCCGCACCGGCCTGGACCGAGATCGTTCCTCCGGGGGACAGGTGGTCGCTCGCGATCTTGTAGAACTCACGGGTATAGAGAAGATAGGCGGGACCCTCTTCCACCGGTTCGGAAAGATCCGTGATGATGACGTCGAAAATATCCTTCGATTCTTCGAGATATTTTCGCGCATCGGTCGCGAGAACGGTCGAGCGGGGATCGTCGAAGGCGCCCTGGTGCCATTCGGGGAGATGCTCCTTCGAGAGGGAGATGACCTGGTCGTCGATGTCGACCATCACCGCGCGTTCGACCGTCGGGTGGCGCAGGGCCTCCCGGAGGGTCGCGCCCTCCCCGCCACCGACGATCAGGACGGACCGGGGAGCGGGGTGGGCGATCATGGCCGGGTGGACGAGGGCCTCGTGATAGATGAATTCATCGACCTGGGTCGACTGCATCTTCTCGTCGAGTGCCAGGGCTTTACCGTAAACATTGGTCCGAAGGATGTCGACCTTCTGGAAGTTCGTCTGGCGGGAGACGATGATTCCGTCGATTCCGTGCATATGCCCCAGAGACGGAGCCGCGTACTCAATATACCACTTGGAGGTTCTCGCTCCGTTCATCGGATTCGATTCCTTTCCCCTGCATGTCGTCGGTTTCGGAGGGCGATGCGTCCCCCTCGATCTTGTGGGCGATCTTCTCGTTGGATATTCCGATTATCCCCCGCTTGATCTCGTGGATGCTGGGGTTCTGGGACTGGAAGACCTGGGCCAGATGGATCGCGGCCACCTCAGGCTTGAGGGTGTCTCCGCAAGTGAAGACGTCGACGGCCGCGTACCGGTACTCGGGCCAGGTGTGAATGGCCAGATGGGACTCGGCGATGACGACGACCCCGCTGACCCCAAAAGGGCTGAAGTGGTGAAACTTGTCGTCGACGATGGTGGCATGGGCTTTTTTTGCGGCGTCAATCATAGAAGTGCGAACGAAATCCGGATCCGAAAGGGAATCGGACTGACAGTCCTTCAGTTCGACTAGAAGATGTGTTCCCAGTGCGTGCACTCGTTACCCCCTGGTTGTGTCGTTAGGTCAAGCCGAAGCCTTTGGGCCAAACCTGCCAAAGGCTCGATTCAGTCAATATCTTGAAGACGAGTTTCAGAAGCTCCGGACGGCCTGTCGGAAATCCGGAACCCGGTCTGTCGACGACGCTGTTCACGACGTGGCTCCTTTGATACAGGGACGGCCCGACGATGGTCCGGGGAGACACGGTCTCCTCCTGGAGGGATCGACGGGCGAAATGCGGGACGATTCCGTCCCCCAGAATCATTGTCTGGGCAAAACGGCGTCCGGTCAACAATCGGTCAGAATATACACTGATTTTTTTCAATTGCAAGAATTTTTTTTTGTTTTTTATTTCAAGGAGTTGGCTGATTCGGGGAAGGTCTTGTGAGGGGGCCGGCGGTTCGGGAAAGCCCCGGCCCGAAGGGAAAATGGGAGGTTAGGGGCGTTTCACGGCCCAGGAGACGACCGGCTGCGTGTTGATCTGCCGAGTGAAGTCGTTGATGAAGTCGGCGAAGGGAATGATCGCCACTTGATGTGTTTTGCGAACCATGACCTTCACATAGAAGGACTTGTCCCCGGGGAGATAGCGGCCGATCCCGTCGAAGCGGACAAAGTTTCCATTGAACAGGCTGTTCGAGAGGAGGAGAACGAAGACGCCCCTGTCGAAGGCCCCGTGCTTGACCAAATGTCCCTTGTCATCGTAGGCCTTGACGACGATCGCGTCGAGCAGGTTCGGCTCCCCGCGCGGATGCCAGAACCGGACGGTGATCTCGTGAATCCCCCGGAATGTGGGGGTCTCCGGGACGACGATCTTGCGTCCGTCAGGGTCCACGAAAGGCTTGCTCCGGGTGACATCCATCCAGAAGTGGTTGTAATGGAGGCGGGTGGACTGGCCCTGCACGAGTTCCAGTGTCTTTTCCCGAGATCCGTTTTGTGTCACGAAAAGGACCTTCGTGCGTGTGGTCTTCGCCGAGGCGCCGCGGACATCGGTCCCGGACAGGATCGTGGCGGCCAGAAGACTCATGGCGACCATGCCCGCCAGGAGGGGGCCTCTGCGAGTTGGGAAGACGGATGAAAGGGAAATTTTCATGCGGCTGGCTCCTTGTCTGGGGTCAGGGGAGGGACCCGGTTCCTCCCCCGAAGGTCGGGAAGGTGCGGAGACGATCCCCCGGCTTTACGGATTCTGTCGAAGGAATTATACTGAAAGACGGGATTTTTTCAAGAAAACGCGAGAATGCTCCTGAGTCGAGGACAGAGCCCTTCCCGGGACAGGGAAGAGGTATCTGCGTCAGGGATTTCCCGATCAATCGAAGATCTAGCGCTAGGATTTAGACCCCGATGGCAGTGACCCAGTTTGTCCCCTTTCCAGGAATACGGCCAGAATTGGTCGAGATTTCCGGTGTGTGGGTCGATCCGAAGTTCTGGACGACCACCTACACCTGTGACGTTGTCCTTCAAAAGTGCCATTCGACCTGCTGTTACCGGTCGAACATCCTAGCACCCGGAGAAAAACGCAGGATCGAGTCCCATATGGACGGAATCTTGCCCTACATGGACCTCGACCGTCAGGAGATTTACAGGACCCGCGGAACATTTGAGGCCGACTGTTCCGAACAGTGCCCCGACGGCTGCGAACTCGATGTCGACGAGGTGAATGCCATGGCCCGCATGTTCCCCCTGGAGGCCGACTACCGCTGCAACCTCATCGTTAGGGGCGAGGACCATGATTCCTGCCTCTTCCTGGCCCATGGTCCGGACGGGGAGGAGCATTGCTCCATCCATGCCTATGCTCTTGATAAAGGGATGTCCTGGATGGCCTTGAAGCCCGCAGACTGCGTCCAGTACCCGCTGGCCATTTATCAGGAGGGTTCCCGGACCATCCTGGGAGTCCAGACCACCCCCTTCCTCTCTCATCTGCCCTGTCACGAAAGCAATCTCGGGCCGCTCCTGTACGAGTCCATGGAGGGAACGATCCGCTTTTTCCTGGGGGATGCCTTCTATGAAGCCCTCGATCGCCATGTCCGGTCGGCGGGATCTTCCCTTCGGTCCTGACCCTCCTTGGCTCTCCGATCCTCCGGCTGGAGGTGGATCTACACGACCGGCGGCGTGGGGATGATCCCTGGCGCTCCGGGAACCTATGCGAGTCTCGGGTGCGTCGCATTCTGGGAGCTTCTGCCCCCGCTTTCCACGACGGGGCTGTCCGGGATTCTCGCGGCCCTGGGAATTCTGGGGACGGTGGCCTCGCAAAAGGCGATCGAAGAGACCGGCCTCTCCGATCCGTCCTGCGTGGTGATCGATGAATGGTTCGGCCAAGGGATCGCCCTGCTGGCGGCCCCCCATACGCTTCTGGGAGGGGGATTGGCTTTTGTCTTTTTTCGCTTCTTTGATATTCTGAAACCTCCGCCCATTCGCTGGCTCGAAAGGGCTCCGGGAGGTTTCGGGGTGATGCTGGACGATGCGGGAGCCGGCCTTTTGGCGGCGGCGCTCCTTACCCTCGCGTTTGCCCTTTTCCCCGGCCGGTAGCCGGACGGCCACACCTTTACCTTCAAGGGAGATTCCATTGACTGACAAGGATGCAAGCAAACAGCGTTCCCTCGACCTGGCCCTGTCCCAGATTGAAAAGCAGTTCGGCAAGGGGTCGATCATGCGAATGGGAAAGGATGCCCCCATCATCGAAACTCCGGTCGTCTCCTCCGGATCCCTGGCCCTCGACATCGCCCTGGGAATCGGCGGATATCCCAAGGGCCGCATTGTCGAGATCTATGGCCCGGAATCCTCGGGAAAAACAACACTGGCCCTCCACGCCATCAGCGAAGTTCACAAAAAAAACGGAATGGCGGCCTTCATAGACGCCGAGCACGCCCTGGATCTCTCGTACGCCCGCAAGCTCGGCGTCAGGACGGAAGACCTTTTGATCGCCCAGCCCGACTCGGGGGAGCAGGCCCTTGAAATTGCCGAGACGCTGGTTCGTTCCGGGAGTCTCGACCTGATCGTGATCGACTCCGTGGCCGCGCTGGTTCCAAAGGCGGAGCTTGAGGGGGACATGGGGGATTCCCACATGGGTCTCCAGGCCCGTCTCATGAGCCAGGCCCTGCGAAAGCTGACCTCCTCCATCTCCAAATCCTCCACCGTCGTCATCTTCATCAACCAGATCCGGATGAAGATCGGGGTCATGTTCGGCAATCCGGAAACGACGACCGGCGGAAACGCCCTCAAGTTTTATGCCTCCCAGAGGCTGGATATCCGGCGGATCGAGTCGATCAAGGAGGGGGACCAGGTTCTCGGGAACCGGGTCCGGGTCAAGATCGTGAAGAACAAGATGGCTCCCCCCTTCCGTCAGGCGGAGTTCGACATCTCCTTCAACGAGGGGGTCTCGGTCACGGGAGAGCTGATCGACCTGGGGGTCGAGTACGGTATTCTCGAAAAAAGCGGGTCCTGGTATTCCTGGGGTTCCGAAAAGATCGGCCAGGGGAAGGAGAGCGTGAAAACCCACCTCAAATCCCACCCCGAGCTTTTGAAGACCCTCGACCGAGCCATCCGCGAGAAAGCCGGAATTCCCTCCCGGAGCGAGCCGGCGGCTCCGGAGGAAGCGGCCTCGCCGAGCCCCCGGACGAGCCGTCGGGGAGGCGAGTAGGATCATGGACTCCCCGCGCATACGGGATCACTTCTATTCCTTTTTCGAGGGGGCCGGCCATCGGCGGGTTCCTTCCTCTTCCCTGATACCTTCGGGGGATGCCACGCTCCTTTTCACGAATGCCGGGATGGTGCCCTTCAAGGACGCCTTTCTCGGTTCCGAGGCGCCTCCCTCGGAGCGCTGCGTCTCCATCCAGAGATGTGTCCGCGCCGGAGGCAAGCACAACGATCTCGATCGGGTCGGATTCACCCGTCGCCATCACACCTTTTTCGAGATGATGGGGAATTTCTCCTTCGGGGACTATTTCAAGAAGGAGGCGATCGCCTATGCCTGGGAGTTCCTGACAAAGCGGGTCGGCCTTTCACCCGATGTGCTCTGGGTGACGGTCTACAAAGAGGACGACGAGGCGGAGGCCCTCTGGAAAACCGTGGCCGGGGTTTCTCCCTCCAGGATCGTCCGGCTGGGAGAAAAGGACAACTTCTGGCAAATGGGAAACACGGGTCCCTGTGGCCCCTGTTCGGAAATCCTCGTCGACCAGGGGCCCGCCTTTTCCTGCGGCCGGCCCACCTGTGCCGTCGGATGCGACTGCGACCGCTATCTCGAGATCTGGAACCTCGTCTTCATGCAGTACGACAGAAACGAGGCCGGGATCCTCTCCCCGCTGCCCCGACCCTCGATCGACACCGGGATGGGGCTTGAACGCCTCTCCTCGGTTCTCCAGGGAGTGGAGAGCAACTTCGAGACCGATCTTTTCATGCCTCTCATGGAGACGATCGGGTCTCTCTCCAGGATCCCCTACGGCAAGGGGAAAGGCCCGAAGGACTTTGCCTACCGGGTCATCGCCGACCATATCCGGGCCAGCTATTTCCTGATTTGGGAAGGCCTCGTCCCCTCCAATGAAGGACGGGGATACGTCCTGCGCCGCTTCATCCGCCGGGCGGTTCAGTTCGGCCTTGACCTGTCCCTTCCCAATCCTTTTCTCCCGAAGCTGGGAGAAAGGTTCGTGGAGATGATGCGGGGCCCCTATCCCGAGCTCTCGGGAGGAACCGAACGGGTGGCGGCGGTCCTTGCCGAAGAAGAGGAGCGCTTCATGCGGACACTCGAATACGGTCTGCCCCTTGTCCGTGAAGCGATGGCAGAGGCCAAAAAGGGCGGGGCCTCATCCCTGTCGGGTGAGACGCTCTTCTGGCTGTACGACACCCACGGAATTCCCGTCGACGTTGTGTCGGACTGGGTGAGCCCCGAAGGCTTTCAGGTCGACATCGAGGGCTTTGAGGCCCGCATGGGAGAGCAGAAGGAGCAGGGGCGCCGTTCCTGGGTCGGCCAGAAGGCCACCTTCCCGGTCCCCGCCGGGGCCCTTTCGAAGCCGGTCCCCTTCGTTGGATACGACCGTCTCGAAAGTACCGGGGAGCTCCTGTTTCTTGTCCGTGACGGAGAGGCCGTCCGAGAGGTGTCGGAGGGGGAGATGGTCGAGGTGGTGACCAACGAGAGCCCCTTCTATCCCGAAGGGGGAGGCCAGGTCGGCGACCGGGGAGAAATCGCGGGTCCCGCCGGGGCTGTCGCCGTGGAATCGGTCTATCGCCCCTATCCCGGATGGATCTCCCACCGAGGCCGGGTCCGGACAGGAACGCTGGCCACGGGCAACCCTGTGAGGCTTACCGTGGACCCGGCCTGGCGCCGGGGGGCCCGGATTCACCACACCGCCACCCATCTTCTGCATGCCGCCCTTCGGTCGGTCCTGGGAGACCATGTCCGTCAGGCCGGATCCCTCGTCCTGCCCGACCGCCTCCGCTTCGACTTCACCCACGGTGAGCCTCTCACCTCCGAGCAGGTGGACCGGATCGAAGCCATGGTCAATGGCTGGATTGCGACGGGAGAGACGGTCAGGATCTCCGAAAAATCCCGTCAGGAAGCCCTTGCGGGCGGAGCGCTGGCCTTTTTCGGCGAGAAGTACGGAGACCGCGTCCGGGTGGTCGAGGTTCCCGGGATGTCGGTCGAGCTGTGCGGGGGGACCCATGTCCGGGAGCTTTCCGAGATCGGCCTTCTCTATGTGGCTTCCGAATCCGGGGTGGCGGCGGGGACTCGCCGCATCGAGGCCCTTGCCGGAAGCGCCGCTTACGGACAGGGGAAAAAGTGGCGGGAAGAGCTCTCTTCCATCCGGAGCTATCTCCGGATTCCCGGAGGGCGGATTCTCGATCGTCTTGAATCGGACGAAAAGGCCCGGGAGACACTCGAGCAGGAGCTGCGCTCCACGAAATCCCGTCTCTTCGAGGTCGAGACGGCCGGCCTCCTGGCCGAAGGCTTCGATGCCGGAGAGATCCGCATTCTGGTTTCCGCCGTGGATTGCCGGGACGGACGGGATCTCCGCCTCCGGATGGACATCCTCAAGGGACGCCTCTCTTCGGGGATCGTCATCCTGGCGGGCCGGACCGAAGGGGGAGTCCTGCTTCTTGGATGGGCCTCCCAGGATCTGGAAAAGCGTTTTCCCGTGAATGTCTGGATTCGAAAGATGGCCGCTTCCCTCGGCGGGAAGGGGGGCGGACGACCCACCTGGGCCGAGGGAGGCGGATCGCCTCCCTCCTCCTGGCCGGACTTCCTCGAATCGATCCGATCCGAGATCCGGGAGGAAGCCCGGAGAACCCTGGTCGGTTCCTGACGGTGCCCCTTTCGACAACGCCTGTCGGCGTGCTGATGGGGGTTGACTGGGGTGGGCGCCGGATCGGTCTCGCCCTCTCGGACCCCGGTCGTCTCCTGGCCCGCCCCCTGGAGATTCTGGTCCGCTCGGGGGAGGACCTTCTTCCGGATTCCCATGACGAAAAGGTCCTGACTCGACTGGAGTTCCTGGTCCGCCAGAACGGTGTCGTCGCCCTTGTCTTTGGCGTTCCCTACTACCATCTGAGCGGGGACCCGAACCCCCGGGTCCCCCTTTTCCTCGAGGCAGGCCGACAGGTGGGGGAACGACTTTCCTTGCCCGTTTTCTTTTATGACGAAGGCCAGACATCTTCCCGGGCCCGGGAGCTCCGTCCCGCGAAAAAAAAGCAGCGAGGCCGGAAGGATCCATGCGACGACCTCGCGGCGGTTCTGCTTCTTCAGGGCTTTCTCGACGACCCTGCGCCGGCGCAAGCGGAAAAGGTGGCGACCTCCGGGGGGGGTGACGACAGGGAGACCGTCTCCCCCGAATCAAGGAGGCCGCACCCGTGAACGTTCCTCTTTTTTCAACCCTCCGAAGGCTGACCCTCCTTTTTCTGCTTCTTCTGGTCCTGGGAGTCTTCTGGTCCCTCTCGGCCTTTCTGGGGCGTCCGGAGGAGGAGGCCTCCCCCTTTCTGCTGACCGTTTCCCATGGGGCCCCCTTCCGGCAGGTCATCCAGACTCTGGCCAGGAAAGGGGCGGTCTCCGACCCGGAAACGGTCATTTTCTGGAGCGATCTGCTGGGGCTTGCCCGGGCCATTCGGGAGGGGGAGTACGAGATCTCACCGGAGGATCGTCCCTACCGGATTCTCTGGGATCTGATCTCCGGACAGAAGTATTACCGCAAGATGACGGTTCCGGAGGGCTTCACGATCGCCCAGGTCGCGGCCCGGATGACCCGGCTGGGAATCGGGTCGATGGACGCGAATCTTGCCCTCATGAGCGATCCGGCCTTCCTGCAGAAGCTCAGGATCCCCTCCACCTCGCTGGAGGGATACCTGTTTCCGAACACCTATTATTTCTCGCGGGGGTCGACCTCCCGGGAGGTGCTCGAAATGATGGTCTCGCGCTTCTGGAGGGTGATGTCTCCGGAGTGGCAGTCCCGCCTCTCTGCGCAGGGTCTGACCCTCAACCAGGGGGTGACGCTCGCCTCCATCGTCCAGAAGGAGTCGGGAACGCGCCAGGAGATGCCCCTGATCGCCGGGGTCTTCCTGAACCGTCTTCACAGCGGGATGAAGCTCCAGAGCGATCCGACGGTCCTCTACCTTCTTCCCCATCGCCACCACCTGAGGGCGGGGGATCTGAAGATCGATTCGCCCTACAACACCTACCTTCATGAAGGGCTTCCCCCGACCCCCATTGCGAATCCTGGTGCGGAGGCCCTTCAGGCCGTGGTCTTCCCGAAGGAGGTCCCCTATCTGTACTTTGTGTCGGACGGCCACGGATCGGCCGCCATTTTTTCTCGGACCCTTCCGGAGCACGACCGGGCCATCCGCCGAATCATGCGGGAGCGTCGGACCGAGCCGGACAGTCAACAACAGTAAATAACCCTATGAGCGAAAGATGGACCGACAATGAGTGATCGTGATGTCATGGACGGCGTGACGGACCCTGAAGAGGCCTCCGGCCTTCCGAAGCGCTTCGACTGGGAAAGGGTCGAAGCCGAAGCCCTTCTCCGGTGGTCGCAGTCTCCCCCGGCCGCCCCTTCGGGCGGGGAGCCTTTTTCGATGGTGGTTCCTCCGCCCAACATCACTGGCCGCCTTCATATGGGCCACGCCCTCAACTTGACGATCCAGGATGTGGCCGCCCGCTACCAGAGGCAGAAGGGGTGCGATGTCCTTTGGATTCCAGGGGTCGACCACGCGGGGATCGCCGCCCAGAACGTCGTCGAAAAGCAGCTCCGCACCGAAGGGGTGGATTTCAAGAGCCTGGGGCGGGAGGCATTCGTGGAGCGGGTCTGGCGCTGGAAGGAGTCGATCGGCTCCGGGATCCTGGAGCAGATCCGGCGCCTGGGGGCCTCTCTGTCCTGGGACCATGAGCGCTTCACGATGGACCCGGGGTTTTCCCGGGCGGTCCGGGAGGTCTTCGTTCGCCTCTATGAGGACGGGGCGCTCTACCGGGCGGAACGGATGATCCACTGGTGTCCCCGCTGCCTGACGGCCCTGTCCGACGTGGAGGTGACCCATCTCGACCGGGACGGTGAGCTCTTTACCGTCCGTTATGTCGATGCGGAGCGTCCCGAAGAATCCCTGTCGGTGGCGACCACGCGTCCGGAGACCGTGGTGGCCGATCTGGCCCTGGCGGTCCATCCGGATGATGCGCGTTTCAAGGGCTGGGTGGGCCGTCGGGTAAGGGTTCCCATGACCGACCGGACCATCCCGGTCGTGGCCGATGCCGCCGTCGATCCCGAATTCGGGACGGGGGTCCTCAAGATCACGCCAAGCCATTCGATGGTCGATTTCGAGATCGGCCAACGCCATGCTCTCGGGAATCTATCCGTCATAGACGAACAGGGCGTCATGAACGCCATGGCCGGCCCACTGTCGGGCCTTCCTCGGGACAAGGCCCGGATCCGGGCGGCCGAGGTGCTCGAGTCTGCGGAGGCTCTCGTGGGTCGTGAGCCCCACAAGAACGCCATCGGGGTCTGCTACCGGTGCCAGACGGAGGTCGAGCCCCGGCTCTCCCTCCAGTGGTTCGTCCGGATGGGCCCCTTGGCGGTCCGGGCCCGGGAGGCCGTCTCCTCCGGGAAAATACGTTTCTTTCCGGAAGGCTGGCAAAAGACCTATTACGAGTGGATCGACAACATCCGGGACTGGTGCGTCTCGCGCCAGATCTGGTGGGGACACCGAATTCCGGCGTGGACCTGCCAGGATTGCCACCACCTCGCGGTGCTCCGGGAGGATCCTTCCGTCTGTCCGTCCTGCGGGGGAACGAACCTCGTTCGGGATCCCGACGTCCTCGACACCTGGTTCTCCTCGGCCCTGTGGCCCTTCGCGACGATGGGGTGGCCCGACGACACGCCCGATCTCCGACGCTTCTATCCGACCAGTCTTCTGGTGACCGGGTTCGACATCCTGTTTTTCTGGGTCGCCCGGATGATCATGATGGGGCTTTATCTCACCGAGCAGGTTCCCTTCCGGGACGTCTATATCCATGCCCTGGTTCGGGACGAGTTCGGTCAGAAGATGACCAAGAGCCGAGGCAATGTGGTCGACCCCCTGGAACTCATGGAGCGCTTCGGAACCGATGCTTTTCGCCTGTCCCTGGCCCTTCTGGCCACTCCCGGCCGAGACATCCGCCTCTCGGTCGAGCGCGTGGAGGCGGCCCGGAACTTCGTCTCGAAGCTCTGGAGCGCCTTTCGCTACATCTCCCTGGTCGTGCCCCCTGGAACGGTGCCTCTGGCCGATCCGGCCGCTTGCCAGGGAATCGCGAACCGGTGGATCCTTTTCGAGCTTGGCCGGCTCGAGGCAGACTATGCCAAGGCCATGGAGTCCTACCGTTACGACGAAGGAGCCCTCCTGGTCTACCGCTTTACCTGGAGCCTCTTCTGCGATTGGTATCTCGAGGCGACGAAGGTCGACTTCGAGAGGGATCCCGCCGATCCTCTTCGGGAGGAGACCGCCCGGACGCTCCTGACCGTGGGATCGGTCCTTCTGGACCTGGCCCATCCGCTGATGCCCTTCGTGACGGAGGAACTCTCCCGCCTTTTCGGGTTCGCCAACCGCTGTACGGGCCATGCTCCGCAGAAAGCGCCGCTGGCCGGCCGGATCCCTTCGGAGTGGGGGGAGTCCTTCGAGCGCATCCGGGCCATCATCGGCTCGGTGCGGCAGACGCGAAGCGTCATGAAGATCCCACCGACCCAGGAAATACCGGCCGTCCTGGTCCTCTCCTCCCGGGATGCGGGAGATCCCGAGGCTCTCTGGCCCTTTCTCGCCCGGCTTGGACGCCTCTCCCGATCCGGCGAACCCTCTCTCGGAGGCATTCGTGCCCCCTTCCGGGACGGATATCTGGTCCTGGGACTCGAGGGGCTGGTGGACTTTTCCCGAGAGGTCGACCGTCTGGAGAAGGAGATCGAGAAGACCGCGGGAAAGATTGCCGAAATCTCGGGGCGGCTGGGACGGGAAGACTTCGTCCGGAAGGCTCCCCCCGAGGTGGTGGAAAAGGACCGTGCCCAGGTCGTCACTCTTGAGGAGGACCGAAAGGGGCTTGAGGTCGCCCTCCAGCAGGTCCGGACCTTTCTTGGAGGCCAGCCATGATCGGCGGGCTTCTTCCCTCCGCGGTCGACCGGGCCCTGGTCGCCTTTCTGGAGGAGGATCTTCCCGAAGGGGACCTGACCAGCCGCCTCTTTTTTTCGGATCCCTCCGCGAACCGGAGGGCCGAGGCGGTCCTCGTGGCCGAAGAGGAGGGGATCCTGGCGGGAACCCCTTTCGCCGGCCGTGTCTTCGCGTTGCTTGGGGGGACCGTGTCGGTCGACTGGCGGACCGCCGAAGGGGGCGCAGTCGGGAAAGGACAGATCCTGGGCCACCTTTCCGGCCCCCTTCTGGAGCTTCTGTCGGGGGAAAGGCTATGCCTCAATCTTCTCAAGCACCTCTCCGCGATTGCGACGACCACCCGGCGCTATGTGGAGGCCGCCCAGGAGAACCGTCCCCCGAGGATGCGCCCCCTCCGGATCACCGAGACCCGCAAGACCCTTCCCGGCCTCCGGATCTTCCAGAAATACGCCGTCCGTGTCGGGGGAGGGGCCTCCCACCGCTCCTCCCTCTCTTCCGGGATCCTGATCAAGGACAACCATATCGTGGGGGTGGGTTCGGTCACGCAGGCCCTGCGTCTGGCCCGCGAAAGGGCCCCCCACCCCTACCGGATCGAAATCGAGGTCGACACCCCGGAGCAGGCCCTTGAGGCTGTTTCCGAGGGCGCGGAGATCCTTCTGCTCGACAACATGAGCGTCCCCCTGATGGCCGATCTGGTGCCCCGATTGCGCGCGAAGAGGCCGGAGGTCCTCCTGGAGGTTTCAGGCGGGCTGACGGTCGAAAAGGTCCGGGAGCTCTCCGCCCTCGACATCGATTTCTGTTCGGTGGGGGCTCTGACCCATTCTCCCGGAGACCTCTCTCTGCGGCTGGACTTCCTGGGGTGAGAGCCGGGGAAGGGGAGCGTTTCCGGAGGATTGGCTCCGGGCTTCCTGTGTTTTTCGCCCGTGAGCTCTCCTCGACGAACGACACTCTTGCCGGGTGGGTTTCGGATGGCCTCGCCCCTCAGGGGACGGCTCTTCTGTGTGCCCTCCAGACCGGTGGCCGTGGCCGACCGGGCCATCGCTGGCATTCCCGGAGGGGAGATCTCACGATGAGCCGATGGATCCCTCCCGGCGAGGAGGTTCGGATCGGAGCCCCTGCTCTCCCACTGGTGGTGGCGGCCGCCGTCCTTCTGACCCTCGATGCCCTGGGGGTCCGGGGCACGTTCTGGAAATATCCCAACGACCTGTATGCCCTTCTGTCGTTATCGGATCCGTCGGGGGAGGTCGGAAAGCTCGGAGGTCTTCTGGTCGAGCCGGTTCGTGATGGGGCCGGGGACCCTGCCGGCTGGATTGCGGGCATTGGACTCAATCTCCTCCCGATCCCGGAAGGGCCGGGGGCCGGAGAGGCCCGGGATGCCGGGGACGTTGGGTCTGAGATGAAACAGGCCAGCCTCGCCGCGCTCGCCGGACCAGAGAACCGGGCGTGGGGCCCTGTCGCTTTGGCCCAAAAAGTGTCCCGGACCCTTGGGGATCTGCTGGCACGTGCCACTCCCGGAGAAGTCCGGAGCCTTTTGGATGAGAGGCTCCTCTGGAAAGACCGGTGGGTTGTCTACTCCCTCCATGGACAATCCGGAATCGCGAGAATCGAGGGACTTGAGGCGGACGGGACGCTCCGGGTGCGGGAGGGGGACGGAAGGATCGGCCGACTCGGACCCTCCACGCGGAATCTGCGGCCTGTTTCGCTTGAGAGGGGGCAGGGTGGTGGGTAGACTCGGGCGGGGGATCACGATCAAGGTTGGCCTCTCCCGAATATCGGTCGCCCTGCACGAGGGGGACCGTATCCTCCGGATGCGAACCTGGAAGACGCCACCCCCGGGCGAAGCGGAATCGTTGCGCCCCTTCTTTTCCGCGCTCTGGCCCGACATTTCGTCGAAAGACATTCCCTCGGTGCTGGTCTGCGTCGTCCCCGACCTTGCGGAACCCGTGGCTCTCCTGTGGGAGGCCCGCTCGGGCCAACGTCCGGATCCGTTCTTTCTCTCTCATGCGCCATTTTCAGTGGACTACCGTCCTCCGGAAAGTCTGGGGGCTGACCGGGGCGCGGCCGTCTGGGGGGCTCTCGTCCGCTTTGGGGAGATCCTGGACCCCGCCTTCATGGTCGCCGATTTCGGGACCCATACCGTCACCACCGTCTGCTTCGAAGGGCGCCTTCTGGGCGGAGCCATCCTTCCGGGGCTCTCTCTCATGGAGAAAAGCCTGGGGGCGGGGAGGGTCAATCTTTCAGGGAAAGGCCGTCTTCTGGACAGGGAGCGCCTCTCCCGATGCCGGGCTCTGGGACGATCAACGGTGGACGGTGTCTTCTCGGGAGTGGTTCTTGGCAGCGTTCTGGCCGTGGAGGCCCTTGGAAGGAGAGCGGAGGAAGAGCTGGGAGTCCCCCTCCGGATCGTTCTGACCGGTGGGATGGCCCCCGTCGTGGCTCCGCTCTTCAAGTCGGAGGTTCTCGTGAGTCGTCAGGTGGTGCACTATGGTGCGTGGAGCTTCCTTTCGGGAAATCGGGACTTTTTTCCGGAGACCTGATTGCCGGGCGCCGGTTTGACGATGAGATAGACGAGAGCCGTTGTCATGAGAAAACCAAGGATGCTGAGAAGACCGAAGAGAAGAGGAATGATGGTGTCCATGGACGACCTCCTTTCAGGGATCTCTTCGGAGAATTTTCGAAATTCTTGAGTCTATGACGGAGATCATAATCCGGCAGGATTCTCTCTGAGACAAGGGCCATTCGGGATGAAACATCTTTCAGCCTTTTATTCTGGGGGCTGGATCTTTGTTTCTTGGCGTGCTAGGATCGTCGTGCCAGATCTCCTGGCGGCGATGGGGTTCGCCTATCCCTGTCCTGATTCCGGACAGGGTGATGACTCCTACCATGGGTGGAAAGGCACGCGTATGGTGGGAATCGATCCGGATCCTGTCGTTGGACAGACGCCCGGTCCGGGCCCTGCATCGATTTCCCGCCTTCGCAAGGCTTTCCCTTCCAGATCCCTCCTTGATAAAGAAAAAAAGGACTCTTTCTTCCAGACCCTCTGTCATGCGGTGTTCCGGATGAAGGCTGAGATGAGCAGCGGAGAAAATTCCGATGGCCGATATTCCTGAAAATCCCCTGTCCCTTCGGTCCTGGAGGGTTTTCGTTCCCCTGGCCGGACTCCTCGGGACCCTTCTGTGGGGGCTTTATGTCCTGATCGACCATACGCGATACGTCCGGTCGGTCGATTGCTATGTCCAGGGCAAGATCACCCTGGTCTCCTCTCCGGTCGGAGGGCGTCTCCTCGACCTGAAGGTCAACGAGGGCGATCCCGTTCACTATGGTGAGGTGATCGCGACCATCGACACCACCGGGGATCGTGCCAACAGGAAAAACGACACCTCCGGGAACCTCTCTCCCTACCGGACCCTCGAGCGGGACCGGGCCCGTGAGGTCCGGATCGAGCGGGAGATGGCCGACGCCCGGGACCATTACCACCGGGGCCGGGATCTTCTCAAGAACCGCTTCATCTCGGCCCAGGACCTCGAGGATCTCGAAACCACCTACCGCAAGAAAATGGCCCAGCTGACCGAGATCCGTCGTCTGATCGAGGCCGATCGCCAGGCGCTCTCCATCTCCGAGGTCCACCCGAGGAATCGCACCGTCTTCGCCTCCATTTCAGGCCAGGTGGCCCAGAGGCTCGTGAACCTGGGAGAGACGGTCCGTCCCGACCAGCCTCTGGTCAGCATCATCGATGCCAAAAGCCGGGAGAACGTCTGGCTCGACGCCTATCTCCGGGAGACCCAGGTCTGGAAGGTCCATCCCGGCCAGAAGGTCCGGATCCGGCTCGACGCCTTCCCCCGGCTCCGATTTACGGGGAGGGTCCTGGAGTTCGTCCCGGCGGCCAGCCAGGCCTTCGCCCTCCTTCCGACCCAGAATGCGGCCGGCACCTTCGTGAAGGTCGTCCAGAGGATCCCGGTCCGGATCGTCTTCGACGACCTGAAGGGGCAGGCGATCTTCCCAGGCATGTCGGCCGAGGTGGCCATTGCCCGCAAGAGCTAAGCGCCTCCTCTCCCCGTTTTTCCGGAGGATCTTTGTCCTGGGAACGGGGATCCTGGTCGCCCTTCTCCCGCTCCGGGCCGTCACGGCCGGGGAGGAGGGGGTTCCCATCGACCGGAAGACGGTCGTGCAGGCGGCCCTTTCCTCCCATCCGCTCGTCTCCATCGCCTATGCCCGCTCCCGGGCGCAGACCGAAAAAGTGGGGGTGGCCCAGGCCGACTACTATCCCCATCTGACCGTCTCCCTCGACCAGCTTTTTCTGAACTCGGCCTTCGTCGGCGGGGTCTTCCCGGACTACCAGCCGATCGCGCCCGAGATGCTGAACCCCACCCTGACCCAGGATATCACCACCTTCGGCCGGCGCCATTACCGGGTCAGGGCGGAGCGCTTCCGGCTCCGGAGCCGGAAGGAGGAACTCGCGGAAGCCCGTCTCTCGGTTTCGTTCCGGGCCAACCTGGCCTACGACCAGCTGGCGATGTTCGAGCATCTCGTCCGGGGAGCCCGTAAAAACGAGGAGGATGCGGCGCTCCATCTGCGAATGGCCCAGGAGCGCCTGGCCCGGGGATTCGGGGTCGTCACCGACGTCACCATGGCGCGCCTGCTCCTCGAAAAGACACGCCTCGAACGGATTCGAGAGGAAAATGCCCTCGAGAAGGCCCGGGCCGACCTGGTCTACGCCATGGGACGGGAAACGCCGGTCCCCTACCGGACGGAGGACGCTCCCCGCCAACCGGGCCCCGCCTGGTCCGTGGACGAGCTGACCGCCTTTGCCCTGCGCCATCGGCCCCTGATCCTGGCCGCCCGGGCCCGGGACCGGGAGTCGGAAAATCGGGTCGACGAGGTCCGGACCCGCAACTATCCCCACCTCTCCCTCTTTGCCCAGGGATTCCTCCTGTGGGGGGTCCCGGCCACGATCTCCGGGGCTCCCGCCGGTTCGGGGCTCTTTCTCCCGACATTCCAGAGCGGGGTCGCCCTCTCGGTGCCCATCTTCGTGGGAGGGGAGATCCTCCACGATACGGAGCGGGCGAGGATGGAGGCGAAAAAAGAGTCGGAAAAGACCCGCCTCGTCCGCCTCAGGGTCATCCGGAACGTCCGAAAGATCTACGACGATCTCGAGACCCAGAAGGAGGCTCTGTCTCTGGACCAGGCCCGTTACGACCATGCCCGGGAGAATCTTGGACTTGTGGAGCGACGCTTTTCCCGGGGCCTTGTCGACGGGGTGACGGCCGTCGATGCCGAAACGGAGGTCCTGACCAGCCGGGAGAGGCTGATCGCCGACCGGTTCCGGCTCTCCATGATCGAGGATGAACTCGACCGGGAAATCGGATACGGACGGGATTTCTGATCGCCGAACGTGCGTTTTTTCGAGGTGCCCCACACGGTGCGGAAAACGGGATTTCCTGAGGCGCTTCCTCTCCAGAAACGATTGTCCGGCTTGCCTTTCTTCTCACGATTGCGTATGATCTAGGCACTCGTGTGTCGGAGTCCCTGAAGATCCAAGTGACGCCTCCGGATGGCACAGCCGGTCCGGGACGGCCCATTTTGCCTTCACGTCAAGGAAAGCCGGGTGAAGGATTTCCGCGCCTTTCGGTAAGGAATGAAGGAGAGTTTAGTGCGAATAGTGAAAAAAAGACGCAAGGTCAGCATCATCGGGGCGGGAAACGTGGGAGCGACCACGGCCCAGAAAATTGTCGAGAACGGACTGGCCGATGTCGTTCTCCTGGATATCCGGGACGGAGTCGCCCAGGGAAAGGCCCTCGACATCCTCGAAGCGGGACCTCTCCTTGGGTTCGACACCCGGATCCGGGGGACGGGGAGCTATGAGGACATCGCCGACTCCTCCGTGGTCGTGGTGACCGCAGGTTTTTCCCGAAAGCCGGGGATGTCCCGGGACGACCTTCTGACGAAGAATGGTGAAATCATTCGGGATGTCGCCCTCAATGTGCGGAAATTTGCCCCGGACAGCATCGTGATCGCCGTGACCAATCCCATGGACCTCATGGCGTATGTCCTCTGGCGCGTGACCGGATTCGCCCGGGAGCGGGTGATCGGAATGGGCGGTGCCCTCGATTCCTCCCGGTTCGCGTACTTTCTGTCCGAGGAGACCCGAACATCGGTCTCGAACATCCAGAGTCTGGTCATGGGAGGCCATGGAGACCAGATGGTGCCGCTTCTCGATTTCTCGACGATCGCCGGTGTCCCTGTCCGGAAGATGGTGCCGGCCGAGCGGCTGGCGGCGATCGTCCAGCGGACCCGTGACGGCGGCGCCGAGATCGTTCACCTGATGAAGGACTCTTCCGCCTATTTCGCCCCAGCGGCCGCGACCTATTCGATGATCGAGTCGATCCTTCACGACCGCCACCGGATCATTCCCAGCTCGGTCTTCCTTCAGGGCGAATACGGGATCAAGGACGCCTTCGTGGGGGTTCCCGTCCGCCTCGGAAACCAGGGGCTCGAGGAGATCGTGGAGCTTCCCCTGTCGGAGGACGAGTCCCGGCAACTTCGGAACTCCGCTGCGGCGATCACCGAAGGAATCGATGCCCTCAAGCGGCTTTTTCACGATTTTTCGGAATAGGGACGTGTCCTCCGTAGGCGTCTGGTCCTCTCTTCCCGGGCCGGACCCGCAGGAGAGCCTCTGGTGCTGACGTTTCTGAGGAAAAAAACCGTCGTCGTTCTTGTCTCCCTTGTCCCGCTGATTGCGGCCATCGTGCTCTTCGGGGTCCTGGCGAAGCGCCATGTCTCCGATCGCGGCACTGTGCCGACAGATACCCATCCCCTTCCGAAACCGGCGGTGATCATCCGGAACTTTACCTATTCCCGGACCTATCATTCCCGGACGCGATGGTTCGTGCGGGCGAAATCGGCCACGGTCGGAGAGGATCACTCCCGGACCCGTCTCTCCGAGCTGTCCGCCCACATCATTCTGACCGCATCCCTGATGCTCGACATCAGAAGCCAGGAGGGGGTCATCGACCAGCCCGGACACCAGTTTCTTGTCTCCGGCCGTTCCATTCCGGTCTCGGCCGCCTTTTCCAGCGGACTGCTTCTTGTGGCCCGGCAATTGCATTACCACGACGCCTCCGATACCATCACAACAAGGGGGCCCGTGACCCTCGTCAGCCGGGGAGTGGTGATCCATGGAGTCGGGCTTTCATCGGTTCCGAAGACCCAATCCTTTACTCTTTCGAGGGATGTGCATGCCGTCTTTGCCGGTTAATCCGGACCGGAGAGGGCGATCAGTCCGGCTTCTCTCGGGGATTCTCCTGGTGGCGGCACTGGGACCCTGGAGAGCAGGATGGGCAGAGGCCGGACCTCCCATTTCAAAGGGCAAGCCGAAAGACAGGGGTCCGGTCTCGATGGTGGTTCGGGCCGATCACATGCTGGCCCGGAACATCGAGAACGAAATCACCTTTTCCGGCCATGTGCATCTGGTCAAGGGGACGCTCCGGCTCCACGCGGACGACCTGGTCGTCTTCCTGAAGAAGGCGGGGAAGGGGAAGACCCTGATGGAACAGTCGAAGGGCGGGTCGTCCAGCCAGCGCGTCGAGACCATGGTCGCGACCGGCCATGTCGTGATCCATACCCCAAGACGGATCGCTTATGCCGGCAAGGCCGTCTATATCCAGGCGGCCCATGTGTTCGTTCTGACCGAGGAGCCGGTGGTGATCCAGAACGGAGACCGGATGTCAGGAGAGCGCATCACCTTTTTTACGAGGCTCAACAAGAGCGTGATCCAGGGGCACAGCCTGATGCTGCTGTCTCCCCACAAGAACAAGAAATCCTCCCCTTCGGGGAAGGGAGCCGGGATGGGGCAAGACAGGGGCGCCGATGTCCATTGAGGCCATTGGTCTCGAAAAGGCCTATCACAAGCGGAAGGTTGTCAACGGAGTCAATCTCCATGTCAATCCCGGGGAGGTCGTCGGACTTCTGGGGCCGAACGGGGCGGGAAAGACGACCTCCTTCTATATGATCGTGGGGCTGGTGCGTCCGGACGGAGGAAAGATCATGATGGGAGGGAAGGACATCTCGAAGGAGCCCATGCACAAAAGGGCCCGCCTCGGCATCAGCTATCTTCCCCAGGAATCCTCGATCTTCCGCAAGCTTTCCGTCCGGGACAACATCATGGCCGTCCTCGAATTCATGGACCTCACCCCGGCGGAGCGGGAGGAGCGCCTCCAGACCCTGCTCGCCGAGCTGAACGTCGCCCACCTGACCGAGAGCAAGGCCTACACCCTCTCCGGTGGGGAACGCCGACGGGTGGAGGTCGCCCGGGCCCTGGCCACGAAGCCCGAGTACATCCTTCTTGACGAGCCCTTCGCCGGCATCGATCCCATCGCCGTCATCGAAATCCAGAAAATCATCGCCCAGCTGAAATCCCGCGGCATCGGGGTCCTCATCACCGACCACAATGTCCGGGAGACGCTTGAGATCACAGACAGGGCCTATGTCATCAACCAGGGGCAGATCCTGGAGGAGGGAACCCCCCGCCAGATCGCCTCGAGTCCCCGTGTCAGGGAGTTCTATCTCGGCGAGAGATTCCTTCTGAATGCCGACATGGCGCCGGTGTCGGGATGAAGCAGCAGCTCGAGGTCCGCCTCGCCCAGAAAATGGTCATGACTCCCCAGCTTCAGCAGGCGATTCACCTGTTGATGCTGAACCGGCTCGACCTGGCCCAGGAGATGCAGGACATCGTCCTCGAGAATCCGGTGCTGGAGATCGAGGAGGAGTCTCAGGAACCGGAAGAGTGGTCCTCCGAGGGCTCCGATGGAGAAAGCCTCCATTCGATGGGAGAGGATACCCGTCCTGAGACACCGGTTGCGGAGGACGAGGACCGAGTTCCCGACCCCCTCTCCAACTGGGAGTATTCGGTCGACGAAAATCTCGACGAAGAGGCCTTTCATCGGGAGGAACGGACCCTGAGGGAGGCGGACTCGGGGGAGTTTTCCTTCGAGAAGGTTCTGGCCGCGCCCACCACCCTGGCCGACCATCTCGAATGGCAGCTCTCCTTCACCACCCTCTCCCCCGCCGAGCGGGCCCTGGCCACCTACTTGATCGGCAACCTCGACGAGGACGGATACCTTCATCTCGATCCCTCGGAGATTCCTTCCGGACTTCTCGAGGGAGCCTCCCTTGACCATGTCGTCGAGACGATCCAGGGATTCGATCCCCCCGGGGTGGGCGCCCGCTCCCTCAGGGAGTGCCTGATGATCCAGGCGCGCCATCTGGGACAGGACAAGAATCTTCCCGGACAGATCCTCTCCGACTACTTTGAAGAGTTCCTGGAGATGGGGACCAAGGCCATTGCCCGGGGGCTCAAGGTCCCCGTCGACGAGGTGGCGGAGGCGATCGCCTTCATCCGTTCGCTCGAGCCGAAGCCGGGCCGCCCCTATTACCGGGAGAGTCCGTCGATCGTCGTCCCCGACCTTCGCTTCTACGAGGACGACGACGGGATCCTGCGGGTCGCGATGAACGAGCAGGGCCTTCCCCGGCTCCGGATCCAGCCGTCCTACAGGGCCATGCTCAAATCGGCTCCGAAGAAGGACGAGCTCCGCGACTACCTCGAAGAGAAGATGCGGGCGGCCCAATGGTTCCTCAAAAGCGTCGACCAGCGGCGCCGGACGATCCTCCGTGTGGGGGAGAGCATCCTCAAGCACCAGGAGGCCTTCTTCCGGAAGGGGCCCACGGCGCTCCGTCCCCTGGTGCTCCGGACGATTGCCCAGGAGCTGGGGCTGCACGAGTCGACCATTTCGCGGGTCACCAACCAGAAATATGCCGAGACTCCCTTCGGGGTGGTCGAGCTCAAATATTTCTTTTCGGGCGGCGTGCCCTCCTCCTCCGGCGGGGGAGAGCATTCGGCCGTCAGCGTCCGGGAGCAAATTCGGCAACTCGTGAAGGCCGAACCCCCGGAGGATCCCCTTACGGACCAGGAAATTGTCGAAAAACTGGCCGGAAGCGGGGTGGTCATCGCCCGGAGAACGGTCGCCAAGTATCGCACCGAACTCGACATCCCCTCCGTCAGCCAGCGACGACGAGGACCCTGGGATCCGAGGACCCAGAAAACCTAGAGCACCGAAACGATCACCATTCATGGAGGAACGATGGAAATTCTTTTGACGGGACGACATATTGACCTCACCGATGCGATCCGCAACCAGGTGACGGAAAAACTTCACCGGGTGGCACGGCTCGTGAGCGAGCCGGCCAAGGCCGAGGTGGTCCTGGCGGTGGAAAAATATCGTCAGAAGATCGAGATCACGCTGCATACCCACGGGAAGATGATCCATGCGGAATCGGTGACATCCGATCTCTACGGCTCGCTCGACCTCGTGGTGGACAAGCTCGAGCGCCAGATCCACCGGTTCCGGGAGAAGTTCCTCACCAACCGGACCGGATCCCGCCATGAAGAGGTGCTGCCCCATCTTTCGGAGACGAAGCCCTTTCAGCTCCCCGCCCTCGTCAAGACCAAGAAGTTTCCCGTGAAGCCCATGTCCCTCGACGACGCCATCGTCCAGATGGAGCTTCTGGACAAGGACTTCTTCCTCTATCTCGATCCGGCAAGCTCGTCGATGCGGCTCCTCTACCGTCGGCGGGATGGGTCACTGGGGCAGATCGAGCCGGTCTGACCGGTCGCCGGACCGTTTTCCGGATTCGGGCGGGGAGGGGGAATGAGCCTCAGTTTTCTGTTTGTGACCGGCCTGTCCGGCGCGGGGAAGAGCCAGACCCTCCGCATTCTGGAGGATCTCGGATACTTTTGCGTCGACAATCTGCCCATTCCTCTGGTCTCCCAGTTTGCCGCCCTCGCGAACAGGGGACCCGCCAACTTCGACCGGGTGGCGGTCGGGGTCGACATCCGGGAGGGGGCCTTCTTCCAGGAATTCTGGCAGTCCTTCGACCGGCTGAAGGCGGAGGGCCATGCGGTCGAGGTTCTTTTCCTGGATTCGGGGGACGATGTCCTGATGCGCCGCTTTTCCGAGACCCGCCGGCCGCATCCTCTTTCTCTTGCGGCAGGACTTCCGCTGCTGGAGGCGATCCGGGAGGAGCGCCAGCGGCTGGCCGCGCTCCGGAAGCGGACGGACAGGGTGGTGGATACGAGCCTTCTGTCGGTGGCCGAGCTCCGGATTCTCCTGGGAAAATCCTATGGCGTGCCGGAGCCGGAGGGAGGCATGGTGGTCTACCTCCTCTCCTTCGGGTTCAAGTTCGGACTGCCGATGGATGCCGACATGGTCTTCGACGTCCGCTTCCTTCCCAATCCCAACTACGATCCGCGCCTCCGCCCACGGACGGGGAAGGATCTGGAGGTCTGGTCCTTTCTCCAGGAGCGCGGGGCCGAAGCCTTTCTGGGGGAGTTTTCGGGTTTTCTCCTCTCCCTCCTGCCCCGTTTTGCGGAGGAGAGGCGCTCGACCCTGACCATCGCCGTCGGGTGCACGGGGGGCCGTCACCGCTCGGTCGGAATCGCCGAACATCTTGGGCTAAGGCTCGAGAAGGCGGGCTACCGCATCCGGGTTGCCCATCGGGACATCGACAAGGACTCAAAACGATACAGGCCGGAGACCAAAGAGGCCGGCCAGGGGTGATGAAATGACCACGACACATCGGGGAGGGAGAAAGGCGGCCGCTCTTCTGGGCGCCCTTCTGACGCTTGCCGTCCTCTCCTCCTGCGCGACGGAAAAGAAAAAGTCCAAACCCATTTACTCCTACCAGCTCCCGTGGTCCGGAAGCGATCTGGTCCGGGCAGCGACGGTGCCCATTCCCTCCGGGGAGGCCTACGACGGGTCGGCGCGCCTTGCGGCCTATCTCGAGGCGAAAAGTCGGGTCAAGCAGCTCTACATGCAGGCGATTCGGGCCCTGCCGCTGGCCGGAACGGTCACCGTGGGCCAGGTCCTCGACCAGAAGCCGGCCGTAAGAAAACGCGTCGAGACCTTCCTCGACCATGCCCGGATCCGGGAGGTCGCTTATCGTCCGGGGCAGGGCCTCTATCTCGAGGAGGTGGCCTACCTCGGCTCGGACTTCCAGTCCCTTCTTGGCGTGACCCTCCACCTTGTGCCCCACAAGAAGAAGACCGTCCGGGGCGCCAACACCGCCAAGGCGGGACCCGGCGGATCGGGAGGCGGCATGCCGATGATGCCGATGATGCCGTGATCCGTTTCCTGACGGCGGGAGAATCCCACGGTCCCGGTCTGACCGGGGTGATCGAGGGGCTTCCCGCCGGACTCGAGATCGCTCCCGACGATCTGGCGGGGGACATGGCCCGCCGGAAAATGGGCTACGGCCGCGGCGGACGCATGGCCATCGAGACCGACGCCGTCCGTTTTGTCTCGGGGGTGCGAAAGGGGCGGACACTGGGGAGCCCGGTGACCGTCTGGATCGAGAACCGGGACTTCCGGAACTGGGAGCAGGTCATGGGGGCCGAACCGGCTCCTGAGAGTGCCGAGCGGGCCGTCCATGTTCCCCGTCCGGGCCATGCCGATCTGGTCGGCGGGGTGAAGTACGGCCACCGGGATCTCCGGAACGTCCTCGAGCGGGCGAGCGCCCGGGAGACGGCCACCCGGGTTGCCCTCGGCGCCGTCGCCCGGAAATATCTCGGCCTCTTCGGCGTCTCTGTCCGTTCCTGCGTGCTCTCCATCGGCGACGTCTCCTTCCCGGGGCCTCCGGAGGATCTGTGGAACGATCCCGCGTCCCTTCGGGAGCGGACGATGGCCTCCGAAGTCTTCTGTCCCGACCCGGACACGAGCGGGCGGATGGTCGAGGCGATCCGCACGGCGAAGAAGGCGGGGGACACGCTGGGGGGGATTTTCGAGGTCCGGGCGACCGGCCTTCCCATCGGCCTCGGGAGCTATTCCCAGTGGGACCAGCGTCTCGACGGCCGCCTCGCCCAGGGGCTTCTCTCCATCCAGGCGATCAAGGGGGTCGAGTTCGGTCTGGGTTTTACGGCCGCCCGTCTTCCCGGCTCCCGGGTGCACGATCCCGTTCTGAGGGAAGGCGAGTCGCTGACCCGGCCCTCCAACGGCTCGGGGGGCCTCGAAGGCGGTGTCACCAACGGCCTGCCCCTCGTGGTCCGGGTCGCGATGAAGCCGATCGCGACGCTCTATTCCCCCTTGCCCTCGGTGGATCTCCGGTCGGGGGAGGAAAGCCCGGCTTCAGTCGAGCGCTCGGACATCTGCGCCGTCCCCGCCGCTTCGGTGGTCGGGGAGGCGATGGTCTGCCTGATCCTGGCCCAGGCTTTTTCCGAGAAGATCGGGGGCGATTCGGTGGAGGAGGTTCGGGAGCACTATGCCGTCCTCAGGCGGCTCCAAATGGAACGACTGGCCCCCTGGAGGGGAGCGTGATCGTTCCGATGTCGAGGTTTATCATTCTGGTGGGTCCCCGGGGGTCGGGAAAGACGACCCTGGGACACGCCCTGGCGCGTTCGATCGACGCCCCCGTCTACGACACCGACCGGATGGTCGAGGAGCGGACGGGGGAGCCGGTCTCCCGCCTGTGGGAGCGGGAGGGGGAGGGCGCCTTCCGGGAGCGGGAGTCGCAGGCCCTCCAGACCCTCCGGGAGCTTCCCCCCGGGGTCGTTTCGACGGGAGGGGGAATCGTCCTCTCCCCCGACAACCGGCGTCTTCTGTCCGAACTGGGTCCGGTCTTCTACCTCCATGTCCCGGTCGAGCAGCTGGTGACCCGCCTGTCGAACGCCTATGAGAAGAGGCCCCGTCTCAGGGCCGGGATCCCCCTCTCCGAGGAGATCCGGCAGGTGACGCTGGAGCGCGATCCCCTCTACCGCGCGGTGGCCACCCATGTCGTCGAGACGGGGGGGCATTCGATCGCCGGCACGGTCGAGGAGATCCTGAAGCTTCTCCGGACCACGGTCTCCTCCAAGGGAGGACGGGCATGACCAGGATCCCGGTCCGGTCCGCCGCAGGACCCTACGACATTCAGATCGAAAAGGGGCTTCTGTCGGCTCTGGGTCCGTCGGTCCGCATGATCTGTCCCTCCGTCTCCCGAATCGGCCTGGTCTCCAATCCGGTGGTGTGGGGGCTCTATGGCGACCGCCTCCAGAGTGCGCTCGAAGAGACCGGATTCCGGACGGTCGTGGCCCTTCACCCGGACGGGGAGCGGTTCAAGACCATGGAAAGTGTGATGGCCCTCCTGAACACCTTTCTCGAGGCGCGATGGGAACGTCGGGAGCCCCTCCTGGTCGTGGGGGGCGGGGTGACGGGAGACATGGGGGGGCTTGCGGCCGCCCTGCTCCTGCGGGGGGTTCCCCTGATCCACATGCCCACCACCGTGGTGGCCCAGGTGGATTCCTCGATCGGCGGGAAGACCGGGGTCGACCATCCCCTGGGAAAGAACCTGATCGGAGCCTTCAATCCGCCTCGGGCCATCCTGGCCGATCCGGCGCTTCTCGCCACCCTCCCCCTCCGGGAGCGCCGGGCCGGTCTGGGCGAGGTCCTGAAGTATGCCTTCATCGGGGATCCGGAGCTTCTGGCCCTGCTTGAGGAGAGGGTGGAGGGGCTGGCCGGGGAGAAATTCGACGAGACCCTCTGGGAGAAGGTCGTCTCCCTTTGCGCCCGAGACAAGGCCCGGATCGTCTCCGAAGACGAACGGGAGACGGGCGAGAGGATGCTCCTGAATTTCGGCCATACCTTCGGCCACGCGCTGGAAGGAGCCCTCGGGTATTCGGGGATCCTGCACGGCGAGGCGGTGGCGGTCGGGATGCTCTCCGTCGCCGCGATCGCGGAGAAGGCCACCATCTCCGCCCCGGGGACATTTGCCTTCATGAAGTCCCTGATTTCCCGGGCGGGTCTTCCGGTCGCCTGGCCCCGGGCGGTGTCCTTTTCAGAGATTCGGCCCTACCTCGTCCGTGACAAGAAAACGTCCGGGGGGCAGGTCGCCCTGATTCTTCCCGAGGCCCCGGGCCGCGTCCGGATCCTCCGGGAGTACGATTCGAACCTTCTTCCGAACGGAATTTTTGCATGACGCCGACCCGGACCCGCCCGGACACTCCAGATCTCCAGAAGGAGCTCAAGCTCCTGAAAGGTCTCCTCCGGATCACGATCTCGGTGGAATCCCTCTCCGTTCTCCTCGACAGCGCGATCCGGCTTCTCCTCGAAATCCTTCCGGCCGACGGGGTCTTCATCTATCTTCTGGAGGAGGACGCCCCCGTTCTGACCCTTCGGGCCGCCTCGCGCTACCTTCCCGACCTGGTCGGCCATTTCTCGATCCGCCTGGGGGAGGGGCTGACCGGATGGGTCGCCCAGGAAGAGTCGCCCGTGGTCATCCCGGAGCGGGCCTACGAAGATCCCCGGGCGAAGATCTTCCAGATGCTTCCCGAAGACCGCTTCGAATCCTTCCTCTCCGTTCCGCTCCGGACCAGGGACCGCCTGGTGGGGGTCATGAACCTCCATTTTCGGGCGCCCTTCTCCCCCAACAACACCGAGATCGAGCTCCTGATGCTGCTCTCCCAGGAGATGGGCTTCATGATCCGCCACATCCTGCTCTTCGAGGAGGCCCAGAAGAAGGCCCGGCAGATCGAGGCGCTCTCCCAGGTGAGCCAGTCCATCACTTCGAGTCGCTATCTCGAGGAGATCCTGCACCTCATCGTGACGGTCACCGCCGAGATGACCAGCTCCACCCTCTGTTCGATCATGATCTACGATCCCGAAAAGGGCCTGGTGGTCCGGGCGACCCAGACCCTGTCCGACGAATACCGGAAGAAGCCCCCGCTCCAGGTGGGAGAGAGTATCGCCGGGGTCGTTTTCGGGGAACGGCGGGCGATCGCGGTGGAGAATGTCCAGAAGGATCCCCGGTATACTGCCAAGGAGCTGGCGAAGAAGGAGAACCTCGTCTCCATGCTCTCCGTGCCAATGATGATCAAGGACCGGGCGATCGGGGTGGTGAACGTCTATACCAGCCATCTCCACCACTTCACCCGGGACGAGTTCAAGGTCCTCCAGTCGGTGGCGAACCAGGCGGCCATTGCCTGGGAGAACACCGCCCTCTTCGAACGGACGGTGGCAATGGAGGAGGCCCTGGAGAGCCGAAAGCGGATCGACCGGGCCAAGGGGATCCTCATGAAGAAGCACCGGATCACCGAGGAGGACGCTTATCGGCTCCTCCAGAAAAAAAGCATGAACATGCGAAAGTCGATGCGCGAGATCGCGGACGCCGTTCTGTTGGCGCACGACCTGAAAGTGGACTAGCGGCCCAGGGGGAAAAGGGATATGGATCAGGGACTGATGGTGGTGGGGGCGGTTCTCGTCGGAATCGCGGCGCTTTTCGGGCTGGTTCTCTGGGAACTCGAGGTGGCCAAAAAGGACTTCCCCCAAGTCCTGGGCTTCGTCCATCCGACGCTCGCCATGGCCGGCCTCATCATGCTGGTCGCCCGGTTCTTCATCCGGGGCGGGGCGCCCTGGTTCGATGTCGGCCTCGTCCTGCTGGTGATCGCGGCGTTCGGGGGGCTGATCCTGGTCGCCCGGGGCTTCCGACGCCGGACGATGATCCGGACGGTCACCGTCCTGCACGGACTCCTCGGCCTTTCGGGGCTGGGATTCGTGATCTACCAGCTGACGCACCGCTAGGAAGGGGCGCCGGCTGCGATGGGGCAAAAGGATGGGCGGCCTGACGGCCTCACCCGCGGTCGCCGTTCCTGGATCGTTGCGGCCTGCCTCGCCGTCTGTATGGTGGCCGGCGCAGGGGTCGCCCGTGCGGAAGAGATCACGCAGATCTTCCCGGAGCTCTCCGTCGACGGGACGACCTGGAAATATGATTATGTTCAGGGGCTGGGGCTTTCCGATCGCCTCCTCGAACAGGCCCGGCGGCTTTCAGGCTATACCTGCCGGACCCGGACCTTCTACAGCCAGAGGCGACTCGTCCTCCTCCGGAAAAATCGCCCGGTGGCCCAGCGGCCGAACGAAGAGTTCGACCTGACGGTGACCTACCATCCCCTCACCGCCTTCGTCCGTCTCGTCCATCCCCGGAAAGGAGCGACGGTCTTCTACCGGTCGGTCACCCGGGTGGCGGCGGTTCATCCCTTCTCTTTTCTCCCCCTGACCCTCTCCCTCTCGCCGCACAGCGGGCTGATCACCTCCCGTTTCGGCCACACCATCGACCATTCGGACTTTTTGAGCTACGACAAGCGGGTCCTCCGGCCGGCCTGCCTGACCCACTCCTGTCTTTACC
>JAKADN010000035.1 GCA_021820445.1 Nitrospirota bacterium | reverse complement strand
CCCGTACGGACCCCTCAGGGCGAACGGGTTCCCGGATCGGCCAAAAATCAGATTCTTTATGTGGCGTCTGATTTCGATGAGACACCCGAAGATTTTGGCGAGGTGACGTGATGCGATCTCTCCTGGATTCCCATGCCTTTCTCGGGTGGCTGGAAGGGTCGGACAATATCTCGGAAGCGGCCCGATCGGTCCTCCGGATCCGTGAAAGCGAGATTTTCGTCAGTCTGGTCTGTGTCCGGGAAAGCACCCTCAAGACAGTCTTGGAAAAATGGGCCTCCCGCGGTCCATTCCATCGAGAAGAAGATCCCCGTCATTTCCGCCGATAGGATGTTCGATCGTGATGGGGCTCAACGCATCGGGTGAGAGGGAAGTCGGAACAATGGGAGGGTTCAATCGATGAAGGTTCTGGTCACGGGAGGAACGGGCTACATCGGCTCCCATACCGCCGTGGTTCTGCTCGATGCGGGCTTTGAGGTCGTCCTTCTCGACAATCTTTCGAACAGCGAGCGGGAGGTGGCGGACCGGATCGAAGCGATTGCCGGCAGGAAGACCGTCCTCTACGAGGCCGACATCCGGGACCGGAGCCGGATGGAGGCGATCCTGGAGAGGGAACGCCCCCAGGCGGTGATCCACTTCGCCGGTCTCAAGGCCGTGGGCGAATCCTCCCGACTCCCCCTCGAGTACTACGACAACAATGTGACCGGGACCCTTTCCCTTCTCTTCGCGATGCGGGAGAAGGGGGTGAAGACCCTGGTCTTCAGCTCATCGGCCACTGTCTACGGAGTTCCCGAGCGTCTTCCGATCGCGGAAGACGCCCCGCTTTCCGCCACCAACCCCTACGGGACCACCAAGCTGGTGATCGAGGAGATCCTCCGGAGCCTTGTCGCCTCGGACTCCTCCTGGAAGATCTCCCTTCTTCGCTATTTCAATCCGGTCGGGGCCCATCCCTCGGGACGGATCGGCGAGAACCCCCGGGGAGTTCCCAACAACCTGATGCCCTTCGTGGCCCAGGTGGCGGCGGGAATCCGGGAGCGCCTGTCGGTTTTCGGAAACGACTATCCGACGGAGGACGGGACCGGGGTGCGGGACTACATCCATGTGATGGATCTGGCCAAGGGCCATCTGGCGGCCCTGAAGGCTTTGTCCGGCTGGGAGGGGCCGGGTCCGCTGACCGTCAACCTGGGCACCGGTCGGGGGACCTCGGTCCTCGAGATGATTCGAGTCTTCGAAAAGGTCTCGGGCCAGCCGATTCCCTTCGACATCGTTCCCCGCCGTCCGGGAGATGTGGCGGCCTGCTGGGCCGATCCTTCCCTGGCAGAAAAGCTTCTGGGGTGGAAGGCGGAGTTCGGGATCGAGCGGATGTGCACCGACGCTTGGCGGTGGCAGAGTTCTCTCCGCAAGGAAGGAGTCGACCGGGGTGCGTGACGAATGGTATGGCTATCTCGGGGGGACGATGACGACGGTCGCCTTTCTGCCCCAGGTCTTCAAAACTCTCCGGACCCGGGATACCCGGAGCATCTCCCTGGGGATGTATCTTCTCTTCACCACCGGGGTCTTTCTCTGGCTGGTCTACGGGATCCGTCTCCATGCCCTTCCCATGATCCTCGCCAACGGGATCACCCTTCTGCTCTCCTTCGTCCTCCTGGTGGCCAAGTGGCGCTGGAAGTGATCGAAGGGGTCCTCTTCTCTCCGGGAGTTTTTCAAAAATGACCTTTTTCTTCTGGAAAGATCCGGCCTACCAGCGGATCAAGCCCTATTTCCATGGCTGGATCCGGCCGTACCGCTCCCACATCATCGGGGGGATCCTCCTGGGTTTCGTGGCCTCGGCGATGACGAGCGGGGTGCCGCTCGTCCTTCGGGAGCTGATCGACAAGATCTTTACCCAGAAGAACACCCATTTTCTCTTCATTCTTCCCTTCGCCTTCTTTCTCCTCTTTGCGCTGAAGGGACTGGCGGTCTTCTTCCAGAACTATCTTCTCCGGATAGCGGCGCTCCGGATGGTGAACGACGTCCGCAAGAGCCTCTTTGGCCATCTGGTGAACCTTCCTCTGGGATTTTTCGGAAAAGAGGGCACGGGGGCACTGATGGGGCGGGTGACCTACGATGCCGATCGCCTGCAGGGCGGGGTGGCGAACACGTTTCGCGACCTGATCCAGCAGGGCTTCACGATCGTCGGGGTCCTGGCTTCGATGTTCGTCATGAGCCCGAAACTGACCTTTTTTTTGCTTGTGACGCTTCCGACGGTCCTGATCCCGATCAGAAAGACCGGCAAGAAGCTCAAGACCCTTTCGAGAAAGACCCAGGAGTCCTTTGGCGATGTAAACCAGCACCTCTCCGAAACGCTCTCCTCCATCCGTCTGATCAAGGGGGTGGTCTCGGAAGAACGGGAGAAGGAGAATTTCAAGCGTTATAGCGACGAGTTCGTGGGACTTCAGATCAAGACGGCCAAATACAACAATCTCCTCTCCCCGATCATGGAGACGCTGGGAGCGCTGGCGGCTGGGCTGGCGGTCTGGATCGGCGGATACGCGGTCATCCACGGGACCTTGAGCTTTGGAACCCTGGTTGGCTTCATCGCGGCGGCCCAGATGCTCTACCAGCCCATCAAGGGCTTTGCCAATGCCCAGACCGATATCCAGCAGTCGCTGGCTGCGGCGGAACGGATGGTGGATCTTCTGTCGATTCCCGAGGAGCGGGCCCACGAGGAGGGAAAGAAGACCGTCACCTCCCTCTCCAGAGAGATCGAATTCAAGGATGTCTCCTTTTCCTATCCGGGAACCTCTTCTCCCGCCGTCTCCGGGATTTCTTTTTCCATTCGGGCGGGAAGCTTCGTGGCGCTTGTGGGAGCTTCGGGGTCCGGCAAAAGCACGATCGCCAATCTGCTTCCAAAGTTCTACCGTCCTACCGCGGGCGAGATTTTCTGGGATGGAACGCCCTTGTCCGACATCGATGCGGCGAGCCTCCGCAAAGTGATCGGGTTCGTGACCCAGGATGTCATTCTGATGAACCAGACCGTCCGGGAAAATCTGGTTTACGGCCTGGAGCGCGAGGTTGCCGAGGAGGAAATTGTCGTGGCGGCCAAGGCGGCCTATGCCCACGATTTCATTTCCGCCCTTCCGAACGGGTATGATACACGGGTCGGGGAGCGGGGCATCTTTTTGTCGGGAGGGGAAAAACAGCGGCTGGCCCTGGCCCGGGTCGTCCTCAGAAATCCCACGCTCCTGATTTTGGACGAGGCGACCAGCGCCCTCGATTCCGAATCGGAGTGGATGGTCCAGAAGGCCCTCGATGCGATCATGCGGGGCCGGACGACGATCGCCATAGCCCATCGCCTGACGACCATACGACAGGCCTCCGTCGTCCATGTCCTGGAGGGAGGGCGTCTGATCGAGAATGGAACGCATGACGAGCTGATGGCGGTCGACAGCCGGTACAAGAGCTTCATCCTCCATCTCATGCGGACAGGCGATGTCCTTCCGGAAGAGGTGGTTTGAGAGAGTGATGAGCCCAAAGGAGGCTTCGATGAATGCAGAGTCTGACAGCATGAAGATGGATCCTGAACGCATTTCGACAAGGCTGGGTTCGATTGTCCGGGAGATCGACGCCGCTCTCCGGACGATCGGAGCCTTGTCCGGTCCGCTCATCTCGGCCCAGGCGACCCTTCCCCAGACGACCGAATCCCTCTCGGAGATCTCGACGATGACCGAGGAGGCGAGCCAATCGATCATGACGGTGATTGAAGAGCAGCTCGAGATCCAGAAAAAGATGCAGGAGCTCCTTCATCTGGGTTTCGGGACGCTGACCCCCTCGGATATCGCAACGATTGACTCCCTCCTGTCCCAGGATCAGCAGGGAACCCTTCGCGTGATGGGGGCGCTCGGCTTCCAGGATCTGGTCCGCCAGAATCTCATGAAGATCGGCCAATCCATCCAGCTCGTCGAAAACAAGCTCCTCGAGGTCCTGATGCTCCTCCACTGGGAGAAGGGTTCCAGCGTGGAGGAGGGCAAGAAGCTATTAAACGAGCTCTACAAGGCCCGGGTGGGGGATCCCTCGCGCCAGAGGGTGGTGGACGAGATTCTGAGGGAGTATGGGGTCTGAGTCTTGAGGACTGAAAAACCTCCCATGATATCCGTGGTGATTCCCTGTTTCCGGGCCGGGATCCTTTTGTCCGAGGCGATCGAATCGGTTCTGGCCCAGACGGAGACGGACTGGGAGCTGATTCTGGTCGACAACAATGCCTCGGAGGAGACGAAGGAGGTTATTGCAAAATACTCTGATCTTTTTCCCCAAAAGATTCGATGTGTTTGGGAAGGAGATCAGGGCGTATGTTCTGCTCGGAACCGAGGTATCGATGAAAGCCGGGGGGAGTTTATCGCATTTTTAGACGATGATGACCAGATGTATCCGGAGCGGCTTGCCATCCAGAGGGCGGCGATGATTGAGAATCCGGAGGCCGCTCTGTGCTACGGAGGGATCGACTGGGTCTCCTATGATGGGAGGACCATTCTTGAAAAAAATGCCAAAGATGGGGATTTCCCCTTTTTTTTCTCCTCTGCAACCTTGGCTTCAGCGCTAGCCAGACTCCGATTTCCAGAGCCGCGGCCTTCCTCCATCATGCTCCGACGTGATGTGGCACTTAAGATCGGTGGATTTGACCGACACTTTGACCCTATTCTTCTGGAAGAGACAGAATTTTATTTCCGGATTGCTCAAATGGGACCGTTTGTTTTCGTCACGCAGCCTGTTATTCGTTTTCGAATGCCATCCCCGGAGTTTTTGAAAAAGAAGCGGGTCGACAATGTCCGGAAGGTCCGTCTCCTCCTGAACCAAGACTACTTCTTTTCGAAGATAAAAAAGTTCCTTGAAGAAAGACAACTTCTTGACAATCCCTTCATTAAGCGGGACCTCTCCCGGATGAAGGCCCGGTGGCTTCGGGAGATCAGTTTCGATTTTCTGGCCACGCCTGGGGGAGAGCGTTTTGCAAGGCTCCTTTTGTGGCGCGCCATTCGGGAGGCTCCGGGAGACCTGAAGTCTGTCAAGCACCTGCTGCGCTCCTTCTATCCCTTGCGTCTCCGGGAACGACGATACAGGAGCCAGCAGGTTTACGATGAGGGAATTCCCAAAGAGATCACGGAAGAATTTCTGCTCTCCCTCTTTGAGGGTAAGCATCATTGTCCCTTTTGCGAGACATCCGGATCTTTGTCTGGCAATTTTGGAAGAGGTCTATCGACGACCCATCCAGAAGGATCTCAGAAAACCATTCCCTTTTCGGCGGGCCCCACGTGACCGAATCGCTGGATCAAGGAAACCTTCCACTTCCTATGATTCCTCAAAATCGGCTCGTCTGGAACGGCTTTCCCCTTTTTCATGTCGACCGTTTCGGAAAAGAATTCTCCGGGAGCCTTTATTTTGTCCTGGGACAGGGGCTGGGGGATCATGTGAACGGTTTCCGGATCCTCCATGAATTGCAGGGTCGGTTTTCGGGGGCCCAATTCATCGTCTATGCCGACAAACGGTGGGAGGAGCTGGTTCTCAGGATGGGACGGATCGAGGTTCGATGGTATCCCACGGCTCTTGATCCCCGATCGGGCAAAGGGACCAACGATCCCTACGTCCAGGCCCATGAGACAATCAGGAAGGAAATGACGTCTCATCCCGAAGAGGCATTTTTGGCCTATGACCATTTCCCGATGCCGGACCGCCATGCCCGGGGGGAGACCACACTGGAGGCCATTTCCCGAACGATCGGACTGGACTTTCGGGGCAAGGCCCGTCCCTTTCTTCCCGTAGACGAGAAAGATGGCGCCTTTGCCGATCGATTCCTTCGGGAGAAAGGGCTGGAAAGGGGGGCGTTTGCTCTTCTCGCCCCCTTTTCCTGGCCCAACAAACGATGGTCCCGGGAAAGGTTTTCGCTCCTGATCGACGCCCTCTATCAAAAACACAAGCTTCGGAGTCTCCTTGTTGCCTATCCCGAGCTGGGTTCCTTTGAAAACCCCGGTGTCGTCATGGCCTATGATCTGTCCCTGGGACAGATCGGGGGGCTTTTGTCCCGTTCAGGTCTCTTTGTCGGGCTTGATTCGGGGCCGAGTCACATGGCGGCCGCCTTCGATCTTCCAATGGTGGTGATCTTTGTCGAACGCCATACGATTCCCTTCGAAGTCCGGGCTCTGAGCCCCTTTGCTCTCCATGTGGTCGAGGGATTCGAACGGCAGGACCGGGAACCACCCACTGAAACCGTTTGTGAGGCTGTCTCTTTTGTCTGGCAGAACCGGAAGAATTTAAAGGAGGAGATCCCCCTTTGTCCGGCCTGCGGAAGAGCCGCCCATTATGTGATGGGGGCAATCTCCGAAGATCTTGATTTCATGTGTGTCTGCGGAATGAAGATCCATTCGGAAAGACGAGAACCCAAGTTCCCTCTGTCCGCATCCCAGAAGGAATCTTTTTTACCAGTTTCTCACTTAATAACAATGCCCTCATTTTCTGCCCCTATTATTCTGTCAGACATGAATTCCCCTTCGTCTCTTGGGGATCTGGAAGCGGATCTTGAAAAAGGCGATAGGGAGACTGTCGAGGTCCGAATGGACCTGGAAGAGAGCGGACCTGTTCTCTCTGTCAACACAGGAAAAGGTGTCTCGGCACCATTTTTCAGGTGGTCCCAGGATGCCTTGATCCTTTGGATGCGAAAACAGGGATTTGTCTTGAAATGGGTGGAGCAGAAAAGTGAAAGAGAAGATTGGATCTACCGGTTTGTTAAGGATAAGGACGAGATGCAGGAGCAAGGCGGAAATTCTCCGGTGAGGATTCCCTGGTCCGACGGATTCCTCAGACTATCAAACGGGTCTGATTACCTCCGATGGTATTCCTTTGAAAAGTGGGGCTCCTTTTCTGATCTTGTCGGAATCGTCAAAAGTCTTTCCGCGCTGGGGTATGATAGGGAGGCCGTCGAGGTGGCATGGGTGGCGGTTCGGGCCAAACTTTCCCCCCGGTCGCTTCGCTGGTTCGGAAAGGCTCTTTATTACAGGGTCGTTCGGAGACAACAAACGTCTTGCATGTAAAGGACTGTGAATGATTGTGTCAGGATTCACCTTTTGCCGGAATGTGGAGAAGCTGGATTATCCCTTTGTGGAATCAATCCGTTCGCTTCTTCCCATCGTCGATGAATTCGTAATCAATGTGGGGGACTCTGAAGACAACACGCTGGGGTTGGTCCGCTCCATCGGCGACCCGAAGATCAAGATCGTCGAATCGGTGTGGGACATGGCCCTTCGGAAGGATGGCCTCATCTACGCCCAGCAGACCAATATCGCTCTTGAACATTGCCGGAAAGACGCCGACTGGGCCTTCTATCTCCAGGCGGACGAGATCATTCACGAAAAGGACTACAAAGCCCTTCGGGTTGCCATGGAAACCCACAAGGACAACCGGCGACTTTTAGGTCTCATGTCCCGCTACAAACATTTCGTGGGAGACTATCAGTCGCTTGATCCCTGGGCCTACAGGCGGGCCATGCGGATCGTCCGGCCGGGGGGAGCCGTAATTTCGGTGGGGGATGCGGTGGGATTTGCCCGGGCCTCGGACAACCTCTATCTCGGGAAAAAAGAGCGGTCCCTTTGGGAGTACGCCCCCGGTCACATCTATCATTACGGATGGGTCAAGAGCCCGGCCCTCCTTCGGGAGAAGGTCCGGACCCAGGTCGAATGGTATTGGGAGGGCACCCCCAACACCCGGGACACCCAGGTCCTGTCGCTCAAGGAATTCATGCCGGAGCATTATGAGATATTAAAGAGATTCGATGGCACCCATCCGCAAGTCATGGAAAAAAGGGTGGCAGAATTTCCGAAACTCCCTCAGAAGCGGAGCCGGTGGCTGAACCCGGAGTTCTACAAGTATGTCCTGAAGCATGGATTCAAGGGATGACCGAGGTCAAAAGCGCAGAGTTAGAGGCTCTCATGGATCTCGTTGTCCCGATCCATGGGCAGATCGAGATGAACCGGATATTTTTCGAGACCCTTTCCCGGAACACGCGACATCCCTTTCGGCTCATCGTGGTGGACAATTTCTCTCAGGATGAGTCTGCCAGCTATTTTGAGTCCCAGCGTGCCAAGGGCTGGGATGTGACGATCCTCAGAAACCCTCACAATCAATGCTACCCATTCTCGATCAACCAGGGGGTTCGGGCCGGCGACGCTTCGATCGTCGGCTTCCTGAACAACGACATTCTTGTGGGGCCGGGATGGGACGAACCATTGATAAAAGCGCTGATAAAGGACGGCTATCCCGTTGTCAGTCCGGGAGGGTTGGAACACTTTCCAGACCCGAAATTGGAAGAGATCTTTTTTCAACGATGGCGCTATATCAACAAAAGACGGTGGAGCCAAAGTCCAACCCTGAATCTTGAAGAAAAGATTCGCCGGATGTACGGAAACTTCGACGAAACGGCCAAAAGGATCCAAAAAAAATATGATGATGTCCACTATCCGGGAATCATGGGACATTGCCATCTCTTAAAAAGAGAAACCTTCGAGAGACTGGGAGGGCTGGATCCCCGGATCCAATCGGCCGACTGGGATCTGTTCTTGACCGTTGAACGTATGAAGCGGGAAGGGATCTTTGAGAAAAGCCCAATGATCTTCGGGGGATCCTATGTCCATCATTTCATCCGGCTGACGGATGCAAATGTCAAACGGGTTCCGCCGGTTTGTGCTCATGCTCCCCATATGACCCTTGAGGAGAAATGGGAAAAAAGGGAGATCCAGGAATTGTGGCCCTTCAAGGATCAGGTACCGGATGGCCAAAAGAGTCTGTCAAAAAAAATTTTTAAAAAGTACGTTCGGGGAAAAACCGGTCTTTATTACTGGCGTGTTGGTATGGAGAAAATAATATGAATTGGAGGGATGAAAGTTTTTCTGACAGCAACAATGTTGTGTCCTTCTTTATGTATAAAGGAGAAAGACATGGCTGATCCAGTCGTATCGGTCGTCATTCCCGCCTATCGATCTGGCCCACTTTTGAGGGAAGCTGTCGATTCTATAATGGGTCAGACCTTCCAGGATTTTGAAATCATTCTTGTGGACAACAATGCAGACGAGGAAACGAAGACCATCATTTCAGAAGTCTGCGCGCTCTATCCAGAAAAAGTCCGAACCGTTCACGAACCAGTCCAGGGAAATTGTTCGGCAAGAAACAGGGGAATTCTGGAAGCCCGGGGACAGTATATTGCCCTTTTGGATGATGACGACAAAATGTATCCCGAGCGTCTTGAGTGTCAGGTCTCGATGGCCAATAACAATCCAGAGGCAACTGTTATTTATGGGCTTATGGATGTGATCACTTACGATGGATCAAAAATCGTTATTCCTCGTCTAGCCCCAAGCGTCGAATTTTTTGTGTCCCCTGTCATGAAGGATCACCCCCGATACCTTACGGATCCCCCCCTTTTGGTGGCCCCATCCGTTATTCTTTTTTCCAAAGAAAAAGCTTTGAAGGTTGGACTTTTCGACACCCTTTTTAATCCCTGCCATACAGAAGATACCGATTTCTGTTTTCGGATGTGGCATCTGGGACCTTTTGTGGGGATCAATAGACCTCTGTCCATGTATAGACAAGCCTCCCCCACATTTTTTGAGAAAAAAAGAAGGGGGATGGTTAACTGGTTCCAAGTTCGAAAAAACCAGAATCAATTTTTTAAGAAAATGGCCAGTCAATATTTGGATGAAAAAGACCCCCATAGCCGAAGAAAATTTAGGGAGGTCCAATCCCAGCTTTTAAGAGAAACATCCCATGACATCCTTCCTTACATTGATGGGAAGGAGTTTGCCCGCAAGATGCTCCTCCGCGCCATCAAGGCCAAGCCCCTGGAGTTCAAAAATTGGAAATGGCTTCTGCGGACTTATTATTCTCGAACAATGTTGAAAAAATCCCTCAAGAAAAACCTGCTATCGAAGTATTTGGCTGAGGATGTGCCGGACTTGGATTCGCTTAAGGCTTTTTATAAGCTTTCCTTTGATGCCAAGGGTGCCGAAAAAGAAAAGAATAGGACTTCTTGATGCAAGCCTTTTATTCTTCGGGAAGACTGAAAAAAATTTTAAGGTCATCCGGTGGGATGAAGTCTTCAAGTTTTTGGGAAGGGAATGTCGCGATTTTCAGGGATTTTTTTCTTTGCTTTTCGGGAAGAAAAGTCCGGTAAAGCCATTTCCAGTTTTTGACTTCGTATGGTTGATCGAAAATGGCTCTCTTTAAAAGATGGCGGGCCAGCTCCTGCCCATCGGAAATCCGAAGGACCTCTTGGGAGAGCTCCCGGAGCCACCGGGAACGAATTCTTTTGAAACGGTCGGATGATTCTTTGTTATTTGGCTTGTAATATTTCTGGGCAAGGATGGAAAAGAACAGATTCAGGTTCCGGGCAGCCTGAATCCAGTTGGAGACTTTCTCTCTTTTCATTTTCAAAAATTGCGTCGAGGGAAGCCGGAATGAGACGAGAGGCTCCGAAATTTCGGGACAAGGCCCCCGTTCCCACATCCGGAGCGAGAATTCAGTGTCTTCAACGAAGCAGGGATTGAACCGTTCATCGAACCCTCCCAATTCGATTACAAGTTTCTTTGAAAAGAGACTGACCGAAGGGGCGATCGAACGAACCGGATCTTGAGGAAATCGTGGATGGTCCCAAAAGAGGATCCGGGCCCATTCCTGAACATCGTTGGATTGATCAGCCTTCACGATCGTTTTTCCGTCGAAGGCCACATAATTGATCCGGCCATGAACAATGGCGGATTCCGGATTTTTCTCGATGACCTCCACCTGTTTTTCAAGACGATTCGGAACCATTTGATCATCATCGTCAAGAAGGGCAACGTATTTTCCCCGGGATTCCCAAATCCCACGATTTCTGGCGGAACTGTTCCCCTGGGTGGGTTCATGGATCGTCCGGATTTTGGAGGAATATTTGTCCAGAGCGAGTCTGATTGCGGACCGGGTCTCCTCTGAGGCATTGTTGTCGACTAAAATCACCTCAAAATCCGGAAAGGTCTGGCTGATGACGGACTCGATGCTTTCGAGGATCAATGCTCCTGATCGAAAGGCGGGGATGACGACAGAGACAAGGGGAGTTTTCATGATCGGGAATGTCTTTCTGTTAAAGAGAAAACGGACGACGAATCACAGTAAGTCTATAAGTGGGCAACCCTGATGAAGGAACCTGTTGTTTCCGTTGTCATTCCCATCACCCGTTATGTCACGGAGCTGGACCAGGCCTTGGCCTCTGTCCTTTCCCAATCTTTCCGAGATTTTGAAATCATCCTCGTTGACAATCACGCCACTTTGGAAACCCGAAAAATGGCCGAGTCGTGGGTCGCCAAGGCACCCTCCCGGATCCGGATCGTCCGGGAAGAAACGCGGGGAGCGGTCTCTGCCCGCAACAGGGGGATTCTTGAGAGTCGCGGAGAATTTGTCGCGCTTCTCGACAGCGACGACCGGATGAAGCCGGAACGGTTGCGGACTCAGCTTGATGAGATCCAGAATTCGGAAGAGATCGTTCTGGTCGGATCCTGGTATGACGAACTCTCTCCGGATGGGTCCCAAATTAGCAAAAAGAACGCCACCCCGCAAATTCCAAGGTGGTGGAGGATCCTATTCGGGGAATCTATGAATGGTAGTCCGGATCCCTTTTATGAACCCCAGACCTCCACCTTCTTCTTTCGGACTGAGGTTGCCCGAAAGATCGGAATGTTCGACCCCCGCTTTGATCCCTTCTGGCTTGAAGACACCGATTTTGCCTTTCGGATGTACCAGGAGGGGAGAGTGGCGATCATTCCCCAGTCCCTTGTCGAATACCGGACCCATCCCGAATCCGACAGCCTTCGCCGTATCTTCGACTTCGGGTTAATCCGGAAACACGATCTTTTCTTTTCGATCCTCCGGGACAAATTTTACCGGAAGGAGGACCCGAAATCCCGTCGAGCCTTTTCGCGGCTCCAGTCCCGCTGGATGCGGGAGACGGGGATCAAGCTTCTGGCCATGAAAAACGGAGAACCCTTCGGTCGCCGGCTTGTTAATAAAGCCCTTTCCCGGGATCCCTTCGACCCCCAGACTCTTGAAGCCGCTGTCAGGCTCCACCTTCCCCGCCGTTTCTACCCCAGGGCCTTCGGCATCCGGGGACCGGTGGATTTCTCCCTTCCCTCCGATGTCGACGAAGCCTTCATCGAGGCCCTTTTTTCCTTGTAGGAACAGATGGCCTTTACTCGGACGAATTTTTTTCGTGTGCTTTCCGGCAAAGAGACCCGTCCCGATAGTCCTCGAGCCCGGTGACTTCCAAGTAGCCCTTTCCCTTCTCGACTAGATCTTTTCTTTCGAAGATGATTCCCGAGGTTCCCTCCCAGTAGGTGACGGCCCCGGAAAGCTCCTGGCGGTTAATCCGTGGTTGCACCTTGATCTCAAGGTCCGAGCCGACCCGGAAGGCGATCCGCTTGAGGTTGAGACAGCGGTTTTCGAGCCGGCCGGTAAACGTGACGTTGTCGGTCCGTGCCACGGTCCAGGAATCGCCCTCTCTTTGAAGAAGTGTCGCCCGATGGAAGGGGGAGAGCGTCGCTCCCCGGTTCAGCATCTGGTACACCATGACGCCCCGCGTGTTGGCCTTGTTCCATCCCCAGATCCAGATCCAGCCGATCTGGTCTTTGGCCAGGGTGCTGCTCATCCATTCGTGGTCGAACCAGCACTGGCCGTGAACGGCTTCGGTGTGCGTTGATCCGTCTGGCCGAACGGTCGTGACCGTTCCGGTGATCGTGACCAGAGGGTAGGAATAATAGTAGGCCCAGTCGGCGGCGCCGGGACCCGTGAAAAACTTCTTTCGGGCCGCATGCCAGATCGGAGGAGACTGGGGGGAGAGGGTGAGGTCGTAGCTTCTGTTCGCCACCCGGAAGTGGAGCGCTAGGCTCTTGGCCTCGGGAGCGGGATGGTCGAGACGGTTTCGGCCGATCCGGACGGAGAAAGGACTCTCCTGCGCCAGGACCGAGCGGGAAAAACCCCGCCGTTCCCGTTCGGTCGAGAGAAAGAGTTTCCGGTCGAGGTCGGAGACGGCCCCATGAAAGCCGAAGATCTCCCGGGGAGTCCAGGAAGTCTTGGCTTTTGTGGCGGAAGGCTCCTGTCCGATCTTGGTCTTCATCCGGAAGAAGGTCGCCTGAAATCCGAAGTGGCGGTGCGACGGTGTGGAAAGGTATCCCGTCATGTACCACCATTCGACGGGATAGTTCGGATGGGGACTGAGATGGGCCCAGAGGGCGGAAGGGGTTTGGGCCTCTCCCCGTGCGGGAAGAAGGAGTCCTCCCGGAAGAAGGAAGAGAAGAATGAGAATTGAGAACTGCTTCCTCATAGCCGCTCTCCCGCGAGGGTCTGGTCCCGCTTCAGGAGAAGGGCCGGGGCAGCGAGCGACAGAAGGGAGGCTCCGAAGAGGAGGGAGCAGAGAAGAAGAATGTCCTTTTTCGGAAGCTCCCAGAGAATGGTCCACCCGAAAGCCTCCCGGTTGATGACGAAGACGATGATGGCGCCCACGAGAAGTCCCAGAACGATCCCCAGCAGGATCCCCCAGAGGACGATGAGGGTGGTCTCAAAGAGGAGCATGAGGATCTTCTCTCGGTAGAGAAGGCCGAGGTATCGGTAGAGGGCGAACTCCTTGCGCCGCTCGTAGAGGAGAAGGACCAGGGAGTTCGAGACCCCGAAGATCGAGACCACGATCGCGATCGCAAGGAGAGCGTAGGTGACGGAGAAGGACTGGTGAAAGACCTCGAGGATCCGGTCGCGGAGGCCGTTTTGCGACCGGACAAGGAGGTGTGTCCCCGGTGGGAGAGAGCGGTCGAGGCTGGCTTCGAAGGCCTCGACCCGGTTCGGATTTTTCAGAAAAACCGAGAGGTTGGACGGGGCGGTCGCGCCTTGCTCCGAGGCGAGAAGATCATAGGGGAGAAGGACGATCCCCTCGATGGTGGAGTAGTCCCGGTAGATACCGAGAATGGGACGGGTGACGGGACCGTTTCGGGTGGGATAGGTCACCGGGTCTCCGACCTCTTTTCCGAAGCGGTTGGCGAAGGGTTCGGAGACCAGAACCCCTTGTCCGGCCATGAACGCTTTCAAAATCGGCGGGGAAGGGGACGATCCGACCAGGGGCAGGGGGATGTTCCGGTAGAAGCGGTCCAGATCGGAGTAGGCGAGGTAGGAGGGTTTCGCCCCGATAGTGGCCGACAGGAGGGTATACCGGGCCACCCGGTCCACGAGCGGATTCTGGGAGATCGTCCGGGTAAGGGCGTTCGAGAGGGTCTCCGAGCAGTAGGAGGAGAGGCAGGTGGCAGGCTTGATATAGACGTCGGCCTTGAGGTTCTGGTCGATCCAGAGATTCAGGGTCTTCTCGAAGGAGGCGATCATGACCACGATGCCGATCACCATGCCCAGGCTTGCCATCACTCCCGAGATCGCGATCCGGGTCCGGCTGATCGTCGCGGTGAAGGCGGACAGGGAAAGGGAATGGACCGGGTTTGTCAGAAGGGACGAGATTCGCCGGAAGAAAGGGGAAAGGGCTCCCAGAAGGGCCGGAATCAGGAAGCTTCCGGAGAAGACCGCAAAAAGGGCGGCGGCATAGCCCCCCCAGGGGAAACGGTGGAAGGCGGGGAGGCGGGTCAGGGCAAAGCTCAGGAGGCCAAAGAAGACGAAGAGGCCCCAGAAGGTCTTCTGCCGGCTTGCTTGGCCCTCTTCCTCCTGGATGCGGGAGAGCCCCAGGACCGGGGGAATCCGGGTCGCCTCCCGAAGGGGGCCCGAGATGGCGAGGAGCGAGACCCCCATCGAGAAAAGAAGGGCCAGGAGGTCTTCGGCCAGGGAGGTTCCGATCGGAAGAAGGTGCGGGGGAAGAAACATCGTGGCGATCGTCCGCTGGACGGCCTGGAGGGTGATCCGGGCCAGGAACTGCCCCCACAAGAGACCGAACAGCCCTCCCAGAAGGCCGAACCAGGCTGCCTCGAAGGCCAGGAGCATCCGGATCTCCCGCACCGTTACCCCCAGAAGGCGGAGCGTCGCGATTTCGGTGCGCCGCCTGACCACAAAGAGGAGAAGCGTGTTGCCGATGAGAAAATAGGCCACCAGGAAGGCCACGAGGGAGAGGGCCATGAGATTGGAGCGGTAGGCCGCGAGCATCGAGTCGTACTGGTTTTTCCGGGCCTGCCGGGAGAGAACCAGAAGTTTTTTGTCGAAAAGGGAACGAAGGAGCTTGGCTTCGGCCGAGACGGCTTTCGGATCCGGCTTCGTACCGGGAGGGCCGTCCCACAGGAGATCGATCCGGGAAAGCGAGCCGCTTTTTCCAAAAAGGGCCTGGGCCCAGGAGAGGTCGATCAGGAAGGTGTTCCGGGGAAGCATCCGGGCCCGGATGGTGTCGGGGATCTCGCCCAGGACCTTGAGAGGAACTGTGGTCGTTCCGTAGGCGACCTGAACGGTCTCTCCGGAGTGAAGCCCCCAGCGCGAAAGGGTGCGGGGAGGGAGATAGACCCCGCCCTGCACCCCCAGGATGTCCTGGTCCTTTTTTCCGGGGGGCCGATCGGCGCTCTCGAGAAAGTCGAGGCCTTTCAGCAGAAAGGTCTGTCCATGGTAGACCACCGTGAGCTCGAGAAGGGGCGAGATCCGGAAGGGGGCAGGCCCCAGGGCTTTCTCAAGGGTATCGATGGTCGTGTCGGGAAAAAAGAGACCGGAGGGGGCGACGAGGGAGAGAACGGCCGGATCCCGGACGTGGTTGATGGCATTCTTGAAGGAGAGAAGCGAACTTCGGTCGGCCTGGACGATGGCGAGGACGATGGCCGTTCCGAGGGAGATCCCGAACAGGGTCAGGAGGGTCGCAAGCGGCGTCCTTCGGAGATTCCGGAAGGAATAGGACAGAAAAAAGAGCGTGGTCGACACGGGAGCTCAGGGTCCCGGCGGGGGAACGAACTGTCCGTCCCGGAGATGGAGAATCCGATTTCCGTAGCGGGCCGCCTCGAGGCTGTGGGTGCTCATGACGATCGTGGGCCGGAACTCCTTGTGGAGAAGGGTCATGAGTTCGAGGATCTTCCGTCCGGTGAGATGGTCGAGGGCACCGGTCGGCTCGTCGGCCAAAAGAAGCCGCGGGCGGTGTATGAGGGCCCGGGCCACCGCCACGCGCTGCTGTTCCCCTCCCGAGAGCTGGGAGGGGAATTTCGCGTGCTTGTCTCCCAGCCCCACCTCCTGAAGAAGGGAATGGACGGTCTGCCGGTCGTGCTTTCCCACGAGGCGGGCGGGAAGGGCGACGTTTTCGTAGACGCTGAGAAAGGGAAAGAGATTGTAGTTCTGAAAGACGAATCCCATGTCATGGCGGCGGACGAGCGTTTTCTCCTCGTCATTCATCGGACCCCAGGAGCGGCCGTCCAGAAGGATCTCTCCCGAATCGAAGGGGTCGATGCCGGCCAGGATGTTCAAAAGGGTCGATTTGCCGGAGCCCGAATCCCCCATGAGGACCACCCACTCCCCCGCCTCAATGGTGAAGGAGAGGTTCCGCAGGACGCTCTGGGTGGGGCCTCCGGCTCGCCCGTAGGTTTTTTCAAGGTTCTCGCAGCGGAGAGAGAGTCCCATCAGGAACCCCGTGCGTCCGATTTGAGAAGATCCTGGACGACGGAGAGGTCTTTTTCGCCTTGCCCCTTGATCTCGATTCTCCGGTAGAGGGAACGGAGGTGGGCGAGTGTTCCGGGGAGGGCCAGGTTCCGGGAGAGAAGCTCCTCAAGAAGAAGATCCAGGTCCTTTTTCATGAGGGAGGCCGAAAAAGCCTTCGTATAGTCCTCTTCCAAAAGATTCTTGATCTTGATCCGGTAGAAGGGAGTGGCGAGGGGACTGTCGAGAAGGGCCTGGGACAGGGCTTTCCGGTCGAGTCCCAGGGACTCTCCGGCCAACAGGGTTTCGGCCAGGGCTTCCATGTGGGCGGCCAGGAGATAATTGATGGCGAGCTTGGCCGCCATTCCGGAGCCGGCCGGTCCGAACCAGTGAAGGCTTTTTCCCAGGACAGCCATCGGGGATTCGATGTTTTTTCGAAGCCCTTCGTCTCCTCCGGCCAGAAGAAGCAGTTCTCCCCGCTCGGCTGGAACCACCGATCCCGAAACGGGGATGTCGAAATAGGGCACACCCCGTTCCGTGCAGGCGGAAGCCTCCACCCGGGCTTCCGCCGGGGCTTCAGTCGACATGTTGATGACGATCTGTCCGGGACGAAGGGCCGTAAGGATCCCCCGGGGCCCGGAAAAAAGGTCACGGGCCGCCACCCCGTCACGGACCATAACGATGACGAGATCGCTTTTGGCGACGCAATCGGCCGCATCGGTCCCGACCGGAAAGGGGAGGGAGGCCAAATCCTTGTGCAATGTCCGGTTGTAGCCACACAGAGGGTAGCCGGCCTCTGAAAGCCGACGTGCCATCGGCCGCCCCATGGCTCCCAGGCCGAGCCAGGCGATTGTCGACCCTTTTTCGATCATTGCTTGAGACATGTTCACGAATTCCTTTTATTCATTCTGGAAAGGATGAGCACTCAAGGAAATCAAATTTTCACAGTGAATCGGGCAACCGGTTGGGGCGAGCTCAATGGCCGCCAATCAACCGAATGGGAGAGAATATGAGTCTCAGGCCTTGTTAAGAGTTCTTTGCTTTTTGACGGAATGGATGTCTCCAAGCGGGTTTCGCCTGTTGCCTGAATCCTTTAACCATAAGCGGATGGTTCGAAAAATTTTTTTCTGCTCGGTTTGATATGGTAACATACATCGATCTCTCTAATGTATTCAGCCACGTCAGGAATCTTTAAGAGGGGGATTTCAGGGCGATGTTTCTGTCTGGCTTTACATTTTGTCGAAAAGTGGAAAAACTCGGACATCCGCTTGACGAGTCCATTCGTTCTTTGCTGTCCCTTGTGGAGAAATTTGGTGTCGATAGGCCAGATCAGTTCCCCATTCCTCGAATCTTTTTAGGATATCCGTCCCAAAATCAAGGGGAGAACGTTCGATTCTGTCGTTTTTACCCGTAAACGAGATCCCGGGTGTTGCAAGGGGTATTTCTCGCTATTTCTTAACCAGGGATCAAAAGCATAGGAGCAAATTGAGGTTCCTTGAGGGGGCTCTTGATTGGTCTGGGCCGGAAGGAATCCCGTTTGGAAGGGTCTGTGAGACTCGATGACAGGACGAGAAGGATCATCAAGGAGGAGGTTGATCGTCTCCTCGGGCCCCGCACGGTTATCCGCCTGTTCGGAAGCCGGACGGATGACCGTCTTCGAGGAGGAGATATCGATCTTCATGTGGAGACTTTCGAGCCCATCGAAAATCGTGTTCGAACGGAATGCCTCCTCGCCTCAAGACTTTTTATCAGAAAAACGCCGTAAAACTCCGGACTTCAGTCCGGAGATATAAGGCGTGCTTTGGTGTGTTAGAATGGGACCCATGAAACACCTTCGAGCATT
>JAKADN010000114.1 GCA_021820445.1 Nitrospirota bacterium | reverse complement strand
TGGCGGATGGATCTGCTCTCCGGCCGGAACTGGGGCCACCGTTCGGGAAGCCCGGTATGATGCCTATTCCGTGGTCGACCGGATCAACCTTCCCAACAAGCAATACCGGACGGATATCGGGGACAAGGCGGAAGAGGACATCAAGACCCTCGAACGATGGGGGATGCTGTGAAGTCGTCCATGCGCCTGCAGGAAGTGGCCGATGTGGGAGTGCTCTCTCCGCACGTGGGAGACAGCCTCGTTTTCAACGGAAAGGCCTGGCAGAACCGGTCTTCCATCAATCCCGGGAACGCAGGGTCTTTCAACACCTTCTTCGCTCCCCAGAAGCTCCTCGTCTATTACGGGTATCCCATCGCCTTCCAGAATCTCTGGGACGTGCAGGAAATCATCACCCGCATTTCCAAATGGGATATCTGGGTGTGCGGAGCCGGTTACGAGAACCCGAACGATTCCAACTATTCCACCACGACGAAGATCATTGCCGGGGTCCGGGCCCTTGGGACCAAGGTCTACGGATATGTGACCATCGGTGGGCCTCCTTTGGCCACGCTTTCCCAGATCCAGCAGAACGTAACGTGGTGGGCCAATATCGGAGTCGACGGGATCTTTTTCGACAGTGCGGGATTCGATTTCTCCGGGGTGACGCGGGAGCTCCAGATCGGGGCCAAACAGGCCGCTCAATCCTACAATCTTCCGGTTGCCTGGAACGCCTACTACTTCGAGCATGTGGCGGCCGACAACATCACGCAGGTGACGTGGCCTTCTTCGGCCTCCCGTTATCAGGAATTTCAGACGGCCAATCCCAACAATCTCGTCCTTCCCCGCGATAGCGGGGACGTGTATGTTTTCGAGGACTTCGGGTGCGACTCCAATGGGGTCAATGCGTCCAATCCCTCGAACTCGAATATGGATGATCTCCAGTTCCACCAGAAAGCGATGCAGGTGGTGTGGGGTCAGCCACAGGTCATCTTCGGCCAGTCTTCCATCCCTCCGGATCCTCCTCTGGCAGAATTCGAAGTGTGGGCCATCGTGACATTACCCGTCACCGACAATACGGGACAGTCTCCCAATTTCTCGATTCTGGGAAATCTTCAGACCGTCCAGGAGATTGTCGAGTATTTCTGGGCCTGTGCCTACCTCTATGTGAACACCGGAAAGCTCACGGCTCCATACATCACGGCTGTCTGCATCTCGGGGTCCAATTACGGCGCGTGGGGATATTCCATCGAAACGCCGAGGATGCTTCTGGCCGATGTTCTCCTGGGGGGATTTGTGCTCGATTCGATGCCGAGCGCGGATTATGGCCATCATACCTTCACGCGGCAGATCGGCCCCCAGGCGACCCTCGAAGTGGTGACCAATCTGGCGCTTCCTCCCAACCCCCCGGCCCTCGCGGTGACGTCCGGGAATCTTCCGGCAGGAACCTACTACTACAAGATCACGCGGAGTTCCTCGTACGGGGAGACACTCCCGAGCACCGAGGTTTCCATCACCCTGACGGCCCCGGGGGGAGTGCGGATCGATTGGGGGAACACCTCGGCCAGTGGATGGGAAAAGTCTTTCACGGTCTATGGGCGGTCGAGCGGATCCGAGGGATATCTCCAGAATGTCCAGGTGGTCAATGCCACTCACTGGGTCGATGACGGCTCCGTGACGCCGACCGGAAGCGTCCCCACCCAGAACACGGCCTATGAGTTTGTGCCCCGGTTCAGCAATCTCTTCTTCACCGGCATCACCCAGGCGACGGAAGCCCAGGGAGGCTACGCCCTTGTGGGAGGCAATCCCAACCAGGCCTTCCAGGTCGGAACGGCGTCGAGCCAGACGGATGCCGTTCCTTTGGGGCAAGCCCAATCCGATTTTGCCCCCAAAGGCGGCTCTCCATCGGAAACGTTCGAAGCGGCAAATGCCAGTCCCGGGACGCAGGAGGTCGTTCCGATCGCGCAGGGGGATGCCCGGTACGCGGCCATAGGTGGCAATCCCTCCCAGGTCTTCCAGGCAGCGAATTCGGGTTCCGGGACGCAGCAGGTGGTCCCGCGTTCTCAGGCCGATTCCCTCTATGTTCCCTTGAGTGATCTTCCCCTTTCGATTGCGGATGGAGGGACCGGTGCGACAACGGCGGCCGCCGCGCTCTCGAATCTGGGGGGAATTACCGAAACGCAGGCCAACACACTTTACCCTTCCCTGACCGGATCCCTTTCCACTTCCTCGCCGGTCAGCGGAACGGTCTACCGGAACACCACTGGGCAGCCCATCACGATCCTGATGTCGGTAACTTATAACCCGACTTCGACAGAAGCGGCAACGATGACCCCGGCTCTTGGAAGCACATCCACTCCGGGAAGTCTTCCGGACGAATCGGAACCGGCAGGATCCGTTGTGGGGAAAGCTCACAGTTATTTCCTTCGGGTTCCGGCCGGTTGGTATTACAGCTTCACGACCGTCAACGCAACTCTGGGCACCGCCCAGATTATTCAGGGATAGGAGGATGGATAAAACGATGGACCAGGGGACATCCACCTATACGCTGTGGGCAAACGTGGGAGGGTGGCTTCTCGCCTTCTTTTTAGGAAAGAAAGCGCTGGGCGACAGGGACAAAAGACTGGACGACATGGAGGGCTGGCAAAAAGAACATCTTCATGACCATCCGAACATGAAAGAGCTCTTGCGGATGCACCAGGAGAATCGGGAAGTGAACCAGCAAATCTTGACGGCTTTGCAAAAACATCAGGAAGTGCATCGGGAAGACTTTCTTCTCATTAACCATCGGCTCGACAACCTGAACTTCAAGGAGAAGAAATGAAGCTGTCTGTGCAAGGGCTCAAGTTCATTCAGAACCAGGAAGGTCTTCGGCTATCTCCCTATCAGGATGTGGCCGGGAACTGGACGATCGGATACGGACACCTCATGACGGATGAAGAGATTTCCAAATGGCCTCCCGGGTCTTCCATCACCGAAGGGACAGCCCTCCTTCTCCTCGAGGCCGATGTGGAAGAGGCCGAGAACGAGGTCAATCAATTAGTCCATGTCCCCCTTTCTCAGAGCCAGTTCGACGCCCTGGTGGATTTCGTGTTCAACCTGGGGGGAGGAGCCCTTGAGCGTTCGACTCTTCTCGAGGACCTGAACGATGGACGCTACAACGCGGCGGCCGCCCAGATTCCCCTTTGGGACCATGCGGGGGGTCGGGTGGTGAAAGACCTCGAGCTCCGGCGCTTTGCCGAACAGCGGATGTTTTTGCAGGAGAGCGCATGAATGGGATTCTGGCGCTCATGGTGGGCCTGGCTCTGCTCTTTTGCATCCGGGCCAACAATATCAACAAGGAGAGATGAGATGAGTGGAATCGTAACCGAAACGGAAACCCTCGCGGACAAGGCCGAGGATTGGGTGGAAAAGGAAGCCGGACTGATCGAGCACCGGATTATGACGACAAAGGTGTATCACAGCGCGGAGCATATTGCTGCCACGATTGACAAGTGGTTTGAGAGCGCCACAGCTTCGCTCGATACCGAGACGGCCAAGTACTACGGCGAAGCGACCACCCTGATCAAGGGGCTCTTCAAATGAAATGGCTCAAGGACATTCTGACCGAACGTGACGGAGAGACCTTTGAACTCT
>JAKADN010000034.1 GCA_021820445.1 Nitrospirota bacterium | reverse complement strand
CGTCTGCGCCGGGAGGGCTGGTCGCTCTGGGCCATCTTTCATTCCCACCCTCATTCCGAGCCGTCTCCTTCTCCCACCGACATTCGTCTGGCCTTTTACCCCGACTGCTACTATCTGATCGCCGGCCTGGGCACCGATCCGCCTCTTCTCCGATGTTTTTCGATCGTGGAGGGAGTGGTTTCCGAGCATCCCCTGACGATCGAATCCGTGGATTCACCGCGGTCTTGATTGACCGTCGGCCATGACTGGACTATCCTTTTCCTGCCGAACGAGGGGATTTCCAATGAAGCCGGAGGACCCATGCCCAAAAAGATACTTCTGATCGAGGACGACCCTGACATCGCCGGGCTCATCCTCCACTATCTCAAGGCGGAGCATTTTGATGTGGAGCATGTCTCTGACGGGACTGCCGGCTTCGCGACCGTCCGGAGGACACGCCCCGACCTCGTCCTTCTCGACCTCATGCTTCCGGGGCTCGATGGCTTGGCCGTGAACCGTATGATCAAACAGGATCCCAAGATCGCCGGGATCCCCGTGGTCATCGTCACGGCGAAGGGAGAGGAGACAGACCGTGTGGTGGGGCTCGAAATGGGGGCGGACGACTATGTGGTCAAGCCTTTCCACCCCAAGGAGCTGGTGGCTCGGGTCAAGGCGGTCCTGCGGCGTCGGGAGGCCCTCGCCACCCCCACCGACAGGCTTTCGATCGGTCCCGTTTCCATTGACGCCGCCCGCCATGAAGCGCTGTTCGAAGGGGTTCCGGTGGCTCTCACGGCCAAGGAGTTCGACCTCCTTTTCGCCCTCATGCGACAGGCCGGACGGGTCATGGACAGGACCGCCCTTCTCGACACCGTCTGGGGGGGGGACTACGAGGGCACAGACCGGACGGTCGATGTCCATGTCCGGCGCCTGCGTAAAAAAATGGGGTCTACGGCGCCCTGGGTCGAAACGGTGAAGCAGATCGGGTACCGTTTCCGGGAAGAGGGATAGGTCGCCGCGTTGAGCTTTCAAACCTTTGTCCTCGCGACGGGTGGCGTCTCCTTCCTGTTCGGTCTTCTTTTCGGGGCCCTCTCCGGCCAGACCACCCTCCGCATTCTTCTCTTCGCCGTGGCGACAGCCGGCCTCTTTTTATCCGTTAGGACCATTCGGCGCACCATCGGGCGCCAGAGTGCCTCCGCCCTCCAAAATCCGCTCACCATCAAGGCCCAGGGCCTCTTCGACGACCTCTTTGACCCAATGCTCAACGGTCTCATCCGTCTTCTCAGGGAAAAGAACGAAGTGTCGGGTCGTCTTGCAGAGGTCTCGAGCCGATTCGAGGGGGTTTTGGAGCACATGGTGGAAGGCGTGGCCGTGACGTCTCCCAATGCCCAGATCCTTCTTGTCAACGCCGCCTTTGAACGCATCCTGGAGGTCTCGTCGACGGAGGCGGTCGGCAACCGCCTCGGGCTGGTGATCCGGGACGTGGCCATCCACCAGCTGGTGGAGGAGGTCTTCCGGACCCGGGCAAAGGTCGTTCGCGAAATCGAGTTTTCCGGAGGCGGCAAGAAGAAGACCCTGAGTGTGGTGGCGACCGTTTCCGAAACGAGAGACGGCTCCGGCAAGAGCTATGGAATCTTTCTCTTCTACGACATGACCACGATCCGGGGTCTCGAGCGGATCCGCAAGGACTTCGTGGCCAATGTCTCCCATGAAATCCGGACCCCCCTGACCTCCATCCGGGGTTATGCCGAGGCCCTGACCGACGGAGCTCTTTACGATCCCGAACTTGCGAGGAAATTTCTCGGGATCATCTCCGATCAGGCCGATCGCCTCTCGCGTATGGTGAACGACCTTCTGGAACTTTCCCGTCTTGAATCGGGGACGGTCGAACTGCGCCTTGGCGAGATCGAACTCGGAGTCCAGACCGACCGGATGCAGGAGGTCTTCTCCTCCCGACTCCGGGATCGCAACATGCAATTGAGGGCCGACTTTCCCCGACCCTTTCGCTACATCTCCGACGAGTCCCTGATCGAACTTGTCCTTACCAATCTTCTCGACAATGCCATCAAATATTCTCCGCCAGGACGCGAGATCCGGATCTTTGCCGAACAAAACGACGGGATCGTGACGATCGGCGTGAGCGACAACGGGCCGGGAATCCCTCGCGAGGAACTTCCCCGCGTCTTCGAGCGCTTCTATCGGGTCGACCGCTCCCGGAGCTCCAATATTTCGGGGACCGGCCTCGGACTGTCGATCGTCCGGCATGTGGCGACAATTTTGAAAGGGCGCGTCGAGATCAAGAGCGATCCGGGGGAAGGAACGACCGTCTCCCTGCATCTCCCCCAGAAAATGCTTCGCGCCACCTCTTTTCCAGGGAACTCCTGAAGATTGCTCCTCACGGGGGTGAGTCCCTCCCGAACCCCTTGCACGGGGCCGCTCTCACTCCAAACTGTCAAAACCTGTCGGAATCCAGCTCGTGAAGGCTGTCCGGTTGCGGTTTTTTGTGCCATTTGTTACGGTGGGCCGGAGAAGACCTTTGACAGACATCCTTTGAAGGAGGTGTTCCATGCGTCTGGGCATGATCGGATTGGGAAGGATGGGCGCCAACATGGTCCGTCGCCTGAGCAAGGGAGGGATCGAGGTGGTGGCCTACAGCCATACGCCTTCGGCCGTCGAGGCATTGAGTCGCGAGACGGGCTGCCTGGGGGCGACATCGCTTGCCGACCTGGTCTCGAAGCTCCCGTCGCCTCGGATCGTCTGGCTCATGATTCCGGCTGCGGCGACCGATCCGCAGATTCAGGAGATCCTTCCTCTCTTGGCGAAGGGCGACATCCTGATCGATGGGGGAAACTCCTATTATCACGACGACATCAGGCGTGCCCGGGAACTCGCCCCAAAGGGCATCCACTATGTGGATGTGGGGACAAGCGGCGGTGTCTGGGGGCTTGAGCGCGGCTATTGCCAGATGATCGGGGGCGAGGAGCAGGTCGTGGCCTTCCTCGACCCGATCTTCCGGACGCTGGCTCCCGGGCGGACGGCGGCCCCCCCGACCCCCGAACGGGCGAATGCGGGGCTAAGGGGGACGGCGGAGGAGGGCTATCTTCATTGCGGACCCGCCGGAGCGGGCCATTTCGTGAAGATGGTCCACAACGGAATCGAGTATGGCCTGATGGCGGCCTATGCCGAAGGATTCAATATTCTGAAAAACGCCAATGTCGGCAAGCGATCCCATGAGGTCGACGCCGAAACGGCTCCGCTCCGGAGCCCCGATCTGTACAGCTTCGACATGAAAATTGAAGATATCGCCGAACTTTGGCGAAGAGGGAGCGTCGTGGCGTCCTGGCTCCTCGATCTTTCCGCCTCGGAGCTCGCACGGGATCCCGACCTGGGGGCCTTCCATGGCCGGGTCTCGGATTCGGGTGAGGGCCGGTGGACGGTTTCGGCGGCCATCGACGAAGGCGTTCCTGCCCCTGTCCTGGCGACCGCCCTCTTTTCGAGGTTTGCGTCCCAGGGAAAGTCTGACTTCGCCGACAAGATCCTTTCGGCCATGCGGCATGCCTTTGGGGGCCATCTGGAAAAGTCACCCTCCTGATTTCGGACTGAGGGGAGGGGACTCCTCCCCCTCCTTTCTCAGTCTTTATTTTGAACGTTTCCCGGTTTCCATCCATTCATTTCTCTCTCCTGATCCTCAAAAAAAGCCTGAATAGTCCTTGGAATACAATTTTTCCTTCCTGTTGACATGTTTTTTGATGTTCATTATTATAGACATGTCATTCTTTTTAAATGACAACATCGTGATTCATTTGAAACTCCAAATATCAGGAAGGAGAACGTGTGGCGAACCGTTGCCTGAACCTAGAGGACCGTTCATTTCTGACCCCCTCGGCCCCCATGGACGGTATTATTCTGCCCGATTCAGGCCATGGCCTTGTCATGGGAGGAGTTGTGGCAGAGGAGCGGGCCATCGAGGAGGCCGCCCGAAAGATTGCCGGGGCCAAAAATCCGACGATCTTTCCTGGACCCCTTGTGCTCTGGAAGTCAACCCCGGACTCCGTCCGGATGGCGGAGGCGGTCGTGCGTCTGGCTCATGCGGGAGCGATGAAGATCATTCCCATGGCCGACTATCGACCGAAATACCCGAAGATCAACCCTGAGGAAGAAATCAATCCCAGCCATCCCAATCTCACCATCTGGCACAACAAGATCGATGTGTGCCTTTTTGTCGGAGTTCACTGCCACTATTCCAATATCGCCCTCAAGATCATCCGTGGAGGGACCAGCTGCTATACCATCGCGCTTTGCTCCTATGCCGGAGACGACGAGGCCCATCTGACGATCCGGGATCTGACTCCCGGGACGGTCGATCGAATCGCCACCGAAGTTGCAAGGATGAGAAAAGGCTAGATCTGGTTTTGATGTGTTCGTTATAGTGAGCGCCTGGAGAGAGGTTCGGGAGATGGAACACAAGGAGAAGGATGTCGAGGCGGTTCCTGGGATTGATGCGGGAAAGGTCTTTTCCGTATGGGTCGACGAAGGAGGAAGCCCCCAGTTCTTCGAGCAACCGCATTGTGACATTCCTCCTCAATTTTTTGTGCATCTTGATGCCCAAAGGGCCCATTTGCCGGGGGATTATGTCCTGGCTTCGACCCTTGAAGGGCTTTTTTTCGGCAAAGTGGGGGTGGACGGATCTTCCCTTCTCATCGGGGAGCAGACCCTGCCCCTTGAACCGTCTCTTCTTATCCTTGGGGTCGTGATCGCCGGCTTCGAATGGTTCACCCTTCCCTGAAACCCCTATTCGCTGTCCGCTCATAGGACGGCCCAAGAAAGGATTGTCATGTCGCACGGATTACTGACCCCCGGACCGGCCGGGCTTCTCCCTCCTTCTGCCACCGCAATGGGTCTCGAGCTTCCGGTCGAAGGGACCGGCGCCGTCGAGGGACGTGTTCTTCCCGAAGCCCAGGTTCTTGAGGAGGCCGCCCGGAAGCTGGCCAACGCAAAGGTTCCCACTTTTTTCCCCGGACCCATGGTCCTGTGGGAGTTTTCGGAGGAGTCGCGCCGCGTGGCCGACGCCGTCCTCGAGGTCGCCCAGTCCAATGGGATCCGGATCATCCCCATGCCGGACTACCGCCCCAAATACCCAAAGATCGAACCTGAGTCGGAAATCAACCCCAACCATCCGAATCTGACGATCTGGCACAACAAGATCGATGTGTGCCTTTTTGTCGGAGTTCACTGCCACTATTCCAATATCGCCCTCAAGATCATCCGTGGAGGGACCAGCTGCTATACCATCGCCCTCTGCTCCTATGCCGGGGACGAGGAGGCGAACCTGACAGTTCGAGACCTGTCGGCCCCCAAAATCCTCGAGATTGGACGGATCATCCACAAGATGAAGACGAATTCCCGGAGGGGGTAGCGATTCCTTCGGACGATTGACTCAAGGACGCAGGGGCCGGTCCCTTTTGGGATCGGCCCTTTTTTGTGGGATTCCCCGGTTCATCTCCCCCCTCCTGGCATCCGGAGAAAACGGATCGATTTGAGGTATGATGGAAAACGGCAGGGCAACCTCCGGGGCCTCTCGGGAGCGCATCGGGTCATTCGGAGTGCAGCCCATGGGAAGGACTGAGATCGCGGCGGGAGAAGGACTTGGTCCACCTTTACGAAAGCCAGAGACTTGAAGTCTTGGCCGACATGTTTGTGGAGCGGCTGGCCGCTTGGGGACGGGGCGGGCTTCTCGACCCTTTTCGTCCCGAAACGGTCATTCCTCAGAATCCGGCCATCGGGCGATGGCTGTCCTATCAAATCGCCTCCCGGACGGGGATATCCGCGGGCCTTTCTTTTCCGCTCGCCGGCCGCTTCATCCGGTCGCTTCTGGAGAGCGCGTACGGAGATCCGCTCCGCCCGGCCCATTTCGAGAAGGGGAACCTCCTTCTCCGCCTCTTCGAAGCGCTTCCCGTTCTGATCGTTCGTCCCGAATTTCTGGAGGTGAAGGGCTTCCTGGGGCGGGGGATGACCGACGAGCGCCTCTACGAGCTTTCGGCCGTTCTGGCCGATCTATACGACCGGTCCATGATCTATCGGCCCGATCTTCTTCTCGGGTGGGAGGATGGGAAGGATCCGGACGGATGGCCGGCCATCCTGTGGAGAGAGCTCTCCGGCTCCTCGCGGCCCCTTCACCGGGCCAGAATGATGGAGTCCTTCTTTCGGACGGGGGGAAAGGCGACCGTCCCTCATCTTCCCCCCCGGATTTCCCTCTTCGGGTTGACGGGAATGGCCCCCCGGGACCTTCTTTTTTTCCGGACCCTGGGCGAGGCAGATCTTTGCGACGTCCATCTCTACTTTCTGAATCCCTGCGAGGAATACTGGGGCGATATCGTTCCTTCACGGGTGAAGGAGCGGGCTTTGCCGGAAAAAAAGGCCATCCTGGAGACGGGAGCCCCCCTGCTGTCCTCCTGGGGAGAGCCCTTCCGGAATCTCCACCAGAGTCTCGCCGATCTCCCGCTCACGAGCCGCCTCTTCCCATCCGCCCCTCCCACCCTTCTCGGCTCTCTTCAGGATGACCTCCGGACCCTCTCGGACCGGGGAGCCCTCATTCGGGAATGCGCTCTGGAGAGAAGGGTCGTCCCCCTGCGGGACCGCTCCCTCGAGGTGATTTCCTGTTCGAGTCCGGTCCGGGAAGTCGAGATGCTGAAGGATCGACTGCTTGCCCTTTTTTCGGAAATCCCCGGACTCTCCCCCGAAGATGTGGTGGTCCTGGCTCCCGATATCGGACGGTATGCGGGAATCATTCGGTCGGTTTTCGGGGAGGAGCCAGGAGGGGAATCCGGCAAAGAGCGCGAACCGGAGATCCCCTTCGTCATCTCCGACCGAAGGGAGCTGCTCGAGGAGCCCGCCTTCGAGGCCCTTTTGCTTCTTCTCCGTCTCCCTCGAATGAGGCTCACGGCTCCCCTGGCCTTTCGCCTCCTGTCCGTTCCCCTTATCGCCGAAAAGTTCGGTCTCGCCGGCATCCGGCCATCCAGACTTCAGGAGATTCTTTGGGACTCCGGCTTCCGGTGGGGACTGAGCGGATCGGACCGCCCCTCTCCTTACGCCGGCCGGAAGGAGCAGAGTCTCGTGGAGGGACGCGACCGGATTCTTCTGGGGTACGCCTGTGGAGAAGAGGCGCTTCCGAAGGCGTTTTTCCTGTCCCCTCTCCCCCTCCCGGAGGATCGGGAAGGCGAGATCGCCGGAGGAATCGCCCGGTTCTCGGAAGCGCTCGAGGATCTCCTCGTCCTTCTTTCCGGGGTCCGGCCGGCGTCGGAATGGCCCCTCCTGCTTCGTGAACTCCTCGACACCTTTTTTCGGCTCGATTCTTCCAGATCCGTGGATCGGGCGCTTGCCGCCATTCCGGACCGGTTGGCCCGGGATTTTACGGAGGCGGGAGCCTCCATGACGCTTTCCTCCGCGGTCCTGTCCAGACATCTGGAAAAAATGGCCGGGGCGGGCGACGGAAAGGACCGCTTTCTTTCCGGGGGAGTGACCTTCGGCCGCATGGTTCCTCTCCGCTCCATCCCCTTTCGCGTGGTCTGCCTGCTGGGAATGAACGATGCCGACTTTCCGAGGCCAAGCTGGCCTCCGAGCTTCGACTGGCTGGCCTCCCATCCCGAACCGGGCGACCGGTCTGTCCGGGAGGATGACAGGACTCTTTTCCTGGAGGCACTCCTTTCGGCCCGGGACATCCTGTGGATCAGCTACGTGGGAATCGAGATCCGGGACGGGAGCCATCGGGAGCCTTCCGTGCTGGTCCGGCAACTGATGGACCAGGTCGCCGAAGGGTTTGAAGGCGAGAACGGTCCCATTCTTTCCCAGATCACCCTCGAATCGCCCCTCGATCCGCTTTCTCCGGACCACTACTCCCGGGAGGCGGACCCCCGCCTCCGAAGCTATTCCCGGCCCTGGCGAAGGGCTTTGGAAAACACCCGAAGGCGGCCTTCCGCCGATCCCGTCTTTTTCGATCCCTCCCTCTCCTGGGGCCCCGCTGAGCCGAAGGACACCCAGGGGGGAGCGGAAGGGGTCTCGATCCCCGATCTCCGCTCATTCATCCGGGATCCCGCCCGCCATTTTCTTGTGCGCCAGATGGGGTTTCCCCCTTCGGAGCGACCCTTGAGGCTCGAAGAGGCCGAGCCCTTCGTCTCCGATCCGAACCGGACGATCACCGCCAGGCTTCGGGGTGGGGAGGGGAGTTTCGCGCCGCTTCCCTGGCCGCCCCTCAGAGGACTCGTCTCAGGACGGGCCGAAAGGGAGGCTGAAGGCTACAGGCGGACCCTGGGAGAAAGGCTGGACATCCGCCTTCCGGAAGGCTCCGTTCCCTTTTCCCGGGAACGCCTCGACGGAACCTTTCACGGGGTCCGGTTCGCCGGAACGATCGAGGGGCTCGCCGAAAGCCTCCAGGGCGGCCGTTTCCTGATCGTCGAGAGGTGGCCGTGGTCCCCCTTTCCCGGTGATTTTCTGGAGGCCTACGTGGGGCACCTTTTGTGCGCCCTTTTTCTCTCCGGTTACAGGGGCTGCGCCCTGACGGGAAAAGGAGGAAAGAAGGAGGCGGAAAAGGATCCCACCCGAATTCCCCTGGCCCTCTGGCGGTGGAGTGCGCCTTCCCGCCCGGAAGCCGCCCGTCAATTTCTCCCGTATTTTCGGGCCTTCCGGAAGGGGCGGCGCGCCCCCCTTCCGTTCGACCCGGAGGCCTCCCGGGTCTTTGCCGACACATTGCGGGAAAATGCCGGACCGGTCGGAAGCCCGGCCTGGAGCCAGGCATCCGGCAAGGCCCGCGAGCTTCTCCTTTCCTCCCGGGTCCCTCCCTTCAATGCCCGGTCGACTTTTTTCGATCCCCGCTCGCGCTCCCCCTTCTGGACCGCTCTGGCCTTCTCCGGTCGCGATCTTCCAGGGGAAATCCCCTTCGGTCTCTGGTCCCTGAGACTCTGGGACCCTCTTCTCGCCAATATGACCGAAGAGGGAACCTCCTGATGGCTGAAAACCCTCTTTTCGACCGGCCTCTTTCGGGGCTCCACCTGATCGAGGCCTCTGCCGGAACCGGAAAGACGACCGCTCTGACCGTTCTCTTTCTCAGGGCCATCCTGGAGGGATTTCCGGTCGAGCGGATCCTTGTGGTCACCTTTACCGAGTCGGCCGCGGAGGAGGTCCGGGGGCGGATTCACGACCTGCTTGTCGCCGCCCGACGAAAGGCCCTCGGGGAGAAATCCGAAGGACGGCATGCCCCCTTTCTTGAGAGGATCCGTGCCGATCATGCGACTCCTCTCGCACGGGCCCTCTCCGACTTCGACCGGGCGACGATGACCACCATCCACGCCTTCTGCCGCCGCCTCCTCCGGGAATACGCCTTCGAATTCAAGTCGCCCTTTTCGCTCGAACTCGAGGAGAATCCCGGAGAGGCGAAGCTCCCGGCCCTGTCCGAAATATGGCGCCGACGGGTCTATCCCGAAAGGCCTGAAATCGCACTTTTGCTCGCCTCCGTTTGTCCGGGGGGACCGGCTGACTTCCGGTCCCTGGTCTCCGATGACGCCCTGTTCCGGGAGACGGAGTCTGCCCACTCCGGTGCCCCGGAGGAGGAAGATGACTTCCCGGGGTTACGGGAGGGCTATCTGCGGGACCTCTCCCTCTGTCGGGAGATAGCGGAAGACACGATGGAGGAGATGGCCCGGCGGTGGTCTTCGGAGACGCCGGACCATGAGGGGGCGAGAGGAGGGAAGAAGAAGCGGAAAGGAGAGGCGGGAGCCGACGTCCGTCTCCTGCTCCGCCGTCTCCGGGAGATTCGGGATCAAGTTCCGGGAAGTCCTCCGGGATACGGCCCCCTGGACGGAGTTCTTCAGGAGTGGCTGACCCGTGTTCCGCCGGATGAAAGGCGATCCTTCGCGCCCCTCCTGCGGATTCTGGAGGGGAAGGAGGCGATGGCGGAGGGGCTGAGACGCTCCCTGAAAAAAGACCTGCTCCGGTATCTCCGCTCCGAGGCTCTCGATCAGCGGGAAGGCCGCGGAAGGGAGACCTTCGACGACATGATCCTCCGGGTCCTGGAGGGACTTCTTGCCGATCGTTCGGGGTCGCTTTCCCGGAAGATCCGCGAACGGTTCCCGGTGGCCTTCGTCGATGAATTCCAGGATACGGATCTGGCGCAGTTCCGCATCTTCGACCGGATCTACCGGCTCTCGCATCCGTCTCCCGGAGAGGAGGGGGCCGGAACCGCCCTTTTCCTGGTGGGGGATCCGAAGCAGTCGATCTACCGCTTCCGTGGGGCCGACATTTCGGCCTACCTCGAGGCCCGCAACTTTGCGCTGACGCGCCCGGGGGGCTCTCTTCTCGGGCTATCCGTGAACTACCGTTCCGATCGGCGTCATGTGGAGGCGCTCAACACCCTTTTCGGCCTTGTCCCGGACCCCTTCCTGACAGGGGAGGCGATCCGCTACGATCCTGTTTTTCCAAGCCGGGAGGGACTCTCTGCCTTCCGGGATCCCCTGGCCGAAAGCGAGGAGGAGCCCATACCCCTTCTGCTGGTGGGAGGGGAGGAGGGAGACCGGCTCGATGCGTATGCCCGACGGTCCGCTCGCGAGGTGTCTCGGCTCCTCTCGGGGGGGCCCACCATTTCAGGACGACCGGTGCGTCCGGAGGAGATCGCGCTCCTCGTCCGGACACATGTCCACGGAAAGCTTCTCCAGGAGGCTCTCGACGAGAGAGGAATTCCCTCGGTCTCCTACGGGTCCGGGAGCGTTCTGGAAACGGAAGAGGCCTTCGACCTCGAGATGCTCCTCTTGTCCTTCGCCTCTCCGGAGAACCGTCGTCAGGCCCGGATGGTCCTGGCCTCCCGGTTCTTTGGCATGACGGCGGCCGAGCTTCGGCTTCTCGAAGACTCTCCGGATCTCTGGAACCGTCGCGTGGATCCGTTTTTCGAGGCCGCGCGCCGATGGGAAAGCCGGGGAGCGATGGGAACGCTCCGAACCTTCTTTCTCGATCAGGGAATCTTTTCGAGACTTCTCTCCCAGTCGGGAGGAAAACGTCGGGTCACGCACCTTCTCCACCTTTTCGAGCTTCTGGAGGACCAGGGTCGGGATCGCCCTCCGCTCCTTCTCCTTGTGGATCGCTACCTTCAGGCCCGTCGGGAGGCTCCCGGCAAGAAGGAAGACGGGAATGCCCCGCGCCTTGAGACCTGCGATGGCCGTGTCAGGATCCTGACGCTCCACAAGGCCAAGGGACTGGAGTTTCCGGTGGTGATTCTTCCCTTCGGCCTTCCCGGCCGCCAGGGCCGGGAGGAGGAGGGGGAGGATCCGGGCGAGCGTTCGGAGGAAATGCGCCTGCTGTATGTCGCCCTGACGAGAGCCGTTCACCGGACTGTCCTGATGGTTCCCTCCTCGACCTCCCGCCAATCGGCCGTGGGCCACCTTTTCGGTCTGGGCCCGGATGTCCGCAAGGGGAAGGCGGCGTTCCAGGGGTTTGCCCTTCAAATCGACCGGATCGTCCGGGAAAATCCCGTCCTTTTTGCAAATGTCCCGGATTCGCCCGTCCCGCTGGCTCCACCCCGGCAAGCTTCGGAGAAGAAATGGACCCTCGCTCCACCCCCGCCCTTTCCCGCCATTTCTCCGGCGAAGAGGACGGAAAGCTTTTCCTCGCTGGTGCGACTTTCCCTCGGGATTCATGAGGAAAAGGGGGAAGAGCTGCGGGCCTCCGACGAAGAGGGAAGAGAAGGGCCGGAAGGGGAGGGTCCGGAGGAATCGGTCCTTCCCGCCGGACCGCTGTTCGGCTCCTATTTTCATCGGATCATGGAACGGCTTGCCCGGGAGGAGGCTCACACGGAGGGGCCTCCCGGAGCGGTTCCCGATGGGGTTCTCGAGGGGGCCCTCGACGACCTCGACCTTCGGAAGGACCCCGCCTGCCAGAGCTGGCCTGAGGCGGTCCGTCCCCTGGTCGAGCGGACCCTCTCGGCCGACCTGGCCGAGAGGACGGAGGGTTCTTCCCCGGGAGAGGGGGGCTTCATGACGCTGGGGAGGATCCTGCGGGGGGAGAGGACGGTCGAGCAGGAATTTCTTCTCCCGGTCCGGGGACTCGTGGCCGATCGGCTTCAGGCGTCTCTTCTGCCCGAAGGTCCGAAACTCTTCTTCGAACCCGTCACGGGGTCCCTCAAGGGATACATCGACCTCGTCTTCCGGTTCCGCGGCCGCTTCCACCTCCTGGACTACAAGACCAACCGCCTTTCGGGAGACTCCCCTTATGCGCCTTTGAGCCTGGTTCGCGCGATGGCCGAACACCGTTACGATCTCCAGGGCACCCTCTATATTCTGGCCCTCCACCGTCTCCTGTCGTTTTCCGTTCCGGGATACGACTACGAACGGGACGTCGGGGGGGCCCTCTTCCTTTTCGTTCGGGGTCTCGGCCGTCCCGGGGAGGGGATCCACCGCCTTCGCCCCACGCTCTCCGAGCTCCTCTCCTTCGACCGACTTCTGTCGGGAGAGCGACCGTGAGCGACGCCGTTCTTTTTCCCCTCCTTCCGGAGCCCTGCCGAGGCTGGTTTTCAAGGGCCCGTGAAAAGGGACTCCTGGAGGATGTCGATCGGGCCCTGGCGGCAACTGTCGTGGCCCTTTCGGGGGCTCTCCCATGGGAGAGCCTGGCTGTCTATGCCGTTGCGGCCGCCCTGACCAGCGCCGCCTCCCGGGAAGGGCATACCCTCCTCGACCTGAACGCCTCTTCCGACTCGCCCTATTTCGAGGAGCTCCCGGAGCGCTTGCCGGCCCCTTCCCTCTGGCCCGCCCTTCTCGCGGGTGTGGTCGGAATCCCGGAACGGCCGGGCCCGCTCATTTTCGACCGGGGAGGACTTTACCTTTACCGGCATTATCTCTCCGAAATCCGGGTGGCCGAGCTCCTTGGCCGTCGACTCCTTCTCGACCGCGAAGAGCCCGGATCTTCTCCGGATCCTGGAAGGGAGATCCTCGACAGGCTTTTTCCGCTTCAGGGAGCCCTCTCGGATCCCGTCAATGCCGGGAGGGCCGCCGCCTTGGCCTCCCTGTCCCGCTCCCTCCTTCTTCTGACGGGGGGGCCGGGGACCGGAAAAACATGGACGGCCGCCCGCATCCTGGCCCTTCACCGAATCCTCACCCCCTCCGCCCGCATCGTCGCTGCGGCTCCCACCGGCAAGGCGGCCGCCAGAATGTCGGAGGCCCTCTCAGCCATGGAATTTTCCGGACCTTCTCCGCCAACCATGACCCTGCACCGCCTGCTCGGAGCGGGAAGGCAGGGCTTTGCCAGGGGCCCGGGAAATCTCCTCGACTGGGACCTTGTCCTGGTGGACGAGCTGTCGATGGTCGATCTCCCTCTCATGGACCGCCTTCTGGTCTCCCTTCCCGAACGCTCCCGCCTCATCCTGACGGGGGATCGCAACCAGCTGGCCTCCGTCGGGACGGGCTCGGTCATGGGAGACCTCTGCGGAGCTCTTGAGCGGGGTGAGGGGGCCCCAAAGGATGCCGGCGCCCTGACGGTTCTGACCCATAATTTCCGCCAGTCGGCCGCTCCAGCACTGAGAGACTTCGCCCAGGCCATCGCCTCCGGGGACGCCTCCCGGGCAAGAGATCTGCTCGGTGCGGGGGTTCCGGGCCTCGACTTCCTTCCCGCGGAGCCGGGATCCCGCCTCCCGCTTAAGATCCTGCGGGAGGGATGGGACGCCCTTTCGCGCATGCCGGCTCCGGCAGGAGGCCCCCTGCCGCTTGATTCCTTCATGGCCCTGGCCCCTCTTCGGGAAGGTCCGGTCGGGAGCCGGACGGTCAACCGGGCGGTCCAGGGGATTTTTCGCCATGATTCTTCCGGGCTTTTTCCTTCCGCCCCGGTGATTGTCCTCGAGAACAGCTACGACACGGGACTCATGAACGGGGACCTGGGGATCCTGTCCGGCTCGCGGCTTTTCGTCGCCAAGGAGCGGGGACTTGTGATCCTTCCGGAACGACTCGCCCCCGCATGGGAGTTCTCCTACGCCCTGACCATCCACAAGAGTCAGGGATCCGAATTCGACCATGTGGTTCTTCTGGTCGGGGCGGTCGACCATCCGCTCCTGACCCGCTCACTCCTCTATACCGCAGCCACCCGCGCCCGGTTCCGTCTGACCGTATGGGCCTCCCTCCCGCTCCTTGAGCGGATGATCCGGAGGCAGTCCTGGCGAACCTCCGCATTGTCCGATCGACTCCTGGGTCTTCTGAGTCCCTGACGCTTCTTTCGGCGAAGAGACGGATTCATTTCGGGTCACCATCGGGACTGCGGAAGCTCCTCCGTCATCGTCCACAGCCCTGACAGTCTCCCCCCGCTTCCTTGCACGCCAATGGATCGCCCGATCCCTTGATGCGGGGGGCGAGACCATTCTCCAGGGAGCACTCCGGGCCCTCCTGTCCAGGTATTCCATAAGAAAACGGGATGGATGCCAGCGCCTTTCCGTTGTTTTATGAGATAAGAGTTTGTATTCGTTTGTTTTTTTGAGGTACCTCCTTTAAGCAGGTCTTCCGCTTCAAGTTTGTCGTCGATTGATCCGATGAAGGAATTGCGGCCTTTTTACCATCCTGATTCGCCAGGAAGTCCGCCTCTGGCTGTCCACAGAAAATAATAAAAATATATTCCTTTGCTGATGGGCATTCCTTTTATTTTTATTTTAAAATTAAAAGTTTACAATTAAAAATTATTATTTAATTACATATTTATTCTTTAAAATAAATAAATTAACACTACATTTGACAAGCACCATATTAGTGTTAGAATGACACTATGAAAAGGATGACGCTGCGCATGAATGAAGCGCTATACCGAATCATAAAGGAACGGGCCACACGAGAGCACCGTTCGATTCACGCGGAGATTCTTGTCGTCCTTGAACGCTTCTTCGGCGGGAGTAGGGGAGCGGAGCTGGCCCTGGAAGAAAAGGAAGAGAGATCCTTGCCGAGGGATCGCTGATCGGGAGGTCCGGCGGAGGCCGGAATTACAAACGGATTGCATACTGAAAGGATTTGACAATGCTCGGTGACAAGGACATCAACAAGATTATCAATGCGGTAAAAGAGTACAACGACCTCCTCGAAAAATCCTCGGTGGTCATGGACCGCCTGGCGGAGACCAAAAAGCAGTGGGACATTCTCCTGACCGATCGGGACGCCCTCCGGGCCGAGTCTGAAAGGATGAACCGCTTTATCGCCCAGTTCAAGGAGGACTACCAGAATTTCCATGCAAGGGAATCCCAGTGGGTCAATTCGGTGGCCGACCTCCACACCAAGCTCCAGTTCATGGTCGATGAACTCAATACCATTGTCAGCCATCACCGGAGAAATTCGGTCGAAGGCAGCGGCGTCATCAACTAACGCGTGACCGGTTGCCCCGGAAGGCAACCAACAAGGAGTGACACCATGAGACACAAGACCCTTTCCAGACCGATATTTCCGGATGACGAACTGATCCGCAAGACAGGCCACGAGGACGGATTGGCCGGGCTCCCTGCCGGAAGCAGCTACGAGGCCGGCCCTTTCGAACGCTCGATCATCGCCGCCGGTGAGTCCAAGATCAGCGAGATTTACGCCCAGACGGCGCAGGAGCTCTACCGTCATGAAGGACGGTCCTCGAACCTCTCCAACGCCTATGAGTCCAACCAGTATCGCCTCAAGGACGTGCTGGTCCGGTACAAGAACCGCAAGGAGGTCGTGGGGCGCGATGTAGTCATTCCGGTTCCCTACTTCATCCACTGGTTGGTGGTGATCATGCTGGCGATCGGAGAGTTCCCCCTGAACGTCGTGGTCTTCCGGATGTTCGGAGAGCCGGAGCTGATGACCTACGTCATGAGCATGACCCTCTCCCTGACCCTTCCCTTGATCGGGGTCTTCCTGGGGCTTCAGATCCGGACTCTGGTCAAGCCGAAGATCGCCACGGCCATCATGATTCTGCTCGCCCCGACCACCGTTCTCGGAGCGCTCACCGCCCTTTCCTTCATCCGCAACATGTATGTGACGCTCCACGCCGAGCACAGGCTGGGGGGCGGCTCGGGCAACATGGTTTACGCCATGTTCGCGATCAACCTCCTGATCTTCCTGGGAGCCTACATGGTCTCCTTTTTTGCCCATGATCAGGATTCCGAGCTGGACGCCCTGCATGTCGCCGTCGTGCGCCTCGACAAGAAGCGGACAAAACTGCGGGACAAGCTGTCCCAGGCCATTTCCAAAACGAATGCAATCATCCGGGCCGGTCGTGGGGAGGCGGAGCGGGTCCTCTCGGAGACGGCGGCAAAGATCTCCATCTATCGTCAGGCCAACATGGCCTCGCGCGGAGGAACGGTCGCTCCGTCCTCTTTCTCCCGGAATCCCGAGTCTCCCACCCTCAAGCGGTGGTGGTCCGATCTCAAGATTCCGGATGCAGCCGAATCGATGGCGACCAACCCTGCGGGAAGCGGAAAGCCGACCGATGGACAGGGACGGACCCTATTTTCCACGGGGAGGGCGTAAGATGAACGCATGGGGAGAGAGGGCCGGCCGACTCCTGGCCGGCCTCGGGATGGGGGCGCTGGCAGTCCTTACGCTTCCCGCCGTTCCGGGGCTCCTTCCGGGAATTCACGAGCCCCAGACGGCCCGGGCGGAAGAATCGACCGATCCCGGACGAGACATCCTGGTCTTCGTGGACGAAACCGGGAGTACCGGCCGCCAGTTCGACGTTTACAGACGGGCTCTCCTCGAACGGATCGTGCCGCAACTCAAGGCCGGCGACCGTCTGAGGGTCGCCCCGATCGTCGACGACAATTCCCTGGTTTCGAGCTTCATGGCCGAAGGCAGCCTTCCGGCCCGGCCCGGCTTCGACAGCCTTTCGGAAAACGAAATCGACTACAAGAACGAGGTCAAGCAGGAAAAAGCGGAGGACAAGGAGATCCGCAACAAGCTTCTGGCGACTCTCACGGAAAAACTCAAAAAGCCAGGGAAATCCCGTTACACGGATCTCTTTGGGGCGGCCCGCATGGCCTCCCAGCTTTTTTCCGCCGACCGGCGGAGACCGGTCCTTGTCTTTCTGTCGGACATGCAGGAGGACCGGGGGCGATTCCGGTACAAGGACATGAAGTGGAACGCCAGGGATCTCAAACGGGTGGAGAAGGCCTACGGCTTCCCCGATCTCAAGAATGTCTGCGTCTATGTGATCGGAACACGGTCCCCCTCGATCGAGAAGACCCGCAAGATGGGCGAGTTCTGGCTGCAGTACTTCCGGAAGTCGGGGGCCGACATCCAGCCTTCCCATATCGGCTCGATGCTGGTCAACTGGCCACCGGAGGAGGGATGCGGGAAACCGCGGGCCCTCCCGAAAAAGGGTGAAAGCTGGCTCCAGAAGCTCAGGAAACAGCTCTGAGGCAATGTCGGGGAATCCCGCCCCCCCGAAGGCCCTCCCGTCCCTAGGACCGGAGGGCCTTTTTGATTTCCCGGTCGGCCGTCTCGAGGATTTCCTGGAGATGGGCCTCGCTCCGGGTACTCTCTCCGTAAATCTTGAGGATCTCCTCCGTCCCCGACGGACGGGCGGCAAACCACCCCGATGCGCTTTCGATCTTGATGCCTCCGATCGGCTCTCCGTTTCCCGGGGCCGTTGTCAGGACTCGAAGGACGGGTTCGCCCGCCAGCGTTTTTAGGGGAATGCGGTCCGGAGTGATTTTTCCGAGGGCAGACCTGAGGGAGGCGTCGGCCGGGGCATCGATCCTTCGGTAATAGTGAGGCCCGAAACGGTTGGCGAGATCCGCATAGTGGAGGCCCGGCTCCCGTCCCGTCACCGCCGCGATTTCGGCCGCACAGAGGGCGGCGATGAGTCCGTCCTTGTCGGTGGTCCAGACCGTCCCGTTCCGCCGGAGGAAGGAGGCTCCGGCGCTCTCTTCTCCTCCGAGACCCACCGTTCCGTCGAGGAGTCCCTCCACGAACCACTTGAAGCCGACGGGAACCTCGAGAAGGGGGCGACCCAGGGATTCCGCGACGCGGTCGATCATCCGGCTCGACACGATGGTCTTTCCGACACGGACCCCGGAGCCCCAGGAGGGCCGGTGGGAAAAGAGGTAGTTGGCCAGGACCGCAAGGTAGTGGTTGGGGTTCATGAGACCGGCGGTGGGCGAGACGATCCCGTGGCGGTCGTGGTCGGTGTCGCATCCAAAGGAAATGTCGAATTTTCCGGCCATCTCCACGAGTCGTTTCATGGCCCAGGGGGAGGAGGGGTCCATCCGGATCTTGCCGTCCCAGTCCACGGTCATGAAGGAGAAGGTCGGGTCGATCGTCTCCCGGACCACGGTCAGATTCAGCCCATACTCTTCGGCGATCCGTCCCCAGTAGTGGACCCCGGCTCCGCCCAGGGGATCGACGCCCATCCGGACTCCGGAGCTCCGGATCGATTCCATGTCGAGGACCTCCCCGAGGTCGGCCACATAGGCGGAGAGATAATCCCGAGTATGGACCGTGTCCGCCTCCATCGCCCGGTCGAACGGGATCCGGCGGACGCCGGACAAGCCTTCCGCCAGAAGGCGGTTGGCGGTCTCCTCGATCCAGCGGGTGGCGGCCGGATCGGCCGGCCCCCCGCCCGGCGGGTTATATTTGAAGCCACCATCCTCCGGGGGGTTGTGGGACGGGGTGATCACGATGCCGTCGGCGGGGAAGGGAGGGGGCCCTCCGTCCCGGGGATGGTTGTAGGTCAGGATGGCATGGCTGACGACGGGAGTGGGGGTCGGTTCGTCGTGATCGGAGACGATGGTGGTGACGTTGTTGGCGGCGAGGACGGAGAGGGCGGTGACGAAGGCCGGCCTGGAGAGGGCGTGGGTGTCGGCCCCGACGAAGAGGGGGCCTTCGATGCCGCGGGTTTTCCGGTAGAGGCAGACGGCCTGGGTGACCGCCAGAATATGGTCTTCGTTGAAGGTGCCTTCGAAGGCGCTTCCCCGGTGTCCGGATGTTCCGAAGGCGACCCGCTGGGCGGGGTTGTCCGGATCCGGACGCCTGGTGAAGAAATCGGTGACGAGCCGGGACACGTCGATGATCAGGGAGGGAGGGGGGGCCTGTCCGGCCAGGGGGCTCACGCTCATGGGAGGCTCC
>JAKADN010000113.1 GCA_021820445.1 Nitrospirota bacterium | reverse complement strand
TGGAAACGGAATGCAAAAAACACATCTCAACGGAACTTTTTAACGATTTCCCCCGGAAATTTCTGACGGCTTTCGTCGTCGGCTCCGGAGGAGGGGTCGGAAGGATTGCCCAAAAGAAACAGCCTCTCCTTCGGAGAGGAACCGAACGGTTTTTGCCGTCCTCTTGAGAGACGCTGTCCGCGAAGGAGTCTTGGGATGGGAGGAACACCGGTCACGCGCCTCTTGGGCTCTTTTTCTCTGGCAGCCCTTCTCCTTCTCTCCTCCTGCGGCATGGGAGGAGGGGGAGGCGGAGGGGGAAGCTCCCTTCCCTCCTCATCCTTTACCCCTCCCGGCACCGTCTCGATACCGTCCATCAAGAGCAATGACATTGCGGTCGATCCCTCGAACAATGTCTGGATCGTCGTCTCTGTTGGTGTACTCAAAATCCCCTCTGGAACCACTTCGTGTCCAAGCTTAACGGCTTGTCCCATTATCTCTGTTGGGTTCACTCCGGCGGGGATTGCCGCCGACAGCTCCGGCAACATCTGGGTCACCAACAATACGGGAGATTCGGTCACGGAAATCCCCAAAAACGCCTCCTCCTGCCCCTCTACCTACTGCGCCACTTTTTCAAATTCTTCTACCGGTACGTATTTCTCCTCCCCCGTGGGAATCGTGGCCGACGGCTCCGGCAACATCTGGGTCACCAACGACACATCCCCCGGATCGGTCACGGAAATTAAGTCGGGAGCCTCCCCCTCCTGCTCCTCCTGTACCACTTTTTCTGGTTCAAGTTATTTTACCTCCCCCGTGGGAATCGTGGCCGACAGCTCTAGCAACATCTGGGTCACCAACGACACATCCCCCGGATCGGTCACGGAAATTAAGTCGGGAGCCTCCCCCTCCTGCTCCTCTACTGCCTGCCCGACCTATGGAGGTTTTTCCAACCCCGTGGCCGTGGCGGCTCCTTCCGCCTCCGGGAGTTTTGCCTGGGTCGCCAACAGTTCGGGAGGAAGCGTCATAGAAATGGATCCAACTCAGTGTGAAACTCAAAATGGATGCCCTGTTATCAAAGGATTCAAGAAGCCTGTATCTCTCGCGTTTGATCCCTCAGGGAACCTCTGGGTGCTTGATGCCGGAACCAGCCAAATTATTGAGATTACTGAGGGCGCCATTTCAAGTGCCAGTTGCCAAAGTGGCGCCTGCTATTTTTACTCTCTTCCGTCTGTTCCTATAGGGGTCGCCTCCGACAGCTTTGGAAATATCTGGGTCACACTGAATAACGGACAAATTATCAAGTTCTCACCCTGACATTGAAGAGAAGATTCTCAAGAAGGATCTCCAAGGAAACCTCTCAAAACTCCTGATTCTTGATCTTTGGCGAAAAAGAACGGAAAATCCCTTCCGGAGACAGAAAGAAAAAGCGAGAGAGATCTCTCCATCATCCTCCGGGAGAAAAATCGATGGTCCAAAAACAGCATCCGACGAGACCATTCCCTCTTTTTCGATGGGAAAAGGGAAGCCCCGGATGACTCCTCCCCTCATCGGGCGCCTGGCGCGCCTCTTCGGCAACGGGGCGGAGGAGCGCCGGCGGGCACACCTCCTTCTCTCCTCCCTTCCCCCGGACCCCCACCTTCTGCTCCTCTGCCACGGCAACCTCTGCCGGAGCCCCGCCGCGGAGCACTTTCTCCGGCGGCATCTCTCCTTGGGTCCCTGCAAGATCTTCTCGGCCGGCCTCTCCCACCAGGAGAACCTCCCCTCTCCCCCGGACTTTGTCAGGGAAGCCCGAAGCTTCGGGATCGACCTGGCGGGCCACCGCTCCCGCACCATGACCCACCTTCTCCTGGAATGGGCCGACATCATCCTGATCATGGACGGGTCGAACCAGAACCTCCTTCTGGACTTTGGCCGGTCCGCCCTCAAGAAATCGGCCTGGCTCGGCACGTGGGATCCGGCCGGACCTCTGGAGATTCCCGACCCCTACGGACAATCCCCCGCCGTCATGCGGCAGGTCCTCGGGCGCCTCTCCCGGGCGACGGGGGCCCTCGCCCGGGAGATCTCCGCCCGGATTTCTCCGCCCTCCCCCTGATCCCGATCCTGCTTTTCCCCTTTACCCCCCGTCGCGTGAGGGCTGTCACAGACAGGACCCTTTCGTTGCGGGTATGGTAGAGGGCAGGTTTTTCCTCTTCCCGACCCCACCCTCATCGACTGGATCCGCTCCGTGCCGACACTGATCCCCCTTTCCTCTTGCGAAGGCGCCCTTCTGGCCCGCTTCAGCGATCTCTCCTCGGGACGACCTCTCGCCCTTCGTCTGGCCCGGCACGACCACGATCAGGCACAGGCCGACACTCTTATCGCCACGATGTACCGCCGGGAGGGATATGCGTGGAAGGGGGAATCAAAACGGCGCCGAGGGGAGGTCACGATTCTTCTGTCGGAAGAGGCGGGAGAGGCTCTGGGGACGGTAACGGTGGGAAGCGGGACGGGAGGGCTTCGAGCCCGGGAGAGCCACCCGGAGGAGGTCGAGCTCCTGGAGAGCGAGGGACAAATCCTTGCCGAGTTCACCGGCCTGGCTCTCCTTCCGCAGGTGCGGTCGCCCTTGGCCCTGGCCCGGCTCTTCCATGCGGCCCTTCTCGTGGCCAAACATGTTATGCAGGCGACATGGGGGATCATCGAGGTCAGCACATCTCATGCAACTTTTTATCAACGCTTGCTGGGATTTAACGTGAGGGGATCGGTTCGGAATTGTTCTCGAGTCGGGGTTCCATCCTTTTTTCTCGCCGTTGACCTCGACCGGGGGCTGGCCCGGGCCCGGGAGGTGGGGGGGTGCCCCGAGGCCCGGCGCCGCGACCGAAGCCTCTATCCCCTCTTCTTCGCCCGGGAGGAGGCCGAGGAAATCGGGAGACGGCTCGCCGCTCCCCCCGTCCTGAGGTCTCCCCTTACGCTCCTCCCCCGCAGTGGGTTCGGGCGGCCTCCGGGGGAACGGGAACCGTCCGGCCCGTCCCGATCCGGACATCGACCTTCTGTCCCAGCCTGAAGGGAAGGGGGGAGGGGGAGACGATCCTCACCCGGACCACCCCGGTATCGGTGGGACGGGAGGGGTCGTCGGGGATCAGGTGCTTGCGCGTCACGCGGTCGGAGATGGAGACCACCACCCCCGAATAGCGTCGGGAGAGGCCCTCGGCCCGGAGGGTCGCCGGCGCCCCCACCCGGAGGTGGCCGATGTCGAACTCGTCCACCTCCGCCTCGACCCGCGTCCGGGAGAGGTCGGCCACGGTGGCGATCCGGGAGCCCACGTTCACGTATTCCCCCCGGTTGTGGAAGCGGGCCACCACCGTGCCGTCGAGGGGGGAGCGGATCCGGGTCTTGGCGAGAAGCGACTCGATGAGGCGCACATCGGCCTGGCTCCTCTCAAGCTGGGCCTCGACCATGTCGAGGGTCTTCCGGGCCCGGTCGTAGGAGGCAAAAGAGGTCGCCTTCTTCTTCCAAAGTCTCCGGGCCCGGTGGAACCGGTTCTTCTCCAGGGCGAGGCGCGCCTGCTCCATGGCCAGGCCGGCCCGGGCCTCCGCCAGGCGGGCCTCGAGGTCGGAGGCATGGAGGGAGGCCAGAAGATCCCCTTTTTTCACCCGCTGGTGGTCCCTGACGGGATAGTCCTCGATGGTCCCGGCATATTCGGAGCGGACGGTGGCGATGGCATCGGGACAGGCCATGAGACGTCCCTCGGCGGCCACCCGGCCGTCGGGTAGGGCCGAGGCGCCCACGTTGGGGGCCAGGGGCCGCTTCCCGTGGGGAAGA
>JAKADN010000112.1 GCA_021820445.1 Nitrospirota bacterium | reverse complement strand
TCAATGGAGTGGGGGAGATTTCCCGAGAGCTTCATCTCACAGGGATCAATGCGGCGATCGAAGCCTCCCATGCGGGGGTGCATGGACGGACCTTCCGGATCGTGGCCGATACCGTGGCCGACCTTTCCCGCAAGACGGAAGGGGCCGTAAACTCGATCGGAACGGAGCTGTCGACCTTGACCTCACAACTCGAGCGGGTGGTCTCCACGCTCGACTCGGGAGGAGAAGAGATCGACACGGCCGGGCGTCGTCTCGTGAAGCTTGACGAGCACTGGAAGCTCTTCTTCGAGGCCCTTGGCCGTCTTGAGATCCAGTGGGAAGGTCTCGCCGAGAGGATCTCCTCCGAGACCGAAGCTCTCCTCAAGATCCAGGCGATTCTGGATTCTCTTTCCGAGGACTTTCGCGAGCAGCTGGGGCAGAAGCCCCTCGAAGAGCGACACCTGGGTGAAATCCGGAAGGTCGTGGGGGAGCTCAATGCCGAGATCGAGCGATTTCGGATTTAAGATCGGGAAAGGAGTCGTCCAAGGATGTCCTGCAAGCTGTCCCAGAGAGTCGATTATGGAATCCGCGCCATGGTGGAGATTGCCGTGGCGGGGGCGCATGGAATGACAGGAGCGAAGATCGCCGAGCGTTCAAAGATTCCCAAGCCCTTTCTCAAGCAAATCATGGCGACACTGGTCAAGAACGGCTTTGTGGAGTCAAGCCGGGGCCCTCAGGGAAAGTATCGTCTCCTGCGGGACCCCGCGGATATCCGGCTCTCGGGCATTGTCCGGGCCCTTGAGGGAACCGTCTCCCTTTATGACCCCTCGTCCCCTCCGGGTCCCGCCCTTCAGACCCTCTTCGACAAGCTGAGCCAAGCCGTGAATGAAGAGCTTGAAAAGGTCACGCTGGCCGAATGCATCGAGGCCATTGAAAAGGATCGTGGCGGACAGCCCCTCATGTTCTATATCTGAAGGGGCTGCTTCCGGGAGGATGTCCGGCCTCTGTTTTGTGCCTATGGAGAGGGCTGGCAACCCTGCCGCGTTAAGTGTTCAGGAAAAAGTCCACGGCGGCTTGCGTGGGAGGAAGTCTTTTTATTTTTTAGAAGAAGGTTCGCGATTCATGACAACATTCCAGGCACTCGTCATCGGCGCCACCCAGGGACTTACCGAACTGGCCCCCATCAGCTCTTTGGGGCATGGGGTCATCCTCCCGGCTCTCCTGGGGTGGGGAGAGATCGAAAAGGATCCGTCCTATCTTCCCTTCATGGTGTCCCTCCATTTGGGGACGACAGCGGCCCTTCTGCTTTATTTTTACAGAGAGTGGATCATCATCCTGAGATCCTTGATGGTGCTCCCCGGAGGCCGTCAGAGCCCCGAACTCCTGACGGCCAGGAAGGTCTTATTTCTTCTTGTGGCGGGGACAATCCCGGCGGGACTTTTGGGGCTTCTCCTGGAGAAAAAAATTCGACATCTTTTTTCGGCACCGACTCTCGCGGCGCTCTTTCTCATCATCAACGGAATCCTTCTCATCGTGGCCGAATGGATGAGACGGAAGGGGAGGGGGCAGGGAGGGATGGTCCTGGAGTCCCTCGGACTCTCGCGCGCATTTTCGATCGGGATCTTTCAGGCGGTGGCCCTTCTTCCCGGGATTTCGCGTTCGGGCATCACCATGGTGGGAAGCTTGTGGAGCGGTCTTGACCATGAGGATGCCGCAAGGTTTTCCTTTCTTCTTTCGACCCCCATCATCGGGGCCGCGGGGGTTCTGGAGATTCCCAAACTCTTGCACCACGGATCTCCCGGGGCCATTCACCTGGCGCTCGTGGGGGGCGGGATGGCCTTTGTCATGGCGTGGCTGACGACCTTCCTCCTCATGCGGTACTTCAGAAACTACGAGTCGACCCGGGCGCTGGTTCCTTTCGGCGTCTATTGTCTGCTGGCGGGAACTCTTTCTCTGTACCTCCTTCCTTAGCGAGGGGAGGGAGCCAAGGACGGGGGATCGGTCATACGGGAGGTTCCAAGCCGGTCCTTGTAGACAAGTTGGCCTCCCAGCGTTGCGGCCACGAGAAGGGCCAAAAGACCGGCTCCGGCAATGAGCTGTCGTGAGGGGAAGGTTCCTGGGTGTCGTTCTCCCCCTCTTTCTGTCAGGATCCACAGAAGAAGAAAGAGGACTCCCCCGCTCAAGGCGATTCCCCAATGGATCGAGGCCATGAGGGGCACGGGAATGTGTTGCGCTTTGATCGTAGAGAAAGACAGGATTCCGGTGAGAAGGGCCAGGAACAGAAAAAGAAGGGTCAGTTCCAGAGCCTTCTTCTGAGTCCAAGGAGGGATCCTTCTCTTGATCGACGGGAGGGCTTCCACCATCGCTGACAAAAGACCCAAAGAGAGGGCAAGATGAACGATCAAGGGGTGGAAGGGGATCGGGGGATTCATGCGGCTCCTTTTCCCGACAAGGGGGCTTCGGGCTTTTTAAGATGGGGCTATTCTAGCATCAGTCGCGTGCCGGGAACAGGAGAAAACATCCATCGATGGGGCGCTCAAAGGAAGAAGGATCGACCGTGATGAACGTTCTGGTGACGGGAGGAACCGGATATATTGGCTCACATACGACCGTTCTCCTGCTTGAGGCGGGGCACGATGTGACCATTGTCGACAACCTGTCGAACAGCGACGCGTCCGTGCTTGATCGCATCCGAAGGATTGCAGGAAAACCCGTCTCTTTTTTTCAGGCCGATATTCGCGACAGGAGCCGGCTGGGAGAGATTTTGACCGGGACGCCCTTTGATGCCGTCATTCACTTTGCCGGACTCAAGGCCGTGGGAGAGTCTTCCCGGCTTCCTCTCGAGTACTACGACAACAACGTGGCCGGGACCCTCTCTCTCCTTTTCTCCATGCGGGAGGCCGGTGTGAAGACGCTGGTCTTCAGCTCCTCGGCCACCGTCTATGGAGTCCCCAAGACTCTTCCGATCACCGAAGAGGCGGCCCTCTCGGCCACGAATCCCTACGGGGCGACAAAGCTTGTGATCGAAGAGATTCTCCGGAGCCTCGTCGCCTCCGATCCTGCCTGGAAGGTCGGGATCCTTCGCTACTTCAATCCGGTGGGAGCGCATCCGTCGGGACTCATCGGGGAGGATCCCCGGGATGTTCCCAACAACCTCATGCCCTTTGTGGCCCAGGTGGCGGCCGGGATTCGTCCGCATCTCTCCGTCTTCGGAGATGACTATCCCACTCCCGATGGAACCGGAGTCCGGGACTATATCCATGTGATGGACCTGGCCATGGGACATCTGGCGGCGCTTCGGGCCCTCTCCTCATGGACAGATCCGGCTCCGCTGACGGTGAACCTTGGCACGGGAAAGGGCACCTCGGTTCTCGAAATGGTTCGGGCCTTCGAGAAGGCGTCAGGCCAACCGATTCCCGTCAAAATCGCCCCGCGCAGGCCCGGAGATGTGGCCGCCTGCTGGGCCGACCCCTCCCTGGCCGAAAAAATTTTGGGGTGGAGGGCCGCTCGGGGAATCGACGAGATGTGTGCCGATGGCTGGAGATGGCAGAATGGAGAGGCCAAGCGTCTCGGCAAAAAAGGGACGGCCTCCGGTGCGTGACGAATGGTACGGCTATCTGGGGGGAACGATGACGACGATGGCCTTCCTTCCCCAGGTGGTCAAGACATTGCGAAGCCGGGATACCCGAAGCCTCTCCTTTGGCATGTATCTTCTTTTCACCTCGGGGGTCTTTCTCTGGCTTCTTTATGGGATCAAGCTCCACGCCCTGCCCATGATCCTGGCCAACGGGATTACCTTG
>JAKADN010000033.1 GCA_021820445.1 Nitrospirota bacterium | reverse complement strand
ATCGCCCTTTTAAGGCGAGTGTGCTGGGATCGAAGCCCAGGCGGCTCACCACCACTTTAGAGTTTGAATGCCTTGTGGTGAGTTCGGGAATGGGTGTCATTTGCCTCTCCCAAAGTGTCTCGACAAAATGCCCAATAGGCTTCAGAAAACTCTTTCTATCACGTTCCATTGGTTCATCAATGTCACCCGCTTAAAAAGTTTCTCCTGATTTCCCAATGATCGTATTTTTTCAAGCAAGCGAAATTCGCTCTCTTGGCAGATGATGCCGCTCTTGACATTCATGCTCATCCCCATCCCAAAGATTTTTCCGTTTTGAGAACAGGAGACTACCTCCGGATCTTCCCTTCTCAAATTGGTTGGCTTTTCCTTTGACAAGGGGCTCGGTTGCGTTTGGTCTTGGCCCATGGAAAAATGAGGAGACACTTACGAGATCCTTCACCCTTGCCCGGGAGAGGAGCCATGTCACTGGATCGCTATCGCACTCTGGGACGATCGGGATTGAGGGTCAGCCCGCTCGCCCTGGGAACCATGACATTTGGGACCGAATGGGGGACAGGGGCGGACAAGCCTACGGCAAAGGCGATCTTCGACCGATACCTTGATGCCGGTGGAAACTTTTTCGACACGGCGGACAGATACACGGAAGGGACGAGCGAGAGCTGGCTTGGAGAGTTCGTCTCGGAGAGAAAGGCCCGGGACCGTGCCGTGATCGCCACTAAATTCAGCTTTTCCGCCGAGCCGGGGAATCCCAATGCGGGCGGAAATGGCCGGAAGAATATTTTTCGGGCGATCGAAGGCTCTCTTAAGCGTCTTAAGACCGACTACATCGATCTCTACCTCATGCACGCCTGGGACAAGGTCACCCCCATCGAAGAGGTCATGCGCTCGCTGGAGGATCTCGTCCGGTCAGGGAAGGTCCGTTATGTGGGACTCTCCGACATCCCCGCCTGGTATGCGTCCCGCGCGCAAACACTGGCCGAATGGCATGGATGGGAGCCTTTCTGTGCGCTCGAGCTCGAATACTCGCTGGTCGAGCGGAGCATCGAGAGGGAATTTGTCCTCCTGTGCCAGGAACTGGGAATGGACATCATGGCCTGGAGCCCTTTGGGCGGAGGTCTTCTGTCCGGGAAATACCGTGCCGGAGATTCGGGAGCTTCTGCTCCGGAGTCCGGTCGCCTCTCCAAAATGAAGGATTCCGGGAATCCGGTGTTCAACAAATTCACGAACCGCAACTGGGAGATTGTGGCCGGACTCGAGACAGTGGCCAGGGAGCTTGGCCGGACCATGGCTCAGGTCGCCCTCAACTGGGTCGCCGGAAGGCCCCGTGTGGGAACCGCCATCATTGGCGCGACCACCGTGTCACAACTCGAAGAGAATGTGAATTCTCTCAGTTTTTCGATCCCGCCGGCGCTCCTTGAAAAACTCGATTCGAAAAGCGCCATCGATTCCGGATTTCCCTATATATTTTTTGACCGTTTTCTCCAGTCAATGATTCACGGCGGAACATCGGTCTCCCGGAGCACGCCGGCTTCCTGACGCTCTGTTGAAATTTCCTTAGTTTTCCTCTCGTTGGGGGCATTCCTCCGGCAATAGAATTCCTCTCCTATCCTGTCATTTAATGTGTCATTTTGCCTTGGAAGCCGATTGCCGTAGTGGTCCGAGGAACGACCCGGAAGGATTCTTCTCGTGACGCGAATCGGGTGTATATTTTTTTTATTCGGCACATTTTGTCAGGTCTGTTTTTTAATGGAGCGGTAAAGACCGCTGCTTCAAGTGGGCTTAGCGCGCTCATCCTATGAGGAGCCTTCCCATGAATTCGAAGAGATCTCTTGCTGTGGCCACTTTGGCGTTTCTCATTTTTCCGTCAGGGCTCGTGTTGGCCGGGGACGATTATGGCTCAGATGACGGCATGTACGACAATGGATCCATGAATCGCTCGGACCAGAAAAGCCCTCCGTCTCAGACCATGAACCCTTCTTCACCGGATCAGCCCTCCAAGTCTCCCCCTCCCGGGACACAAAATCAGGGTGCCTCTCCTTCGCCCGATGGCGGATCGGGTTCCCCGGGATCTTCAGGAGGGGGAGGCAATGAAGGAGGGTATGGGGGCTCCAGCGGTTCCGGTTACTGAGGAGAAATCCGTCAGGAGCAGGGACGAGTCGGGAATAGAGGAGGCGGAAAGACGTTGATGCGTCATCGTCACCCGATCGGGGCAGGATGAATCGAGACTTTGCTGCGACACGAAAACCGGATGGGAATCGGCGCAAGAAATGGCCGTTCTTCCTGGTGGCATCCGTTCTGGGCATGATTCTTCTGTTTGTCGCCTATCCGGTCCAGAAGATCTTTCTGGGAGGCAGCCCCTTCGGCCAGCGGGCCTCTGGAACGATTCCCCAAAAGGGGACGGTCGGGTATCTGAAGGTGGAAGAGGGGTATCGTGTTTTTGGGGCCCATGATCGGAGGACCCTCGAACTCTGGGAGAAAACCATCATGAACCCCGACGGCCTTTCAAGGGCCAGGGCCATGGTCCGGGAAGGACAGGTCGTCTCTCTCCTTCCCAACACCTCCGTCGTTTCGGTCGATCCTGTCCGGGGGGCTCTTGAGATCCTGTCGGGAGCGCAGTTCGGACAAACCCTTTACGTCTCCATGAAGCATGTCCGCTTCATCGTTCTCCACCGATAGAATCCTCCCTCTCCCGAATCCGAAAATCCCTGGCATGTCTTATAGGCCCCGTCCTGATCAGGGTTCATGTTGGAGGTGTGGGTGGCTTTTGTTTCTGGAACTCCCGGATCCAGTCCAGGGGAAAGGGAAAGACGATCGTAGAGGTCCTGTCCCCTGCGATCTGGCTCAGGGTCTGGAGATACCGAAGCTGCATCGCCTCCGGAAGGGCGGAGAGCACCCGGGCGGCCTCCAGGAACTTCCCGGAGGCCTGGAGCTCCCCGTCCGCATAGATGACCTTGGCCCGGCGTTCCCGTTCCGCCTCGGCCTGCCGCGCGATGGCCCTTATCATGCTCTCATCGAGATCGACCCGCTTGATCTCGACATTGCTGACCTTGATGCCCCAGGCGTCGGTGTGTTCGTCCAGGATTGTCTGGATGTCGGTATTGAGCTGGTCCCGCTCCGAGAGCATTTCGTCCAGGTCGTGCTGGCCCAGAACAGACCGGAGTGTCGTCTGGGAAAGCTGGTTGATGGCCAGAAGGTAATCCTCCACCGCGATCACCGCCAACTTTGGATCGATCACCCGAAAGTAAACGACCGCGCTGACCTTCACGGAGACGTTGTCCTTTGAAATCACGTCCTGGCTTGGAACGTCCATGACCACGGTCCGAAGCCCCACTTTGACCATCTGCTGGACAAGAGGAAGAAGCAGGACGAGACCCGGCCCCTTCACCTTCCAGAAGCGGCCGAGGACAAAGACGACGCCCCGGTCATATTCCCGAAGAATCCGGACGGAACGGCTGAGCAGGTAAGCGGCCACGACCAAGCCGAGTATGGTCGGAAGAAATGTGATCATGGGACCTCCTTTTGAACGGGCCTGACCCTCAGAACGAGGCCCGCGATTCCCTCGACGGTGACCGGTTCTCCTTCTCCGACGGGAACGGGAGAGGTGGCCCACCAGATTTCGCTGTGCAGGCGGATCCGGCCCTTTTTCTGGAAGCTGTCGAGGGCGATGCCCGTTTCGCCCCTCAATCCCTCGTACCCCGTCAGGACAGGGCGGAGGCGCGCCTTCAGACCGAGTCGGACGACCCCCAGGAAAAAGGCGGAAATCAGAAGGGTAAAGGCGAAAATGAGGGCCATGGGGTGCCCGCCTGGAGGAGCTTCTGTCCCGGCCGGCCCCCTGAAAAAGAAAAGGGAGCCCAGGAAAAAGGACAGAATGCCCGCTACGGCCAATCCCCCGAAGGCCCCGATGACCACTTCCGCGATCATGAGGGATATCCCGAGAACGAGCAGAATCAGTCCTGTCAGGCTCACGGGAAGGAGTGTAAAGGCGTAAAAGGCCAGGACAAGGGAGAGAAGGCCTGTGATCCCTGGAAGCACAAACCCAGGATGGGAGAATTCGAAAGCCAGCCCGACGATTCCCAGGAGGAAAAGGAGGTAGGCCATCTCAGGCCTGGACAGGATCTCGAGAAGCTGGTCCTTCCATTCCGGATGAATCATGCGGAGGGTGGCGGGATCGGTCCGGAGGAGGGTCTTGCGGCCGTGAAACATGAAGGAACGACCATCGAGGCTCTTCAGAAGAGACGGAAGGTCCGGAGCGATCAGGTCGATGACCCCCTCCTTCAGAGCTTCATGAGCCGAAAGGTTGGCGGCCGATTCGACGGCTCTGGCCCCCCAGTCGGCGTTGCGTCCGTTCAATTCCGCGAGACTTCGGATATAAGCCACGGCATCGTTCACGACCTTGCGCTCTTCCGTGTCGGTGCTTGACGAAGGCTGGGCCTTTTCGTCTTTCCCCCTGGACGGGTTCGACGTTGAGGGAAGAAGGGGAAGGGAACCCCCGACCGGAATGGGAGTGGCCGACCCGACATTCGTGCCTTCGGCCATGGCGGCGATCGGGCAGGCATACAGGATGTAGGTTCCTGCGCTTGCGGCCCTTGCCCCTCCGGGGGCCACATAGCCCGCGACAGGAACGGGAGAGGCCAAAATATCCTTGATGATCGCCCGCATCGGACCGGAAAGCCCGCCGGGAGTGTCGATCCGGAGAACGATCAGGGAGGGGGGGCGCTCTTCGGCCAGACGAAACCACCGGTGGAGAAAGGAGGCCATCGGAGGTGTCACGGCTCCTTCGAGGGGGAGAACCCAGACGAGTTGGGTCGGTGAGGGTGACCGAACGGCGAATGCGGGGCTGGAGAGAAAGAGAAGTCCAGAAGTTAACAAAAGTATATTGAAAAGGAATCGTATACGACCCATCGACAGGGCCTTTCAGGTCAGTCCATCAATAGGCGGAAAGCAATCTTTCCGCATGATTCAAGTGTATCATGAGGTTCGAAAGATCAAGGTCGAGAGGTTGATCCTTGGGATCCGGTCCGGAGAGGGACGGAGGGGAGAGGCAACCGGAGGGTCCTCCGGTCGTCTCTCAACGCGAGGGAGAAAGTCCGGCCAGAAGGGGAGGTGTCTTCGATCGTGCCGATTTTTCCGCGGCCTTCAGGGTTGCCAGGACGGAGGCCGTGGCCTTTTTATCGGGCAGGGTGGCCTGGGTGTAGGTGAAGGGATAGCGGGCGGCCTGGAAAAGGTCGAACAGAAGCCCCAGGGTCATTCCATCAGCGAAGACGAGGTTGGCGGTGCCGAGGTAGGGGCCTCCGCCACAGGCGGGATCATAGCTTCGAGTCAGGTCGAACCATCGGTTGCAGTCCGGGTAGAGCTTTTTCCCCCTCTCGGGTTCCTGAAATCCCTGGACGACCATGTGGACGGTCTGGGAGGTGTAGACGGTGAGATGAACCTCCGTTCCGCTCCCCTCAGGCTTGAGAAGGGCCCGGATCGTATATTCGGGATGGTCTTTCTGGACTTTTTCAAGGAGAGTTTTCGCCGTTTCGGCCGGAATGGAGAGGGTCGTCTTGGACTGGGCCTCCCTTGGGGTTGTGGGAGCCACTGCACACCCTCCCAATGGAAGAGCCAGAATAAGGATCAGACCTGCCAGTATGCCGGAAATGCGGGACACGGTCTGTTCGAATTTCCGCATGAACCCTCCATTTCATCAGAAATACCTCAATCCAATTTTTCCTATTATTGATGAGATCGATCGAAAATAACAAGACTTTTGTTGCTCCTTCACGGGACCCGTTTGCGATCGGCCTTTGAATTGGGCATGATAGACAAGATATTCCTGATGTTTTGATGCATGAATGAGGAGGAAAAATGGAACCTTCAGCTGAAAGGCATATGGGCGAGCTTTCCCGCATTCTGTCGGAATGGGACAACCCCCAGCAGGCCGTCCTTCCCATGTTCCACTATTTCATGGAAAAGGAAAAATACATCAGCTCCGAGGCCCTGGAGCACATCGGACGGCTGACGGGCATGTCCCAGTCGGATCTTCTGGGGATCGGGACCTTCTACCAGTACTTTTCCTTCCATAAGGAAGGGCGTCACACCGTCCGCGTCTGTCTTGCCACGCCCTGCGTTTTCTGCGGGGGAAAGGGCCTCCTGGAGACCCTTCAGAAGGAGCTGGGGGTGGCCCTCGACGAGACGACCGGGGATGGCCTTTTCACGCTGAAGCCGGCCCAATGTTTCGGGCAGTGCGTCGACGCCCCTTCCCTCCAGATCGATGCCGATGTCTATCCCCGGGTCCGTCCGGATGAGATCCCCGAGATCCTGTCCCGTTACCGGAAGGGAACGGCCGTGCCTCAGGAGGCCGTCCCCTTCGGCCCCCCCATTGCGAACACCCCCGTCGTCTTTTCCGGTCTTGTCGCGCAAGAGACCCGCTGGCTCGGCCGCTACGAAGAGTCCGAAGGCTACCGGGCGCTCCGGGAGGTCTGTGCCGCGAAGGACCCGGAGAGGGTTCTCCGGGAGGTCGAGGCTTCGGGGCTGGCCGGACGGGGAGGGGGCGCCTTCGCGACCGCGAAGAAGCTCCAGGCGGTCCGGAAGAATCCCAAACCCCACTATATCGTCGCGAATGCCGACGAGGGGGAGCCGGGGACCTTCAAGGACCGCTATATCATGGAGCGGGATCCCCATGCCTTTGTCGAGGGCATGATCCTGGCCGGTTACGCCATCGATGCCGATGCGGGATACATCTACCTCCGGGAGGAGTATCCCCACTCCTTTGCGATCCTCCAGCGAGCCCTGGCCGAGGCGAGGGGAAAAGGCTATCTCGGAGCGAACATCCTGGGGTCCGGATGGAGCTTCGACATCCGTGTCTATCGCGGGGCGGGGGCCTACATCTGCGGGGAAGACTCCTCTCTCCTGAACAGCCTCGAGGGGAAGCGGGGGGTTCCCCGAAACAAGCCGCCGCGCCTGAGCGACGTCGGTCTCTGGAAGTCGCCCACCGACGTCCAGAACGTCGAAACCCTGGCGGCCATTCCCCGGATTCTCCGGGAGGGCGGGGCCTGGTATCGGGCCCTGGGGGATGACAAATCGGCCGGTACGAAGCTTTTCTGCCTCTCCGGCCACATCAGCCGGCCGGGCCTGTACGAGGTCCCGCTGGGCATGACGCTTCGCCATGTCATCGAAGACTTGGGCGGAGGCATTCCCGGGGGGCGGACCCTGAAGGCCGTTCTTCCCGCCGGTTCCGCCGGCTCCATGCTCTACCCCCCCCAGCTCGACCTGAACCTCGACTATCCGACGGTGGCCCAGGCGGGCTCCCTTCTCGGGGCCGCGTCGCTCATCGTGATGGACGATTCGGTCTGCATGGTCGACCTGACCTACTGGATGTCCGGATTCTTCCACCACGAGTCCTGCGGCCAGTGCACGCCCTGCCGGGACGGGACGGAGGACATCCACGAGGTCCTGCAGAAGATCGTCATGGGTCAGGGAGAGCCGGCCCATCTCGATTTCGTGAAGAGCCTCGGGGACTACATGAAGACCGCCTCCATCTGCGGTCTCGGGACGACGGCGCCCAATGTGCCGCTCAGCTCCATCCAGCATTTCGAGGAGGAGTGGCGGGAGCATATCCTCGACAAGCGCTGCCGGGCCCGGGTCTGCCCCATGACGCCCAGAAAAATCGCGGACTTCCCGATCCGGCGCTCCCGGGGACTGGTGGCGGAGCTTCCCCAGTTTCATCCGGAGGCCCCCTGATCCGCTTGGAACGTTAGCTGAGTATTCGAAACAAGAAAAAGGTCAGGAAGAGACGTTCAAAATGAAAAGGGGCCGGAACCCGTCAGGGTTCGGCCCCTTTTTGCTGGAAGGAGTCCTGTCCGCGCTCAGTGATCCGAATTCTGGGAGTTTTCGGCGAGCTTGTCCAGGGGATTGTCGTTCATGAGGAAGGCGGTGTTGTAGGAGGTGACGACGTAGATCATCTCGTTGGCCCCCATGACGTAGTCCAGGGTTCCGGTTGTTCCATTAGAGACTCCTCCCAGGGCAACAGAAGCAGCCGTCAGGATGAAAGGATAGGAGGTCGTTCCCACCGTGAGGGTGTCAAGAGAAAGGGTTCCCGAAAGGGAGGCCGAGGAACCTGTGTTGAAATCGTCTTCGCCCGCTGACCCGTTGGTGATCGCGAGGTCAGGGGAAGTAGTGGTGCCTGTGCCGGTCGTCGCGCAGAGGTTGTAGGTGTAGCCCCCCACGATCGGTCCGAGTCCATGCATCCGGAATCCGATGGCGTTTGAGCTGCTGCATCCCGTCCCGTCCTCGGAGCTTCCGGAGATCCCGGTCCAGTTGGGGCTCCCCCCCTGGGGAACGAGGACCGCGTCGAACTTCACGAAATTGCCGGCTCCGTCCTGTCCGCCCGTCCGGAGGCTGAAGCCCTCGGCCGTTGTCGATGAGAGAAATCCGGAGGGAAGAAGGCCCACCTTTCCGGAATAGGTGGTCGTCGCGCCGCCGGTCGTGAGCGACAGGGTCAGGTAGTTGCCGGTGATCTGTCCCGAGACGTTGCCGTCCTTGGAGGTGATTCCCCCGCTCGAAGAGACGGAGACTGACGGATCGTCGAAGGGAGAGGGGGTGAAGGCTGTGCCGGAGTTGGACGGGTTGTTCTGGCTGATGCCGGTGTCGGCCGTCAGCCCCTGGAGATGGTAGGTTCCGGCGGGGACGACGGGGGCGATGTTCTCGACGACGTCTCCCAGGTCGAGCTCGGGCGCCCAGTACTGGGAGGCCGAGATGGCCTGGAGAAGGGACGAGAGAATGGACGAGCTGCAGGAGGTCCCCGAGTTATTCAAGATCTTGGAGACATTGGTGAGCGTGGGGGTGGTGTTTGAGGAGGAGACGGCCGAGGTTCCCGCCACCATGGATCGACCCATTTCGAAGGTGTCCCGGTCTCCGCCCGGAAGGGAGCAGTACTTGTCGGCCACCGCCATGATCCCGGCCGCGACCGCCAGGATGTCGCTCCGGTCATTTGAAAGGAGCGTCGCATAGGACGTCGGGGTCAGGGACGAGAGCTGGTTTGTCGCGGCGAGGATGGCCAGCGCGGCCGTCGTGACTTGGCTGATGGCGAGGTTGGGAACGTTGGTCGTCGAAAGGGTCGACAGGGAGGCCAGGGTGCTGGCGGGTCCAAGATAGCTCGACAGCACGGTCGATCCCGTCTGGGCGTTGGCGAAGACGGGGGCGCTCGTGTTGGGGAAGGAAATGTTCAGTGTGAAGTTTCCGTTCGAGTCGGCGGTGGTCGTCCCGAGGACCTGGGCGCCGGTCTGACCTTCGGGAGCGTTCAGAGTCACGGTGATGGTGGCTCCTGTCAGGGGAGCGTCGATCGCCTGGCCGGAGACGGCGGTGGCCCCACCTCCCCCTCCGCTTCCTCCGCCGCACGAGGAAAGAAGGAGCAGGGCCGACAACGCGGCGGCTGACAGGGTATAAGACCGTCTCTTCAGGACGCGAAAAAGTCGGGAAGATAAAGAAAGACGCATTGAGAATCTCCTTGTTGAGGAATGTCGCGAGGGACCCCCGAGAGCGGCCCCGATTTCCGTTGATCATCATACCATTCAAAAACTGAAAGAAATGTTAAGAAAATCATATTAACATGTGATTGTGGTCACATCCCGGTTTCTCTCCTTTTTTCCAATGTTTTTAACTTCGCCCAAAAATTGGAGTATGATGGGAGAGCCCTGCGGAGAGACACCGGCATCTGCAATGTGTGCAGTCCGGGGCGCTGAGTGCCCCGCGGGAAAGTTTTTCGTGGATGAGTCGGGACAGGTGTGGACAGAGCCTCTTGCATCGATGGGATTTCATCAAACCTTGGGTCGCTTCTCCGGCTTCTCCGCGATGCCGGGGAAGCCGTCCTATCCGTCTACCGGGAGGACTTCAAGGTCGTCCTGAAGCCGGACGCCTCACCGCTTACTCTCGCCGACAGCGAGTCCCACGATCTTCTTTCGAAAAGTCTGCCCCGGATTCTTCCCGTTCCCGTTCTGAGCGAGGAGGGGAGGGAGATCCCTACTTCTGAGCGCGCGTCCTGGAGGGCCTTCTGGTCGATCGATCCCCTCGACGGGACCCGCGAGTTCGTTCGCCGCTCGGGGGAGTTCTGCGTGAGTGTGGCGCTGGTCTTGGACAGGGTTCCGGTCTTCGGCCTTATCGACATTCCCGTGGAGGACCGGATCTATTTCGGTGGAGAGGGGTTCGGGAGCTTTCGTCTTGAAGGGGCCAAGGTGGACGGAATCGCCGGAAAAGGGCTGGAGACCATTCTCTCGGCCTGTGAGAAACTTCCTTTGGCCATGGGTGGAGGAGGATCTTCAAACGCACCCTGGACTCTGCTCGGGAGCGTTTCCCATCATTCGGAGATGCCGACTCGATTGAAGGACGCTCTTTCGAAAAAAGAATCCTTCCGGACCACGTCGGTGGGGAGCGCCATCAAGTTCTGCCGGATTGCCGAGGGATCCGCGGACTTCTATCCCCGTTACGGCACGACGATGGAATGGGATACGGCGGCGGGTCAGGCCATCGTGTGCGGGGTTGGAGGCGGGGTCGTCGACGCCGCTCACAAAAGACCTCTTCTTTACAACAAGTCCGACCTTGAAAATCCAGACTTTTTTTGTTTTGGTCCCCGATTTCGGAAACGATTTCCGGAGATTTTGATGGACGAGACATAACTCGGACCACATTTCTACCCACAATTCAGGAGGGGGGTGTCCATTGAACGCTGAGAGGAATTCACGGTTCGACTGGGGAATGGCGGTCCTTTCCAAGGAGGATCTGTTTAATGATGGGACCTACCCTGGGCTTGAAAAAGAGGCGCTGATCGTCGGGCGGGGAACGCGGGGGGAGATTGTGAATGTCGGAACCCACAGCGAAAGCAATGTCACGGTCTACCTCGTCGAGTTCGAGGGAGGCCAGGTTGTCGGATGTTTCGAGGATGAGATTCAACCACTGGTTTGAAGCCGTCGATGGGAATGGATGACGAAATATCGGAAGGGATGAAACAATGACCGAGACCAGCCCTTTTTCGGATAAAAGTTATTTTGGGGGAGCCGTTCCACCGGAGATCGAAGATCTTCTGGGCGAGGCGGCGGTCCATTTCGCCGAGACCGAGAGGGCGCTTTCCTGTCTCCGTCTGGCGCTGAGCAGGCAACCGGAGAGTTTGGCGGTTTATTTTTCGATGTACAAGTTCCTGTTCTATAAAAATCGACTCGGGGAGGCGGAGGCGGTTGTCCGGCAGGCCCTGAAGGAGGCGGCCCGGCAAGGGGAATTTCAGGACGATCCGCCCGCTCTTCTCGCCATCAGTCTTCCCGCGCCGTTTTCAGATCCGGCTTCGCCCCACTACTTCTATCTTTTCTCCCTGAAGGCGCTCTCCTTCATTTTGTTGAGACAGGGCAAGATGGAGGAGTCGAAGACACTTCTCGATGTTCTGAAAACGCTTGACCCATCGGATCGAACAGGAGCGTCGGTGATCCGGGACTATGCCTGTGGAGCGATGTCGGCTTAGGAATTGTCCAGAGCAAGAATTTGCCGTGTGGGAATCGGAAGGGTCGTAAGGAGAGGTGCCAACCCGATACAGGTCTCAGATTCTATCGACCGGGTCTTTCATTTTTTGGTGCCGAAGGCGGGACTCGAACCCGCACGACCTTGCGATCACTAGACCCTGAACCTAGCGTGTCTACCATTCCACCACTTCGGCATAATTGGAGAGCTTCTAAAAAACTCATCCATTTTACTGATTTTTCCTTCCAAATCCAAGAGGAATTTTCAAATCGGAAGCGGAGCGGGATCATGGATCTCCCAACGCTTCTTAAGGGGCAATTGGGTTTGCGAAATTGCCAGACCAACGAGAACAATGAACGAGGAGGAACCGGAACAATGTCAGAGCAGCACTTGGGTGGACAAACACGGATGGAGTCCGACAGCATGGGAGCGATCCCCGTCCCGGCAGAACGATACTGGGGAGCGCAGACGGCCCGGTCCCTGATCTACTTCGCCATCGGGGAAGACCGCATGCCGGTTCCTGTCGTTCGGGCCTTCGGGGTGTTGAAGAAGGCCTGTGCCCTTGCGAACCAGGACCTGGGTCTGATGCCGAAGGAAAAGGCGGATCTGATTTCAAAGGCGGCCCAGGAGGTGATCGACGGACGACTCGATCGCGAATTTCCTCTGAGAATCTGGCAGACGGGATCCGGAACGCAGACCAACATGAATGCGAACGAGGTGATTGCGAACCGCGCGATCGAACTCGCGGGCGGGGAGAGGGGATCGAAGAAGCCGGTCCACCCCAACGACGACGTCAACCGCAGCCAGTCCTCGAACGATACCTTTCCCACGGCCATGCATATCGCCGCCGCTCTCGAAATTTCCGGAAAACTTCTTCCGTCTCTTGAAATTCTCAGAAATGCGCTTGATGCCAAGTCCCGTGAATTCTCCGACATCGTCAAGATCGGTCGGACCCATCTGATGGATGCCGTTCCATTGACCCTCGGCCAGGAGTTCTCGGGGTATGTGGCGCAGCTCGACATCGCCCGCCGCTACATCGAGTCGATCCTTCCCGGCCTCTATGAACTGGCGATCGGGGGAACGGCGGTTGGTACCGGCCTCAACGCCCATCCCGAATTCGGGGAGCGGGTGGCGGCCCACATTGCCAGGATGACCGGACAGCCCTTCGTCTCGGCCCCCAACAAGTTTGCCGCCCTTGCCTCCCATGATGCGGTGGTCATGGCCAGCGGGGCCATCCGTACCCTGTCGACCGCCCTGATGAAGATTGCAAACGATATCCGGTGGCTGGCCTCGGGCCCCCGATGCGGCCTGGGAGAGTTGTCCCTTCCCGAAAACGAGCCGGGAAGCTCGATCATGCCCGGAAAGGTCAATCCCACTCAGTGCGAGGCCATGACCATGGTCTGCGTCCAGGTGATGGGGAACGATGCGGCCATCGGGTTTGCGGGATCCCAAGGAAACTTTGAGCTCAATGTCTTCAAGCCGGTGATGATCCACAATCTGCTCGGATCGGTGACGCTCCTCTCCGATGCCATGCGGTCGTTCACCGCCCACATGGTCGAAGGAATCGTGCCCAACCGGGAAAGGATTGCCGCGCTTGTGTCCGAGTCCCTGATGCTCGTGACGGCCCTTTCGCCCCATATCGGATACGACAAGGCGGCCAAGATCGCCCATGTTGCCCACAAGGAGCACACGACCCTCAAGGAAGCGGGGATCGCCTTGGGATTTGTGACGGGGGAGGATTTTGAAAGGTGGGTCAGACCGGAAAAAATGACGGGACCTTCGTTATAGACTGAAGCGGGAAGGGGGAATTCCCCCTTCCCTTTTTGGAATTCGGACTATTCCCAGATCATGGCGGGAACTTTGAGGCGATCCACGGGCTTTCCTCCGACGAGATGCTCGGAGATGATGGCCGGGACATCCTCGGGTTTCACCCCTCCATACATGACGCCGTCGGGATAGACGATCATGTTGGCTCCGGTATCGCAAGGACCCAGACAGCCCGTGTTGGTCACGGCAAATCTCCGGGAAAGGCCCCCCTGTTCGAGCTGCATGGCCATGGCCTGATAGACCTCCATCGCCCCTCTCTGGGCGCAGGATCCACGGGGATGGCCCGGAGGACGGGATTGGACGCAGATAAAGACATGTTTTTCGGGCTTCGGCATTCAGATCTCCTCTGGACATTGAAGGTACCTTATTGGTGTGAAGCAAAAATGGTCCGGCATTGAAAGAATTCATGCGGTAGGATTATCGTAACTGATGCCGGCCGCTCAACACAAGCAGAGCCCCGATGGACCCCATGGATCTCCGAGGACTCGATCCTTCCGATGCTCGCCGGATTCTTGGGGAAGAGGGCGAAAACCTGCTCCCCCAGGAGCGTCCCCTGCCTCTTTTCCGGAAGATGCTCACGCTTCTTTCGGAACCCATGCTTTTTCTCCTCCTCGGTGGAGGTGTGGTCTACTTTTTCCTGGGAGACCGCTCCGAGGGAACGATTCTTCTCTCCTTCGTCCTCGTTGTCTTGGGAATGACCTTTTTTCAAAAACGGAAAACAGAACAGGCCCTGACAGCTCTTTCGCAGGTAGCCGCTCCCCGGACGACGGTCATTCGGGGAGGGGAGCGGATGAGCCTCCCTGTCAGGCAGGTGGTGAGGGGAGACCTGGTGGTCCTGGAAGAGGGCGACAGGGTCCCGGCCGACCTCCGCCTTCTTGAGGGACGACTCCAGATCGACGAATCCCTCCTCACGGGAGAATCCCTGCCGGTTCTCAAGCTTCCCGGGTCTGAGAATCTGCCGTTCGGGCACCCCGGAGAGACGACGAGCCCGTTTCTTTTTGCCGGAACGATGGTGACATGGGGAAGCGGCAGGGCCCGTGTGTGGGCGACGGGCGCAAAAACCGCCATTGGCGGGATAGGCGGCGCCCTGTCCCGAATCACATCAAGCCCCTCGATCCTCGAAAAGGATTCGGCGAGGTTTGTCAGGATATCCACCGGCATAGGGTTAGGCTTGGCCTTGCTGGACGTTATCCTTTTCCGGTCTGTGGCGCATGGGGACCTCCTGAAAAGCCTTCTCGGCGGGTTGGCTCTCGTGATGGCCATCCTCCCCGAGGAAATCCCCGTGATCCTGACGGTCTTTTTTGCCCTGGGATCCTTTCGTCTCGCGAAAAAAAATGTCCTTGTGAAGCGCATGAGTGCAGTTGAAGTCCTGGGGTCGGTCACTGTTCTGGCCGTCGACAAGACTGGAACGCTGACTGAAAATCGTATGAGTCTCGAAACCGTCGTGGGGAGAGACCATGTCTTTCATACCTCTGACGATGCCTCCTTTCCCGAAGAGTTTCACAAGATCATCGAATATGCGGTTCTGGCGTCTTCTCCCCAGTCTGAAGATCCAATGGACAAGGCCATTGCCATTTTTGGAAAGAAGTTTCTTTCCGGGACGGAGCATCTTCATGAAGGCTGGAGCCCGGTCAAGGTCTATTCTCTCGAGCCTCCCATCCTGGCCATGTCACGTGTCTTCGAAACCTCGGAGGAAAGGCCTTTTCTTTTTGCCACCAAGGGGGCTCCCGAATCCGTTCTGGATTTGTGCCACCTTCCTTCGGAAGAGCTCTCAAGGCTGAGTCTGACCGTCGAATCTCTGGCCCGGGAGGGGTTCAGGGTTCTGGGCGTGGCGACAGGAAGAATGGCCTCCTCCTCTCTTCCCGACAGTTTGCATCAGGTCCCCTTTGCCTTCCTAGGCTTTTTGGGGTTCAAGGATCTTCCCCGCAGTGGCGTCAGGGAGGCGATCGGCGAATGCCAGAGAGCGGGAATTCGCGTGATCATGATGACGGGGGACCACCCTGAAACAGCCCGCTCGGTGGCAAGGGCCGTGGGAATCCCGGAGCGGAATGTGATGACGGGTCCCACCCTCGATTCCCTGGTTGATCCGGAGAAAATCTCCCTCTCCGATGTCTCGGTCTATGCCCGCCTTCGACCCGAACAAAAACTCCGTCTGGTGGAAATCCTGAAGAAAAACGGGAATATCGTCGCGATGACAGGAGACGGGGTCAATGATGCCCCGGCTCTCAAGGCGGCCCATATTGGGATCTCCATGGGCCGAAAGGGAACCGATGTCGCCCGTCAGGCCGCATCCCTGGTCCTCGTGGAGGACAGTTTCCTGGACCTTGTCGAAGGGCTTCGGATGGGACGGCGAATTGTCGACAACATCACGTCGGCCATCAGGTTTGCCGTTGGGGTACATATCCCCCTTGCGGGCCTTGGTTTGTTGGGGGCCGTCTACGGGGGTGGATTGATCCTGACCCCTGTCGACATCGTCCTCCTGCAGTTTGTTATCGATCCTTCCTGCTCCCTTCTCTTTGAAGCCGAACCGGAGCGGGAGGGTCTCATGCGGGAGCCGCCCCACCCCTTCGGAAAGACTCCTTTTGCGTGGAACTCCCTGAAGGGGGCCCTGTGGCAGGGTTTCTTGATCATGCTGGTTTTTCTGTTGGCCATCGAAGTCTTTTTCTCCTTTGGATGGTCACGGGAGAGTCTTCGGACGATCGTTTTCGTCTCGCTTGTCCTCTCCATTCTCCTTCTCATTCTTTTCAGCCGGACATCGCAAAAAAAGGAAATCATCAATGTGCGTCTGGACAATCCTGTTTTCCGAAAGATTGTCCTTTGGGTGCCGGTATTCCTATTACTCCTTTACGAGATCCCGTTTTTGCGCCGGAGCCTGGGGTGGGGAAGGATTGCTACCTTTGGGCAGTTCATGGGGATTGTCGGTTTGGTGGCAGCGACAGGGATCGCCTTGCTGGGAATAAGAAAGGTGGAAAACAGGGAGTGAGGGGGAAGGACCGATATCCTGAAAGGTTTTGGAAGAAAATTTTTGGAAAAGGTCATGCCACGTCAGGGTATGGACAATTTCCTGACCCTTATGGTATGATCCTTGGCCGTTACCTACCGCTCTGGGGGATCGTCTAATGGCAGGACGACAGTCTCTGGATCTGTCTATCTAGGTTCGACCCCTAGTCCCCCAGCCATTCTTTTATGATAACTTAGCACAACTCTCTCCCTCGTCTCCTTCTCCCTGTTCCATACATGTTCCATTTCCGGCGAGAAAAATCCCCCTTTTTGCCTTGTGGCTATCCACAGGGTAGAATGGATTCAAAGGGAGGGATCAACCATGCCGCTATCGCAAGCCGAACGGGACCGAAAACGCCTGGCCGCGCTCAAGGAATCGGGCGGCCGAAACGTCTTGTTGAGATTGCACCGGCAAGAGGTCGCCGCCCTGGACTGCCTGTGCCGTTTCCATAGGCTGAACAAAGGGGAAGTCATGGCAAAGCTCATCATCGAAGAACACCGGCGCGTTGCCGCCATTCTGCTCTCCAATCCGGAGGCTTTGAGGAAATACACGGCAAAGGATCTGTAGATAATAAAAAAGCCCTCCGAAGAGGGCCAGGGTGGGTCAGGTCGGGGGAATCAGAACAAGTCGTCCAGGCTCTTTTTCTGTGATCTCAAGAGTCGGGAAAGTGACCGGAGCATCTCTCTGGTCGCTCCTTTGTAGGCGTTCCTCGAGACCCTACTTTTTCCTCCGGGAGTTCGGGGTCCTGTGCTGGCTCTCCATGGAGACCATGACCGGATCCGCTCCGCCTGTCGCTTTCGTTCCTCTTGGCTCCAGTACTTCGACATACTCCCCCTCTTGTTGAGATAGTTCGTTTTGCTTAATTCCTGTTTCCTTCCCGCCCCCGAGGGTCCCATTGTTCACGATCTGCTGGTCCGCCGCGTTCAGTTGTTTGACGAAGGCCACAGAGCGCGGGTTCCGGATCTCCCCCAGAGTTCGAAGCGTTTGGGCGCTTTGCATTTGGGCTTTTAGAGCAAGACGGAGAAGCCGTTCCATCCGGTCCAATGTCCCTTCCCGGCGGAATCGATCCTCCTGCATGGCCTCGCCGGCCTTCTTCGTCAGAGAATTGAAAAGCAGATCCAGACTATTCGCTTGAACGAAAAGCATTTCTTCAACAGGCGTCATGTCCCCGGCTTTCAACCGTTCCAGTTGAACGGTCAATGCCCGGACGTGTTCCTCGATGTCCGAGGAGTGAAAATCCATGGCAAATCCTTCTGTACCGCTCACGGCCCGGGAAACCGGTCGGACTTCCCCTTCCGCTATCCGCTCCTCCGCGCTCCGGGTGTCGCCCAGAGCCACTTGGTCGAGGTAGGACAAATTCTCCTCTCTCTCGCGCCGTCGGGCTTCCAGGGCTCCGGGAACAGTCCCCCGGGCTTTCTTCTCACGCATGACCTCCCGGACCGTCTCTTCGAGAAGCGGGTCATGAAGCGCTTCGACAATGATTTTCCGCAATCCCTCCACCGTCATTGCGTCGGTGCCCATTTCCTCCCCCCCTAGGCCCCCGCCGTCAATATCAGCGAGGGCCGTTTAAAGTGCATTATTCTCCTTTGACGATCTTAACGACTTTGGAAAGCAAGCCTGTCTTCGGTTCCGGAGCCGCCGGTGGAGCGGGTTTCGCCCCATAGAGGTTCGGATCGCCTCCCGCCCTCGCGATCGCCATGCGGGTTGCGACTTCCGGCGGTATTCTACCTTCCTGGTAGGCGTGTCCCTCAAAATGCACGAGAGGCGTAAACTTTCCCTCAAAGCCAGTGCCAGCTTTGAAAGGTGCCCAGGTGGCGCGCGGGTCTCCGTAATAGACAGTCTCCTCATGGCGGGTAACGGGATTGTAGCGGGTTTCCGTGACGAGCTGGCCTGTCTTCATGGCCGATTCCTTAAAATCCTTCCGTATGACATCTGCGAGCCCGAGGACCGATGAATCGGGCAGGTTGCCGACCTGGAGCCGTCCGGCGAACTTGGCTTGGTACCGCAAATTTTGAACATCTTCCCTTTCGGCGACCTGTTCCCGCAGTTTCGGTAAATCTCGTTCCAGAACGAAGCGTGATGACATTTTTCTCTCCTCCGATTGTTTAACGACAAGTTTTTCCGCTTTTGCGACAAGGCCCGGATCTTTGACGGATCGGTCCATTTTATAACCGCGCTCTTTTGATTCTATCCGTCTGGTCCGCCGTCAGCGGGGGAACCCCTTTCTCCGCAATCTTCTCGCGTTTTGCAAGGTCCTCGGCCTGATCCGTCCGGGCTCCCCGCCGGGTTTTGGCCTCCCTCATCCGTTTTTCGTGTGCCGCTCTGGTTTCTTCGATTTTGCCCATGCTGTTCTCCTTTTCAGTGTTGCCCGGAAACCGTCCGGGTCGGTTTGGTCGGGTGACCAGGGGGAAGGCCGGGGGTCCGCGAACGCCATCAAATGCCCCCAGGAGCCGCCGGAAAGTGGCGGTTGGCGTTTCGCCTCATGGCAAGGGGTGCGGCCGGCCTCCCTCCAAGTCCCTCGATCATCGTTTCCTGGCCGACAAGTAGCTGGCCCAAAACATCCCGATCAGAAAGATTCCCTGTTCAATCGCACTTCGCATGAACGCCTCCCTGAATGTGAGACTCTCCGACCCAGAATTTTCCATCTGTGGTTTCGACGCGATACCACCACCGACTGACCGGAGCCGGGTGCCACTTCGCTTCCAGGACGATGCCCTCCAGAATATCAAGTGCCCGTCGGTGAGCGAACCGGACGCGATCCCCGGCCTGAAAGCGGGCCGGAAGGGGCATTTCTTCCTTCGGGGGCAGGGGAGCCCCTCTCAACCCCTCTTCGTGGCAGGAAGGGGCATTTTCTTGCGAAAAATCCAAACAAAGACAGCTATCGTCCGTCCAGATGTAATGATCGTGGGTTCCGCAATATCCAAGGCCCAAATGTCCTCGCTCCCGATCGGGGTTGAAGGAATTACATGTTTTGCAGGAGGGGATCTCCTCTCTTGTCTCGGGGAGGAGCCGGGCTCGGCCCTTCTCGATCAGGCGGTTG
>JAKADN010000111.1 GCA_021820445.1 Nitrospirota bacterium | reverse complement strand
ATGGCGAAGCCTCTTCAGAACGTCTTCGATCCGCATATCACCTCCTGTTTTAATTGTCAGATGGGATCATCAAGTTCTTTTACTCGAATTCCTTCCGAAAATATCTGTTCGCAGGGATAATACATCGTTTGCAGCGAAATCAGAATTTCATCGAAGGATTCAGTCCTCTTCACAAAATGTCACGTGACAGTCATGTGACTGTCACGGTTAGCCCCAGTCCTCAGTTTTCTTACCTCTTTCAACAAATGCATGAGACGCCGCTTCGAACAATGCATCGATCTTCATGTACCGTGCCCCGCCCTCGGGGCGCCGTTTTTGTCAGCCTTATAGGGTTCTTTTACAGTCCCGGCAGATTTACTCCCGACGAAATCACTTGGTGAATCGCTAGATTGATCAGCGCCGCCCGGGAGAGGCCTGATTTCCTGGCCTTCTCGTCGACGGCCTTCAGAAGTTCCGGAGAAATCGTCAGGCTGATCTGAATCTTCTTCCTGTCCTTTTCCGATGCCGGCGGCACTCCCGCGTCGGGTGCCGCCTTGATGAAATCCTCCGCTGCCTTTTTCTTCGGTCTGACGATCATGGGCTCCCCTTCGATATTACAATGATATCTTTTTAATATTTAAACAATATTAAAACACTATCGAAATAGATGCAAAATGAGATTGTTCAGTTCGTCGCTGGCCTTCCCGTCTTCCGGCTTCAGTTCCAGGACGGAGAGCCCGGAGCCGGCGGCATTGGCAAAAGCCTTTCTTCTCCGGAGAGGCGTCGGAAGGTAATCGAACTGCGGGAGTTCCATCACCGCCTTGGCCGCCTCCAGGTTGTCGGTCGAGCTCTCTCCGGGATCCGCTCCGTTCAGGACCGCGAAGCATCGGAGATCGTCCCGGACGCTCCGGGCTTCGTCGATCAGGGCCGCGATGTCGTTCAGGGCCCACACGTCATAAGATCGAGGCTGAAAGGGGACCAGGAGAATGTCGGAGATCACCAGTGCCGCACGGAGCGCCGTCGAGTCCCGGCCTCCCGCGTCGATCACGATGTCCTCGTACTTCTCCCGGCTCTTCAGGACCTGGCTCCGGAGGGTCGGCCCATCCGGATAGGCCGCGCACGCGATGGAGGGGGCCCTGTCCAGTTCCGACCGGATCCCGATCGCCGTCAGCGCCGTCGCCTGGCGGTCCCCGTCGACGAGCCATACGTCCCGCCCCGCCATTGCCCTGGCGATCGCCAGGTTCAGCGCGATGGTCGTCTTTCCCACTCCCCCCTTGGTGTTCCCAACGGTCACGATCATGGATTCCCCCATATCAACATGATATTGTTTTAATATTAAAACAATATTTATTTAATATTAAAACAATATCATGTTCTTTCCAGAAGTCAAGCATGTGCTCGTGGACGATCCGATTCCAGGGGTTCCCAGGATGCCGGGGGAGACAGATCCCAAATTGGCGCAATCAATGGTGATGCAGGACGGCACCTGGTTCTTGCCGGATCGAGTGATGGCGGAGTTCACGGGAGAAATGCCAAATAAAGTGAACGAGCGAACTGATCCGAATGGTCTCAAAACATTCCAGGCTAATAGATCGCAAGTCATTGAAATTGCTTGCGACATTGACAGTCTCTCAATGAGAAAGGGAGGCAAAGACAATAAGCTCTATTCCCGTGAATCAGCCCTCGCACTCCTGAACATCACGACCAACTTCACTCCGGACTGGACCCGGGAGAAGGCGATCAAGACCGTGACGGAGGCGTTCGATTGGGTGGAAGCCAACGGAGACACCAATCCCGGACGGATTCTGGATCGTCGCCTTGTCCGGGAACTCATCAAAAAACCTCGTCGGCCAGTTTGCGCTGGGCCTCGGTCCATTTCGGTTCGACGATCGGGTAGGGGAGAATCCTTTTTCCCAAGCCCTCCAGGATGTCTCCCCACCACCATTCTTGACCTGTGGCTTCCTCGAATTGGCTGCGGCTGATTTCTCCGGCCGAGAGTAGCCGGAACAACTCATCGAGCCGCGAGTTATCGTCGTCCGGATTCTTCTTCATCGGGTTTCCCTTTCTGGTCAGGAAGGAAGTCTCCAAAGAATTCCACGGCTTTCTCGACCTGGGCGTCCTCCTCGGCCTTTGGCGACCGGGGCGGCGGAAATCCGGCCATTCGCATAAGCTGCGTCAAGCGAACATCGTTGACGCCAAGGGCTTCGCGTGCCTCCTTCCGGGTCATGTGCCCGACGGAATACCGGAACAGCATTTGAAGGTTTCCATTCAGGTTTCCTTCGGATGCGAGCCCGGATTGTGCCAGATGCAGAAAGTAGTCCCGAACCAGGGCGTTGAGAGATGTGTCGTACCGGGCCGCGATGACCCTGACTTCTCGAAGCAGATCTTCATCCAAATCGAACGTGATGTTCGGCATGTGTCCTCCTCTGTGGATATCCTTTTTCAACACTCAATCCGGTCAAAAGTCCGTTCCTCGACCTTGATTTTCCCGTCCGGGTGTATCCTTGCCGTCCAGATCCGATCCGTCAGTGCCTCGGCCAGGGAGAGACCCGAATCGAGGCTTTTTCGGATATACCCTCCGGTGTCGATGAACCGGTGGCTGGCGGCCAGAAGGGGCTTCCGGAGCGGGGTATGTCCGCAGTAGGTCTGAGACAGTCCCGGGGTTTCAAGGGACAGGCCCTCTACAGGGTTGCCCCGCTTCTGGAGATTGATCGCATGGACTAGGGACCGGTCCCAGGTGAGCGAATCCGCCACCGTCCCGAAATTGTCGAATCCCGGAATGTACCGGGATTCCTCCCAGGGGAGACCGGAATCGATCTCGGAGTCGGTAAAGAACAGGACCTCCATCCGGCCGGTCAATCCCTGTCCCGTGGGTGCGGTCCCCCCATCTGCGGGAAGCGAGGCCGATCCCCAGACCGGATCCAGAAAGTTTCGCACCAGGTCGGCATGGATGACATGGAAACGTTCTTCTCCCTCCCCAACCACGATCAGGAAAGGGAGGGATTCCAGGTTCTTCTTCACATCCGTCGGCATCCGGTAATCTCCGAACCATGCCTCCCCTCCGTTAAAGAGGAAGGCGTGGTCGGGCTTCCCGTCGAAGGATTCCATGGAGTATTTCTGCTGGGCCCGGGGGAGGAGGTAGTCCATCATCATGTCCTCGTGGTTTCCCTTGACGGCATGGAACCAGGGCTCCAGGAGAAGGGTGAGCCCTCCGGGGCTGTCTTCGCCCCGGTCCACGAGGTCACCCACGGAGAAAAGGCGGTCCTTGTCGGGGTCGAAGGCCACATGCTCCATCAGGGCCCGGAGGAGGTCCGTGGTCCCGTGGAGGTCCCCTCCCGGCCAGTCCTATTGGAAGGAAGTCTCAGGATCTTACTCTCCTCGTTCATAAGGTGCCCCCAAGGTGATCTTTCAGGAGAAGCTCCACGGCTTCAAGTGCCGGAATCTCTCCCCGGTCCCACCGGTCGAGAACCGTCCGTTCCTGCTCGGTGAGAATGTATCCGTATTTCCAGAGGGAATCCCGGGCGTCGTTTGACGACATGCTTTCTCATCATCAGACCTCCACCATAGCAGTCGGAATCCAACCCTCATTCTCTCCCTCCGAATAACCACAGGGGTTGCAGACCACACGAGTCTTGCCGATCCGATAATCGCTCGAATTGTGCATATGCCCATGAACCCAGAGGTCGGGCTGCGTTTTCTCGATCAGATTTTCCAAATTCGAGTAGAAAGCCGCTGAGATTCGGGAACCTGCAAATATAGGACGGTTCGACCTCGCAGACGGAGCGTGATGCGTCACGACAACCGTCGGGCCGGAAAACGTCTCCGCAAGCCTCGATTCAAGCCACTCTCGTTCTTCAACATGACGTGCAAGAACATCTTCGC
>JAKADN010000032.1 GCA_021820445.1 Nitrospirota bacterium | reverse complement strand
TGACATTTGGTCTTCTCGCCCTTTCCTCCTGCGGGAACGGGAACATGCTTGGAAACGGCTCCGGAAGCCCGGGAACCGCGCTGGGAGCCCTTCAGGTCGCCAACTCCGACATCGCGAGCGGAAACTATTCCGGAGCGATCGCCGTTCTTGCGCCCTATTGCCCGAACAACACTTGCGTCAACGCGGACATCGCCAACGCCGACGCCGATGCCTACATCGCCATGGGGAACACGGCAACCGGAGCGACCGTCACCGGCCTTTCCACGGCGACCGCCTCCACGACCGCCGGGGCTACGATCACCCAGATCCTCTCGACCGTCCTGAATCTCGTTAATTCCAACCCAAGTTCAAACAACGTCCTTCAAGGGGTGGTCCAGGCCATTCCGTGTCTCTCCAACAACACCTGCAACACCACCTATCTCGACAATCTGGCCACCGCCATCCAGGTCCTGGCCAACACGCCCTGCTCCGGACCGAGTTCGGTCGCGACCAACTGCCCGGACTCCTCCTCGATCCTTCTGGCCTCGGCCGTCTACCTCCTGGCCGTCGCCCAGTACGAGACCGGGATCGTGTATGCCAACAGCACCTGGGAAACCTGCACGGTGCACGGAGGAGGGCTCACCGGATGCAGCACAACATCCTTGTCATCGCAGGAATCGACCCTGGCGAGTGAACTTACGAACGGCACAAATGCCCCCAACCGTCTCCAGAACATCGCAAACATTCTGGGGGCCACCTGCAGCAGCACCACCAATTGCGGAACGGCCACAATCACGATTCCCAATGGCGAAAACGCCCTGAATGCCCTTCCCTTCTTCCTGACCTCTCTGGGAACCGCCAACCAAAATATCGTCCAGTCCTTCTACCAGTTCCTGAACTCCCTGAGCCAGTGTTCTGCCAGCAATGCAACCTCCGGGTGCTGGAATAATGCCTCCGGCACGAGCGCCAGTAACTTGTCGATCAACCAAAACGGTATCGCCTGGTATCTGAGCCAGCTATGAAGACACGACCACCGGCCGATCCGACACCCTCCATCCAAGGACGCACGATGATCCGAAGACATCACAACCGACTGACCGGCGTGATATCCGGAACCCTGGCCTCTCTCTCCGCCCTGGCACTCTTCCTCCATCCGGCCCCCGCACTGGCGGGCCCCTCCGGAGTGGCTGGAACCGCCCTGTTCCAGCAGTTCCCGCTTCTCTACCAGGGGGTCCAGGTCGAAGGCATGGGCGGCGCCTTCACCGCGGTCGCCAACGATTCCAACGCGCCCTTCTACAATCCGGCCGGACTCGACAACATCGAGAAGACGTCCTTCCAGATCCTGAACATATCGGCGGACATCTCCTATCCCGGATTGTATCCCGATCTCTATAACAGCCTCACCGGGGCCAGCACGAGCAATCCCTCGAGCTACGTCAACGCCTTCAACAACATCGCCGGACAGAGCCTCTATGCCAGGATCGGCGATTACTCGAACTTCACGACCCACGATTTTGCGATCGGGATCCTCTCCAACAACCAGATGCTGGGAGTCGCCAACGCCTCTCCCACAACGAACAACCTCGCTTCCCTCGCGGCCCTTTCGGACACGGGGATCGTCATCAGCGGGGCCTACGGATTCTTCGACCATCATCTTCAGGTCGGCGGCACGCTGATGGGACTGTATCAAATGTTCGAGAACGTCCCGTCGCTCACCGTCGCCCAGGCCAGCAACATTTCCGGGACCCTTTCGGGAGATCTTTCCCGGGGCTTCGGCGTTCTCGGGAACCTCGGGGCCATCTACAACTTCGACCTTCCCCTCAATCCCTCCCTCGGAGCCTCGATCCTCAATGTCGGAACGGCCAGCTTCGGAGCGGCGGGATCCCTTCCGCAGATCATCAACGCCGGAATCGGAATCAATCCCGATATCGGATTCGGACACCTTCTGGCCGACATCGACTACGTCGACCTGACCAATTATCTCTACTACACCGGAGATTCCCTCTGGCTCCACACCCGCTTTGGAGTCCAGTACAAGTTTCCCGAGATCCTGACCCTTTCGGCCGGTGTGTATGAAGGCTATCCCACCGTCGGAATCGGAGTCGACCTCTGGGCCTTTGAAGTCAATGCCTCCTACTACACGGAAGAGGCCAGTCCGATTCCAGGGCTGAATCCGGACCACATCGTCTCTCTTCAGATGGCCTTCGGCTGGATGTAGAACAGGGGCCGCATATCCGGAGGAGAACCCGACAGGACTTGGTTTCATGAACAATTTTCATGTGAAGGAGCCGGCTTCGATCGACTCGGGAATCCCTGAGTTTTGCCGATCATGACCTGGCAATTTATCATCAACCCCCATCAAGGAGATAAAATGACCGGATCCTGGATTCGCCTTTCGTTATTAATGGCTGGCTTGTTCATCGTGGCGGCCTGTTCTTCTTCCACCCCCTACAACGGGGCCTTCCGGGACATGAACGGGTCCGCCGGAAACGGAAAGCTCGTTTCCTATCCCGAGAACACGGTATTCAACGCCTCCAAGCAGGCTCTCGTCTCCCATGGTTTCATCATCGACGCGAGCCAGACCAGCCTCGACAACGGACTCATCCTCGCCAACCGGAAGATGCAGGACACCTCGGACTCCGAGGTCAGCTATGAGATCTCGGCGACGGTCAACCTTCTTCCTAAGGACGGCAACGCGACCTTCGTCGCCCTGTCGGCCAACGAAAAGAAGATCCGGTACCAGAAGGAGCGCATCTGGTGGCATCTTCTGTGGATCATTCCTCTCTTCCCGGTCGGGACGGAATACCACACTGTGGAACGCCCTGAAAATACGGTGACGGATCAATCGTTCTACAACGATTTTTTCACATCTCTCGACCAGACCCTCCGATCGATCGGCCAACCAGGAAAGAACAAGGTGGCAGGAGCCGTCCGATGAAACGATCTCTTCTTCTCTTCCTGGGGGCGACTCTCGCAGTCGCCTTTTTCCCCGGGATCACCCAAGCAGCGATGGACAAGAAAGAGGCGATCCACCTGAAGGAAGAATCTCTTCGGCACAATCGCCTCGATCTCTACGATCTCAGGACCGGGGCCCATGGGGGTGACCTCTGGGCCGAAAACGAATACGGCGTCTTCCTCGTGCAGTCGGGCAAAGATAGCGGACGCGGCTTCGTCTGGATCCGGAAGGCAGCCCAGCACAACCTGACGGTCGCCCAGAGGAATGTGGGCTCCTTTTATGCGCGGGGAATCGTCGTTCCGAAAAATTATGCCCTGGCGGCGAAATGGTTTCGTCCGGCGGCCGTGGCCGGAGACGCAAAGGCCCAATACTACCTCGGCATCCTTTACCTCCGGGGATGGGGGGTTCCGAAGGATCCGGCCCGGGCCCTGAAATGGTTCCGGAAGAGCGCCCTTCAGAACGATCCCGCCCCGGCCTACCAGATCGGCCTCCTCTACGACAAGGGACAGGGGGTCGAACGAAACCCTGCCAAAGCCATCAAATGGTTTCGGGAGGCAGCCATCAAGAACTACGCTCCGGCCGAAAAGGCGCTGGCCACCGCCTATGCCCACGGAGACGGCGTTCCCAAGGATCCGGCCCTCGCCCAGAAATGGTTCAAAAAGGCCAATCTCGTCCAGAATGGGGTGGGGGAGTTTCTGATCCATTGGGAGATCGACTGAAGCCCATCATCAATTCCTCATTCCTGCCTGCTTGACCCGAGTTGTGCGTCCTTCCTTCCTCCCGGAGGGACGCCCTTCCGGGAATTTCCAATTCCCTCAGGTTTCTGCGAACTTCGCCGGTTCATCTTTTTCTTTTTCCCCTCATGATTCCTGGCCGTCTTTCATGCGGGCCGCAATTTTTCTTTCCGTGAATTGACGAGAGATCGGAGAGGGTGCTAGATTCTTCGTTAATTGGTCAATCAGTCAACCGGATTGTCGGTGATTCCGAAGGATTTTGAAAAAAGAGGGACTGTCCTGGTGGAGCTTCCCCGGATTGCAAGAAATCGTGATCAAGATTCAGGGGGATCCTTCGCCTGTTTTGCCCTCCGGACAACCCGATCCGGAAGACAGAACCCCCGCGTCTTCCGTCTCCTGTCTCTCGTCATTCTTTTCGGGATTGTCCCGCTGCTGGGAATCGGAACCGCCTTGGGTGCCTCTCCCCCCCAGACGTCAACTACGGCAACCTCCCCGGGACCCGCGAACCAGGACGACGGGGTCTCAGAACCCTACGCCTCCCAGACCGGAAAGTTCGGCCTGTCGATCATGTTCCAGTACGATGTCCTTCAGACCCCGGCCCCTATCAAACTCTTTCAGAACGGGGTCGGGGGAGGAGGCGAATTGTCTTATGGAATCTCTCGGGGGATCCGTCTCCTCGGGGGACTCGGCTACCTCCTCAATACCCCCCATATCTCCCCGCCGCTCCATTCCAGTGTGATTTCCGGAGCCGGCCCCTCAAACCAGTATCTTCAGGCCTATTTGGGGGCCCAGCTCGAACTGACACGATGGATTCCCCAGATGATTCGCTATCAGCCCTGGTTTCCCTACCTTCGAGCCGATACCGGAGGAGTTTTTCCCAGCTTCAGTGATGCGGGCCCTCAGACGGGACATCCCGATGGACTTCTGGAGGACATTGGAATCGGAATCGAAGGGCGACCTCGCGCCATTCCCATGGCTTTTTTTGGGGAGGTCCGTTCCCAGTGGCTTTTTCTCGGATCCCAGGTCATCACGGTCATTCCGATCCTGGCCGGAACGACCTTCTATTTCTGATCGACAAGGACGATGAGACAGAAAATTCGCTCTTTTAGGAAAAGTGGAAGAACCAAAATCCCAGGAGGGAACAAATTTCTTTTCCTGGGACTCGCGCTTTTTCTGTGTGTCGGCGGCTACTGGAACCACTCCGCTTTGGGGGCCCCGATGGAAAACTCTTCGGGGAACGACACCTATCTTCTTGCTCCAAAAAAAGAAAACGCCGTCCAGCTTCCTTCGCGCCTCACGCTTCTTGAGGCGATGTCCATCACGATCGACCACCATCCCCAGTATCGACAGATGCTCCACACCGCCCAGGCCAACAAGGAGATCATCGGGGAAGCCCTGTCGAACTACATGCCTCACCTCTCCGCCGGGGCGGGATACAACTACGAGACCGGAAACTTTGTGATATCTCCCGGCATTCCCCAGTCCTTCTACGTGGCATTGCCTCCGAACTCGAACCAGGCCTACAACTTTTTCCAGGCGTCCTTCAATCTGACCCAGACGATCTTCACCTTCGGTCAGCGAATCACCCAGGTCCGGCAGGCGAAATACGCCTACAAGTCGTCCCAGGACCAGGCCCGATGGACCCTTCTGAACCTGCTTTCCAGTGTCGAAACCGCCTACGACACCCTGGCCCAGAATCTTCTTCTCGTCGAGGCGGCCAAAAAAACCGTCGACGACTACAAGGCCCAGCTCCAGGTCGCCCAGGCCGAATTCCAGATCGGCATGGCCGCCAAGTTCGACGTCCTGAACGCCCGGGTCAATCTCTCCAACGCCCAGCTCAATCTCATCACGGCCAAAAACAATGTCTCAACGGCCCGGGTCGCCTTGAACAATGCCATGGGAATCGAGTCCAGCGTCTCCTACAGCGTCGAGACCGACCTGGCTTACGTTCCATTCAGTGCGGACTATCAAAAGCTGATCGAACAGGCTCTGCGGAACCGGCCCGACCTCTCTTCCGCCGTCAACCAGAAAAAGGCGGACCTTCAGAACGAACGCTACTATGAAAGCACCTACATGCCCTCCATCGGCATGACCGGAGGGTACACCTACGCCAGCATGTTCTTTCCCCTGACCTACAACTGGTCGGCAGGGGCCACGATCTCCATCCCGATTTTTTCGGGCTTTCTGACGGTTCACCAGGAACGTCAGGCCCAGAAAACGACCCTCGCCGCCAGGGATGCCGAAGAAAATGTCCGGGTCGGAATCGTGGCGGCGATCAGGCAGGATATCTACAATCTCAATACGGCGATGGAACGGATCAAGACCACCCAGGATCTTCTGAGCCAGGCCAAGGAAAGCCTCCGGCTCGCCGCAGGGCAATACCAGGTGGGAGTGGGAAGCGCCGTCGCCCTGACCCAGGCGGAAGCCGATCTCGCGGCCGCCAGGGCCCAGGTCGTCCAGGCGGTCTACGGATACAAGATTGCCCGGGCGACACTGATCAGGGACTCGGGTCTCGATCCGCTGACCGAAGCGAAACGGCGGAAAAACCGTGAGGAGCAGGGAAAGTGAATCGACGCGTGGGCCGTATGGCCATTATGCTTGGAATCGTGGTGTTTCTCGTCATCGTCGCCGTCCGGTTCATTCACCGGCCAGTGAAGAAGACGGGGGCCCGGGGAAAGATTGCCGCAGCCGAGGTCGTGGGGGTCATGCCGGTCCGGAAGGGGGACATCTCCGAGATCATTACCCTGACGGCGGACATTCAGCCCATCAACCAGGCGGCGATCTATGCCCAGGTGAGCGGCTATCTCGACAACATCACCGTTCGCCGGGGCTATCATGTGAAGAAGGGGCAGCTCCTGGCCCACATCAACAGCACGACCCTCAAGGCCCAGTACCACCAGGCCCAGGCGAACCGGGACTACGTTTGCCTGAACGCGAACCGCTACAAGGCCCTCCTGGCGAAGAACCTCGTCTCGAAGGACTCCTACGATCTGGCCTCCTCCCAGTGCCGCCAGGCCCAGGCCTCGGTCGACTACTCCCGGAAGATGCTCTCCTACGCCGATATCGTCGCCCCCTTCGACGGATATATCTATAACCGGATGGTCGATCCGGGAGCGACGATTCCGGCGACGACCGCCGCCCTTTCCGCCAACTCCAACCCGCTCTTCACGGTGGTCGACACCCATATCGTCAAGATCGTGGTCAATGTCCCGGAGCGGGACATCCGCTACCTTCGGATCGGACTTCCCGTGAAGGTCATGGTGGACGCCTTTCCGGGCCAGCTCTTTCCCGGCAAGGTCACCCGCATGAATCCGGCCCTCGACACCTCCACGCGAACCCTGGCCATCGAAATCGACATGCCGAACAAGGACGGCGTCCTGAAACCCGGAATGTTCGCCAAGGCGGTCCTGAACCTGGCCACACACAAAAATGTCCTCCTCATCCCCAAGGGGGCGATTCTCTCGCGCCAGAGCAAGACCTGGGTCTACACCGTCGACGGGCAGGGGATCGCCAGAAAGCATGCAGTGACCGTGGGCTTCATCGGCCGGAAGAATGCCGAAATCAAGGCGGGCCTTGAAGCCGGGGAAACGATCGTCGTCGCCGGCCAGGAGCACCTCGAGGACGGAGACCATGTCCAATCCCGGCCTGTCGTTCCTCAGAATGGCTATTGATCGCCCTCCAGGGGGAAGGGTTCCCGTTTTATGTGGCTGACCCGTCTGGCCTTGAAAAATCCCATCGCCATCTTCATGATGTCGATGCTTTTGGTCCTCATGGGGGCCCAGTCGGTCAGCCGGCTCCCCATCGACCTTTTTCCGAATCTGGCCGTCCCGGTTCTGATCGTCGGAACCATCTATCCCGGCGCCTCCCCCGTCGACGTCGAGCGGAGCGTCACCTACCCCCTCGAAAAGACTCTGGCGACGATCGACGATGTGAGCCACATCCAGTCCCAGTCCCGGATGGGGGTCTCCTCGATCCAGGTCTGGTTCAACTGGGGGAAGGACCTGAACGGGGGACTCGTCCAGGCCGTCCAGAAGATCTCCCAGATCCAAAATCAGCTTCCGCCGGGCATCCAGCAGCCCTTCATTCTCAAGTTCGACATTGCGAACATCCCGGTGGTTTCCCTGACCGTCTCGAATCCCTCGATGAACCAGATCCAGCTCTACGACCTGGCCTACAACACCATCGAACCCCAGCTCGAACAGCTTCCCAACGTCTCCCAGGCGACGGTCAATGGCGGAAAGGTCCGCCAGATCAACATCAATGTCGACCCGCGCGAGCTCCTGGCTCGGAACCTCTCGATGATCCAGGTGGTGAATGCGATCAATCTGGCCAATCTGATCCTGCCCTCGGGCGATATCAAGATCGGTTCCAAGGACTACAATCTCTTCACCAACAACCAGATCTCCCACGACCTGGTCAATGTCCTGAAGAATGTTCCCGTCGCCACCCAAACGACCCCCGACGGCCGCACTGTGCCTGTTTTCGTCAAGGATTTCGCCCGGGTGAAGGATTCTGCCGAAACCCAGACCAACATCGTCCGAGTCAACGGAGAAAACGCGGTCTACCTGGCCGTCAACAAGCAACCGGGCTCGAACACCGTGGAGGTCGTGGACGCCGTCCGGAAGGCGATCCCCCATCTCCGGGGCATTCCGCCGGGGGTCCATCTCGACACATTCTTCGACCAGTCCACCTACATACGCCAGTCGATCCGTGGCCTCTACCACGAGTCGGTCCAGGGGGCGATCCTGGCCGTCCTCGTCATCCTCCTCTTTCTCGGAAGCCTCCGGGCCACCTTCATCATCGGGACGGCCATTCCTCTTTCCGCTCTCGTGGCCCTCATCTTTCTCTACTTCACCCATGAAACCCTCAACATCTTCACCTTCGGCGGGCTGGCCCTGGGGATCGGCCGGCTCGTGGACGATTCGATCGTCGAGCTCGAGAACATTTATCGCCACTTCTCACTGGGCGAGGAATCGCGTCCCGTGGCCCTTCTTTCCGCCGCCCGGGAGGTGGCGATGCCGATCCTGGCCTCGACCATCACGACCGTCATCGTCTTTTTTCCCATCGTCTTCATGGAAGGCATCGGCCGTCTGCTCTTCACCCCCATGGCCCTGACCATCACCTTCGCCCTGTTTGCCTCCTTTTTCGTCTCCCGGACCGTCACACCCCTTCTCTGCTATCGGTTTCTGAAGACCTCGGTCCCGGGGGAACCCCTTCGGGAAAACTTCCTGATCCGCCTCTTTCACCGGACGGAGCAGTCCTACAAGCGTCTCCTGGATTTTTCCCTTCACCACCGGAAAAAGGTCTACTTCTCCCTCGGGGCCCTTTTCCTTTTGTCCCTGCCGCTTCTGAAGGGGATCGGCACGGAGTTTTTTCCCGCCCCCGACGAGAGCCAGTTCACCGTCAATATCCAGGAACCCCCCGGGACGCGGATCGAGGTCACCACCGAAACGGCCAAGGAGATGGAGGGACTCATCCGGAGGACACTCCCCCAAAGCGAAGTCCGGCTCATCGCTTCCAACATCGGCCTCCGGAGCACCGCGGGACGGGGAACCAACGGGGCGGCCTCGGTCTTTACCAGCAATACGGGCCCGGATACCGGATTCATCCAGGTCAACCTCGTGGAGCCTTACAAACGAAGTGAAACCTCCGACCAGGCCATGGAACGGGTCCGTAAGGCCGTCTCGGGACAGTTTCCCGGAGTCGGGATCTATTTCATGCCCGGAGGGCTGATCGAGCGGATCATCAATTTCGGATACCAGGGGATCATCAACATCGAGGTGTACGGATACGATCTGAAGACGGGAGAGGATCTGGCTTACCGTCTCGCGCGCGGGATGAAAAAGATCGCGGGGGTAGGGGATGTCCAGGTTCTTCCCAATGATTTCCACTATCCCACTTACAACGTCAAGATCGACCGGGTCAAGGCAAGGATGGTGGGTCTGTCCGTCTCGGACATCGCCTCAACCGTTCTCTGGAGCTTCGTCGGAAACGAAAACAACCCGTCGATCTATACCGACCCGAAGACGGGCAACGAATACAACATCATCGTCCAGTTCGACCGTCCGTTCCGGCATTCCCTCGAGGATCTCGAGAACGTCTTCCTGACCACCCCCAGCGGGAGCCCCATCCTTCTTCGGAACATTGCGACCATCGAACTGGGAAGCTCGCCGAACGAGATCGACCGGAAATACATGACCCGACTGATCACCATCACCGCCAATCCCGTGGGACGCCCCCTGGGGGACATCGCGAAGGATCTCGCCGTTCTCATGAAGCGCACCTCCCTTCCGGAGGGCTTCACGATCAATCTGGCCGGACAGATCGCCGAGCAGAGGGGGACCTTTTTGTCCCTCTTCGTCGCTCTTCTCTCCTCTCTTTTCCTGGTCTACATGGTCCTGGCCATCCAGTTCCGCTCCTTCCTCGACCCCTTCATCATCATGTTCACCGTTCCCCTGGGGCTGACCGGCGTCATCTGGATGTTCTTCCTGACCGGAACGAATTTTTCTTCTATCGCCTTCATGGGGGTGATCGTGACAGGAGGTATCGCCGTCAGCAACGGGGTGCTTCTGGTGGACTATACCAACAAGCTGGTCAGGGAGAGGGGATTGTCGATCGGAGAGGCCGTGGTCAAGGGCGGAATCACCCGGCTTCGGCCGGTCCTGATGACCAGCATCGCGACGGTCACGGGACTCCTGCCCATGGCGATCGGACTCGAGGTGGGAAGCTCCAACAGCATGCCGCTGGCGCGGGCGGTGATCGGCGGACTGACCTTCGCCACCGTCTTCACCCTGGTCCTGATTCCGCTTCTCTATTATTCCCTGCACACGTGGCGGGAGTCCAAACCCCGGAAAGGCCCGGCCTTCCCGGGCCCCCGGGAGTGGGAGCAGATCACTCCCAACATTCCGGAATAGGGACGTCTATCGTTTCTCGTTGGCCCAGGTATCGGGCCAGCCCGCCCCCAGAATCTGCAGGGCGACATAGTTGACCGACAGGGATTGCCGGTCCTCGTCTTCGCGGGTGTAGGCCACGAGGGAGCAGGGGTAGGAGACTTCGGGGAGGGAGAGGCCGATCAGCTCTCCGCTTTCGATTTCCTGCCGGAAGAGGCTTGCGGGGAAGATTCCCACGCCGAACCCCGACAAGAGGGCTTTCCGGATGAAGTCGGCATCGGTCGTCTCGATTCCGGGCTTGACGTTCAGATTGAGGGAGGCGAGCTTCTGGTCGAGCTCCTTTCTGAGCAGGCTCGTTTTCGGAGGAAGGAGCAGGGGGAAGGATTCGAGAAGACGGAGATCCCGACGCCATTTGTCCTTCGGAAGCCCTGGAGATCCCAGGATGAGGGTATTGGTCTTCTCGATCTGCATTTCGATCACGCCCGAGCCCGCCAGGGGGGACGGATCCTTGTCGAACTTGTAGAACATCACGATATCCGCCTGCTTCTTGTCGAACTCGGCCACGAGCTGGGGCTCCGGAGCCTGGAGAACCTTGATGGGGACACGCTTCTGGAATGTCCCGTGCAGGTAGTGCTGAAGGTATTTCTCTCTTTCGGGACGGACGCCAAACCCCGTTCCGAGCCGCAGGGGATCGGTCTTCGTGAGGGGCGTGAAGGAATGGAGGAGTGTCTGGGATCGGTCGACACGTGATATGATTTCAAGAGCCAGGTCCCGAAAGCGAAAACCCGCCTGACTGAGGTAGACGCGGCGTCCGAGACGATTGAAAAGGCTGACCCCCAGCTCCTTTTCCAGAAGCTGGATCTGGGTGCTGACGGCCGGCTGCGTCACGGAAAGAATGCGGGAGGCCTTGGTGAAGTTCAGGGATTCGCTGACGACGAGAAAGGTATGGATCTGGGAGAGGGTCATGCGACGTCCTTCCATAAAATTATGATTCGGCCGAATACGAAATGGGGCCGGCGACTCTTTCGGAGGCCAACCAAGAATTCACTCTTGATTGATTATAATATTTATCGTCCCGGATATTCAATAATCTCTTTTTTTAATAATTTATTAATTATATTCAAATACCTGTCCGGAGAGAGGCGTTTGAAGTTTTGTCATGGGGCGGTTTTTTGTTTTTATTTATTTTCGATATCGGTTATCTCTTATGCTCTTGAACCCATTCTTTCAGGAGCGGAGGCCCTCGCCCAGGATAACCTGACACAGATCGTCTCGGGGACTCCCGGAGACCGCCCCTACCGTCTCACCCTCCGGGAGGCCCTCCGGATTGCCCTCCGGACCTATCCCGGCCTGGGAGCGGCCCAGCAGGGGATCGCGGCCTCGAAGGCCGGGATCGGGGTGGCCCAGAGCCAGTACTATCCGACCCTCTCCGGTTCCTCGACCTACACGCGCGAGACCGGAAACTTCGGACCCCAGCCGGGATTTCCCTTCACCATTCCGGAATCTCCCGTGAACTATGATTTCTACCAGGCCCAGCTGACACTCTCCGAGACTCTCTTCTCCTTCGGGCGCAGACGCTCCCAGGTCCTCCAGAACCGTCATCTTTACCGGGCCAGCCGCAGCCAGTACAGCCGGACCCTCCAGGACACGGTCCTGAACGTCGAAAAAGCCTTCTTCCTGGTCCTGAAGGACCAGAAGCTCATCCGGGTGGACGATCTGACGATCGACGACTACAAGCTCCAGGAACAGGTGGCGGAGATTCGCTACAAGGACGGGGTCGCCACCACCTACGATGTGCTGAACGCCCGGGTGAACCTCTCGAACGCCCTCCTGACGAAGGTCACCGACAGAAACCAGCTGCGGGTCGACCGCCTGACCCTGGACCGGGCCATGGGGGTCGTCTCGAACAGCCCCTACCGGGCGGTCCCGCTCCTTTCGCTTCCGGTTCCGGTCCTGATTCCCGATCAGGCGGTGGCAGTGGCCCTGCGCAATCGTCCGGACCTCGAACAGATCACCCAGCAGGCCCTGGCCCAGAAGCAGGTGGTGAAATTCAACCAGGCGCAGTTTTTCCCGACGGTCCAGACCGTCGGCGCCTACAGCCTCGACAGCGAATTCTTTCCCCTCGTTTACAACTGGTCCGTCGGAACGACCCTGACCGTTCCCATCTTCAACGGATTCCAGTTCGTGAAACAGACCCAGCAGGCCCGGGCCCAGATGAAGCAGACACTCTTCCAGCGCGAGGATCTCCGGCAGCAGACCATCGTCGAGGTCAAGACCGACATCTTCAACATACGGACCGACGACCAGAAGATCGCCGCCGACAGGGAGCTCGTCAGTCAGGCCGAACAGAATCTTTATCTGGCGGAAAACCAGTTCCGTGTCGGAACCGGGACTTCGGTGGCGGTGACGCAGTCCGAGCGTGATCTGGCGAGCGCCAGGGCCGCCCTGGTCCGGGACCAGGCCGATCTGGGAATCGCGATCGCCCAGCTCAAGCACGACGAGGGGGTCAACCTCGATCCCGTGACCCATCACCTTCCCTCCAAGGATCTTCCATGAGAGGGATCGGGGCCCTTGCCGGCCTGCTTCTCTGCCTCATGCTCTTCCCTTTTTCCGGAGCGCTCGCCGACGGGATTCCTCCCATGGCCGTTCCCGCCTCTCCGGGCCTTCCTCCGGTGGAAAAGACGCATGCCGGGAAAAAGACACAGAGGTGGAGCGTCTCCCCGACCTACTCCTTCTATCTTCTCCCGGGGGGAGGCCTCTCCCGGTATATTGACCAGGCCTTCGGCGTGGGGGGCGAGGTTTCCTGGCGCCTCGGGGATCTTCCTGAAAAAGGCCAAAAGGCCACGGTGCTCTCCCATCTCCGATGGCTGGGGGACTTCTCCTACTTCCAGATGACCCCAGGGCCGACGCTTGCCCCGGCGCTCTCGTCGAGCTCCATAGGATTTTCCAATGTGAGTCCCCAGCCGATTCCGCCGCTGCCCAATTCGGCCAGCGTGACGGGCTTCATCCTCCGCACCGGACTGGCCTGGGACATCCCCGAGGTCACCCCCGAGCGCTGGGGGCTCAGGCGGGTCATCGTGCCCTATCTGAGGATCGATGCGGGAGGGGTGGACTGGGCCGTCTCCAATGTGCCCGGGATCTCCGGCCATCCCTACGGGGGACTGCTCGACGTGGGGGCGGGACTCTCCCTCTCCATTCCGGGATACCCCCTCGGAGTCTTCGGGGAGGCCGATCCGACCGCCTTCGATGTCGGAGGGAACATCATGACCATACTTCCTCTCGTGGCCGGAATCAGCGTGCGGTTCTGAGAAGGATCTTTCCTACAATTTTTTGACGGAGCAAGAGCGATGAGCGAAAAGAACACGACTGAAAAAGAGGATCCTTCCAAGGACGGAAAGCTCCATCTCCCCAAAAGCTTCCTCATCCTCGGAGGGGGTTCGATCCTCGTCATGGCAGGGGTGGTCGTCTACACGGTCTTCTTTTATCTGACGCTCCCCAACCACCGGACCCTCGACAAGAACGGGGAGGCGATCCGGCATGTCCCGCTCCCCGTTCCTCCCAATACCTTCCTTCCCTCGGGTTCCGGAAAAACCGTGGCTCTTTACGAGAAGCCGGACTTTCGCCTTGAGGTGGCGGGGCTCTCCAAGGCGAAGACGGGATTCGACGCCTCCTTCGACCTTCTCGCGAAATCGGATGGATCCGACGGGTCCGGACTCTCCTTCGCCGTGATCGGGACGCCGCGCTGGGTGGACGCCAACCGAAATGCCGGGGAAGGAACGGCCTCCCTTTCGACGGGAACCGTCTTCCGGAAGGGGTCCCCCGGCCATTTCACCATCCACTTCTCCCGTATGCCCACCGGACCTTCCTTCGACCTGTACCTTGGACTGGCGGGAACGCGGGGAGTCAAGGGAGACCGCTATCTGATCCATTTCGAGAACCTGAAGACACCCGGACGGCCCTCCTGATGGCCGGACCGGACTCTCCCGAAGTCCTCGTGGCGGAGAATGTCCGAAAGCGCTATGCGGACGAGGGTCCCTGGGCGGTGGACGGAGTCACCCTTGCCCTTCATCGGGGCGAGGTCGTCTCGATCGTCGGGCCGAACGGCGCGGGAAAGTCCACACTGATCCAGATGATGCTGGGCCTCCTCGTCCCGGACTCTGGATCGGTGCGGATCTTCGGAAACGAGATGGCCACCGGACGCCGGAAGGTCGCCCACCGGATCAATTACGCCTCGACCGACCTGAGCCTTCCCTATTCCCTGACCGTTCGGGAGAATTTGATGGCCTATGCCCTGATCTACAACATGCGGAACATCGGGAGCCGGATCGACAGACTGCTTCGGGACATGGACCTCGCCTCATTCCGGGATGTCCGCGTCGGCCGACTTTCCACGGGACAGGTGGCCCGGATGGGGATCGCAAAGGCCCTGATCAACGACCCCGAGCTCCTTTTTCTCGACGAACCGACGGCGACCCTCGATCCGGAGGTCTCGGCCCAGCTCCGCACGACCCTCCAGACCATGGTCCGGGAGCGGGGGATGACCCTTTTGTATACCTCCCACAACATGCGGGAGGTCGAGCGTTTTTCCGACCGCATCTATCTCATGAACGGGGGCCGGCTCGTCGCCTCCGGGAGCGTGTCCGACCTCATGTCCCGATTCGAGACCGAAGACCTCGAGTCCCTCTTTCTCCAGATGGTGGGGCAAAAGAGGGGGAAGGATGAATAGTCCCCGTCCGCCCGTCCCTCTCCTGGCCTGGCGCCCCATGGCCGGCATCCTGTTCCGACAGATCGTCCTCTACCGCCGTTCCGTCCCACGGTGGATGGAGATCTTCTACTGGCCCCTCCTCGACCTTCTCGTCTGGGGATTCCTGACCCTCTATCTGAAAAAGATCCCGACCTTCATGCCCTCCGCCGTGACGGCCCTTCTCGGGGCCCTTCTCCTTTGGGACCTTCTCTACCGGGCCCAGCAGGGGATCTCGGTCATGTTTCTCGAGGAGATCTGGTCCCGGAACCTGATCCATCTCCTGATCGCCCCGGTCACCCCCCTCCATGTGGTCGCCGGAGCCATTCTCTCGAGCATCGCGAAGGTCCTGCTCTCCTCCTCGGTCGCGGCGATCCTGGCCTATCTGCTCTTCTCCTTCCGGATCTTCTCCCTTGGCCTCCACCTGTTCTTCTTCATCCTGGCCCTCCTGATGATGGGATGGGCCCTGGGAATCCTGACCACGGCCGTCATCCTTCGATTCGGGCAGGAGGCGGAGGTGCTCGCCTGGGGTGTGATCTTCCTGTTCCAGCCCTTCTCGGCCGTCTTCAATCCTGTTTCCGTCCTTCCGGGGGTGGCGGCCGCCATCTCGAAGGCGGTTCCGGCCTCCTACGTCTTCGAGGGGATGCGCAGCGTTCTCGTCACGGGACGCCTCCCGACCGGCGACCTGATCATGGCCTTTCTTCTGGATTTTCTGTATGCGGGGGTCGCCCTCTTCGTCTATTCGCGGGTGATCGCCCGGGCCCGGCACAAGGGTTTTCATCTGAAACTCGGATCTTGAAGAGCTGTGAACTCTCCGGAGCGGAAGGTTTGACTCCCGCTTCGTTCAGGAAGGATAATGAACCATGGCAAAACGCCCCGTCATCGAAACCCGCATCCAAGCCATCATTCCGGAGACTCCCCGCGTCTCGACGTTCCGGCTCGCGATTCCGGGAGAGGCCTCTTTTTCGTTCAAGGCCGGCCAATTCGTCATGGCCTCGATTCCCGACTTTAGGAACGAAAGAGACCGTCCGGTCCGAAGGGCCTACTCCGTCTCGTCCTCCCCGCTCGACCTCGAAAAGGGATATCTTGAGCTGACCATCACCCGTGTGGGGGAGGGAGGGTACTTCTCGAACCGGATCCATGCCGCCCGTCCCGGGGATCCCGTCCTGGTGGAGGGACCTTACGGGAGCGCCTTCACGCTTGAGGAGGGGAATCCCGCGCCTCATCTCTTCGTCGGAGCCGGAAGCGGGATCGCCCCGCTCCGGTCGATGATCCGGACATTGCTCGGAACAGGATCTCCCCCACGGATCAAGGTGATTTACGGATTCAGGAAAGGGGAGGATTTCATTTTCGAGCGGGAGCTTCTGGGATATGCCAAATCCGTTCCGGGATTCTCCCTGGTCGTCATGCATTCCCGGCCGGAGCCCGGGTGGGAGGGACTCTCGGGACGCGTTCCCGATCTCCTTCCCTCTCTGGTTCCCGGACATTCCGGAGAGGTGGTCTACATCTGCGGCCATCCGGACATGGTGAAGGGGACGGTGGACTACCTCCAGCTGGCGGGTTTTCCTGAAGCCGACATCCGAAAGGAACAATGGTGACACAGGCCGGGAGAGGATCCGGAGGAGTCTGATGGAAGGCGAACGGTTCTCACAGATCGAGGAGGCCCCCCCGCTTCCCCGGAAGGGAAAAGGCGGGGAAGGGTGGCGCTGGACGGTTGGAGCCATTCTGGTCCTGATTGCCCTGGTTCCGGCTCTGGTGCTCCTTGTCTTTTACTATCGGGAGGTGGCGGTCACCTACTACATGACCCGCAACCCCCTTCAGCCGTCCTCCCTCCGGATGGCCCGGACCATCGAAGGAGTCCTGGTCGGAAACATGCGGGACCTCGCCGACACGGCCAGCCGGCTCAACTGGAGGGGGCCGGACGCTCCAACCGAAGAAAACCTGAAGGAAATCATCGGACATTCGCGTCAGGAAGGCGATCTCGCGAACTTCGCCGGCCTGGCGGTCCTGGACCGGTCGGGAAAAGTGCTGGCCCGGACCGACCGTCGGGATATCGATCCCTTTCTGGGCCAGGCCCGGGAGCTCGCGAAAAAGCTTTTCGAAACCGGAGGCTTTACCCGCTTCAAGCCGCTGGTCGTCCCGGGAAGGCACCCCCTGGTCCTTTTGATGGTGGCCGTCCGGACGGTCCGCTCCGACGACGGCTCGGGAGGAGTCCTGGCGGGACTCATGAATTTGACCGCCCTTCTTCGGCCGGCCCTTCCGGTTCCCCGAATCCACGGCACTCCCGGCCGATCCTATCTTCTGTCCGGAGACGGGCTGGTTCTTGCCTCCTCCGATCCGGAACTGACCGGAAGGAACCTCCTGTCTTTAGGACGCAAGACCGTCCTCGACCGCTTCGACTCCGGCCAATCGGGCTCCTTTTCCGCACCCGTCGACGGGACAGACTTCCGTTACGGGTCCACCCTTCTGGGAGAACTCACGGGAATGACCGAGGCCCCCTGGCTGGCCGTTCTGGAAGCCCCGAAGGCCGCGATCGACCACGAGGTGGCTCGCACCCGGCTCAACATGGACCTGATCGTCTTCCTTCTCGTTCCTGCGTTCATGGGGCTCATAATCTGGATTCTCTACAAGAGCCTTCGCTCGCCGGCCTGATCCAGCCCTTTCTCGCAAACCCCGTCCCCCGAGAGACCCGACCTCCCGTTAAAGACGAACAAGGAAGGGTCTTTTGGGATCAGCGGCCTTCCACATCCACGGCATCGACAAGCTCGGAGAAGCTTTTGTCCATTTCATCCAGAAGGGCCCCCATCTCCGGCCCTGACGGGGAGACGGACGCGGATCCCCATTGGCTCTCGATCTCGCCCAGAAGCGCGGCGATCCGACGATAGGCCGAAATCGTCCCAAACCGCTGAAGCCCGTTTCCCAGCCATTTCCGCAGCCGCTCGAGAACCCGGGAAAGAGACTGTCGGCGGGGGTCGTCCGGAAGGAGCGGGCCTGCGATGACCGACGCCTCTTTCCTGAACCCCCGAAGCTCCACCTGGGCGACGAGAAGGTCGATCCCCCGGTAAAGGAAATGGGAATGGCGCCCTTTGCGCCATATTTCGGGAGGGTGCCAGGAATCTTTCCAGGAAAAAAACGCGCGGACGGGCATGGGGCGCCCGATTCCGAATCCCTGGGCGTAATGGCACCCCATCCGGAGAAGAGCCAGTCCGGTTTCGAGGTTTTCCAGCCCTTCCGCCACGACCTGGATCTGGCGAAGCCCGGCCGTCAGCATGGTTCCGCTCACGATGGCGAAATCCCCCGGACGAAAGGTCATGTTGCGGATGAAGGACTGGTCGATCTTGATTTCCCTGACGGGAAGGTTGTTCAGATAGGAGAGGGAGCCGAAACCGGTCCCGAAATCGTCGAGGGACACGGTGATGCCCCTCTCCGCCAAGGCCCGGATCGTCCGGGCGGACTGATCGAGATGGGAGAGCGCCACCGCCTCGGTGATTTCGATCGTCAGCCTCGGTCCGATTTCGGGCTGGCGGAGATGGAAGGAATCCACATGGGCGAGAAAGTTTTTGTGCAGAAAATGAAGCGCTCCGATATTGACCGACAGGTGCGCGTTTTTCATGTCGGGGGTCGACAGGAGGCGGTAGGCCTCTTCAAGGACCCACTCCCCCAGGAGGGAGACCTGCGAGAGATCGTTCTCGACGACCGGAAGGAAGGACCCCGGAAGGCGGATTTCCCCGCTCCGGGGGTCCTTCCAGCGCACGAGCGCCTCGGCCCCGCTGACCTCTCCGGAGCGGAGGTCGACCTGGGGCTGGAGATAGAGAGACATCTCTCCCCTCTCGAGTCCGGTCCGGAAGGCCCGACGGATCCCGAAGGTCCGTTCGACCCGTTCGGTCAGGGCGGAGGTATAGAGGCTCCAGGAATTCCGTCCGCTCTCCTTTGAAAAATAGAGCGCCTGGTCCGCATGCTTCAGAAGCTCACCCGGGGAAAGCCCTCCCTCCCCGGAGAGGGCCACGCCCATGCTGGCCGTGAGCTGAAAAACGCCCGACGAGAATTCCTCGATCAGGATCGGGTTGTCGAAGGATCGGGAGAGGGCTTTCCAGAACTCCTCGATCTCCGCGGGTCCTGTCCTATCGTATAGGACAAGGGCAAACTCGTCCCCTCCCAGACGGGCCAGAAAATCTTCCGGACCG
>JAKADN010000031.1 GCA_021820445.1 Nitrospirota bacterium | reverse complement strand
CGGGACTCAGGGCTTTCCGAGAAGGCCGGGAAGGGTCCGGCGCTGGGCGGAGGTGAGGAGGCGGAGGCAGTCCCGGTGGGCCCGGATGTGGGCAAGATCCGCCTGGGCTTCCTTCTTTCCGATCGCTAGAAGGAGGCGCCGCAGGCGGGCCTCCCGGAAGGGAGTCCGGGGATCCGACAGCCGGACGACCTCCCGTTTCAGGCGGTCGATCTCCTGTCCCTCCCGGATGGTCTCCGGCATGATCGTCCGGGCGATCCGGAGGATCCTTTCCCGTTGGCCGGCTGTCAGTCCCAGCTCTTTTGCGTGGTTCAGGTAGAACATGGGCCCGGGAAGATTCCGGAACCCCTGGGGCACCAGGAAGTCCGACTCCATGACGGAGATGACCCGTCCCGGCATCAGGGCCGCCATGGAGGGGGGAACCGTCCCGTGGGCCAGAACCCGCCCCGGACTGAACAGGAGCAGGATTCCCGCCAGAAAAATCCCTCCCTTGAACCGCATCACCGTCTCCATTCGGCCACCTTCCTCCCGAACGGGACATCAAAACCCGCGGGGGGTCGGTCCTCCCCCAAGGTCCGATCCATCGATCCCTGATCCAGGGAGAGAGCCACCATGCCGTCCGCCACCGGAGAAAGCTCCCCCGGCGTGTGGGTCACCCAGAGGGCCATCGCGCAACGCTCCCGGAGAAGGGCGGCGACCTCCCGGGTGAGACGGGTCCGCCCCTCCGGATCGATGCCCGTCAGCGGCTCGTCGAGCAGGTAGAGGCGGGCGTCCTTCAGGAAGGCACGCGCCAGGGCCACCTTCATCGTCTGTCCTCCGGAGAGCGCTCCGGGTCCCTTCCCCAGAAGATCCCCGATGCCGAAGCGCTCCACGAGGGTCCGAAGCCGGTCCGGGAGGGGAGATGTCCGGGTGCCCGTCCACCGGCGGAGAGCCTCTGAAAGTGAAAACCTGGCAAGAGAGCCCCTCCCCTTGCCCTGTTTCTCCGACAGGGAATGGGCAAACAGGAGATTCTCGCGGACATTCATGTGGGGAAACAGCACGGCTCCCTGGGGAAGACACGAGACCGGCCGTTGCGAAAGCGAGAGGTCGACCCCCCGGTCGCTGTCGAGCCAGGCCACCCCGTCCACCCGGATCACTCCCGTTCCCCGCGGCGGAAGACCCGCAAGGACGCGGATCAGCGTGGATTTCCCCGACCCCGAAGGACCGCAGATTCCCACGATCCCGGACTCCTTCTCCAGTCTGAGACGGACCCGCCCCCCGGAAGGGAGTCCTCTCTCCCGCGAAAGAAGAAGATCAGCCTCGAGTGGGATCGGGCGCATGGGACGCTTCCCTCCTCCGCACGAGGTTCAACGCCAGAAGCGCCCCGAAGGAAAAGAGCAAAAGCGGCAGGATCGCCTCCCACCCCCCCTGCCCGTCCGCCGACAGGAGGTCATCGTAAGCCTTGAGCGACAGGGTCCGGGTCTCCCCCGGAATGTTGCCACCGACCATCATGACCACGCCGAACTCCCCCACGGTATGGGCGAATCCCAGGATCCATCCCGTCGCAATACCGGGAAGAGACAGGGGAACCACCACCTTCCGGAAGACGGTGAGCGGACCCGCACCCAGGATCCGGGCCATCTCGAGGGTCCCCTTGGGGACCTGCCGGAAGGACTGGGCGACCGGCCCCACCGCGAAAGGAAGGCTGTAGATCAGGGAGGCCAGGAGAAGTCCTGCGAAGGAGAAGGGGAGGGGGTGGCCGAGAAGCCTCGCCATAAGGGCTCCCGGGGGACTCTCGGGGCTGAAGGCCACGAGAAGCAGATAGCCCAGAACCGCCGGCGGAAGGACCAGTGTCAGCGTCAGGATCGCCTCCCCCACGGCACTGGCCCGCCCTCCCGAGAAGACGATCCAGCCGGCAAGGGGAAGGGCCATGAGCGAGAGGATCGTGGCCGTCGAAAGAGAGAGCGCCACTGTGATCGACAGGGCCGAGTGAATCATGTCAGCGCTCCTTTCCCCGAATGAACCGCAGGCGGTCCGCTAGTGGTAGCCGTGTTCCTTGAGGTAACCCTGGGCATCCGGCGACATCAGGAAGTCTTCGAAGGCGTTGGCCTCCTTTTTCCTCTTCGATCGGCTGACAACGCCCATGTCCTGGGTCAGGTAGGGATGGCAGGCCGGAGAGAGGGCCACGAAGTCGCCTTTCACGCGGCTTTTGGCCAAAGCCATCGCCTGGGACTCCGAGAGAAAGCCCGCCTGGGATGTCCCCGTCCTGAGATACTGGGCGACCTGGGCCAGGGAATTCCCGTAGACCGCCTTCTTCCTGAGCTTGCTCCAGAGTCCCTTCGAACGCAGGCAGGAGAGCGCGGCCCGACCGTAGGGAGCGAGTCGGGGATTGGCCAGGGCGAATTTTTTGATCTCCGGCCGGGAGAGAAGCGCCGTATTCGGAAGCGCCTTTCCCGCCACGAGGACTTTTTTCGAGACCCAGAGGACGAGAATCCCCTTCGCATAGGGTTTCAGGCTCTTCTTCTCGAGGTACCCCGCCTTCGCAAGCCCTGCGGGATGCACGGAGTCCGCCGCGAGGAAGAGATCGTAGGGAGCCCGGTGGCGGATGGCCAGAGCCTCCTCCCCTGTCGACCCCCAGGAGATCTTCACAGGGATGCCTGACTTCTTCGTGAAGGCCCGGGAAAGATGGGGCAGGACCGGCATCAGGTCCGCGGCCGCCGCCACATGGAGCGGCGCCTTTCCGGCCAGGGCCGGCCGAGGGAGAAACAGGACCCCGGACAGCAGCAGAACGGCAGAAACCAGGGCAAGACCGGACAAAGATCCGACCCGCTTCATGTGAATACGCATTGTCACCCCCTTCTTCTGGATGAGATTGTCACGATTTCCGACGATTCCTATGACTCCCGGCAGGCCTTGCAGTGGCGCCCTCTCTTCACGCGAAAGGAACGGGTCGAAAGATCCATCCCCTCGAAGACCGTCATCCGGTCTTCCGCTCCGTGTCCATACCCGGACAGGATCCGGAGGGCCAGGACGGCCGCCATGGCCCCCACGGCCCCCGAAATGGCTCCCAGGACAGGGAAGCCCAGGGGATCCCACTCCGGATCACCCTCGGGGAAAAGGCATTCGAGACAGGGCCCACTTCCAGGACGGAGGGGAACCACCATCCCTTCCATCCCGTTCATCGCGGCGAAGACAAGCGGTTTTTCCGCCTTCCGCGCCATACGGTTCAGGAGAAAGCGCTCCTCGAAGTTCGTCCGGGCGTCGATCAGAAGGTCGGAGGAGGCGACCAGACTCTCCATCCAGGGCGAAATCCGGGAGTCGATGGCAATGACCCGGCACTCGGGCACTTGGCGGGAGAGGCGTTCGGAGGCCTGGGCCACCCGGCTCTTTCCCAGACCGGACCGCTCCATGAGTGTCTGCCGGTTCAGGTCGGGAAGCTCGAGATCCCCCGAATGGACCAGGACGAGCGTCCCGACCCCGCCCATCGCGAGGTATTGGGCCACGACCCCTCCGACCCCCCCGATCCCGGCCAGGAAGACCTGGCTCTTCGCGAGACGTCCCTGGTGCTCCGCCGTCCATCCCGGAAGGGTCGACTGCCGCTCGAGAAGGGCTTCGACGCGTTCCATCACGTTCCCTGCCGCACGGGGGATCCGCCCTGCCCGGCCTCGATGATCGCCATGAAATGGGACAGGATGGTCTGGGCGGGAACAATCCCCCGAAGGCGCCACCCCTCCTCCCGCACGATGGGGACCAGACGATCCAGGATTTCCGGCGGCGGGCGGTACCCCATGCGTTCGAGCACATTCCGGATACCCGCGCGTCCCGTCTGGTGGGTCACGATGATCTTCCGCTTCGATCCGACCAGATCGGGAGAAAAGAGCTCGTAGTTCGCCGGCTCCTTGATGACGCCGTCCACATGGATCCCCGACGAATGATGGAAGATGCGGGAGCCCACGACGGGACGATAGGGAGAGAGGGTCCGTCCGATCGCGGTATAGAGCCACCGGGAGATGTGGGCGAGACCCGGGAAGTCGATTCCGGTCTCCGCCTCCACGGGCCCCGAATAGGCGAGCGCGAAGGCCACCTCCTCCATCACGGCGTTTCCGGCGCGCTCTCCGACTCCGGTCACCGTCGTGGACAGGTATCGGGCCCCGGCGTGAAAGGCCGCGACCGTGTTCGCCGTCGCCATTCCCAGGTCATTGTGGCAGTGGACCTCGACCGGGACACCCCACCCGGACACCCTTCCGACGCGTTCTGCAATTTCCAGGGGATGGTGGCGTCCGACGGTGTCGCAGTACCGGACGCGAATCCCGCCGGATTCCCGCACCGCTCCCACGAAATCCTCGAGAAAACCCATGTCGGCGCGCGAGGCGTCTTCGAGGCCGACCGAGACGCGGACGCCTTCTGACCCCAGTCGGAGAATCGATCGCCGAACCCGTTCGAGCGCCTCGATCCGGTTCATCCCCCGCACCGAGGCAAGGTGCCCCTCCGAAGTCGGAAACGAGAGGTGCACCCGGCGAAAGCCCAGCCTGAGAGCCGACTCGAAGTCCTCCTCCATGGGCCTGAGCCAGGGAAAGAGCTCCGCGGGAACCGGAAGGGTGAGCAGAACGCGCAGGTCGGCGATCTCCTGATCTCCCAGGCACGGTGTCCCCACCTCGATTTCGCGGACGCCGATCCGGGACAGTGTCGTGACGACCGCCATCTTGGTGGGACGGTCGAAAAAAACACCCGGGGACTGGCCTCCGTCGCGAAGGGTCGTATCCACGAAGACCGGGCCGACTGCCTGCGTTTGCGTCCCCTCCTCCATCCTGCTCCTCCCTCCAAGCCAATGGGCCACCCCCTCTTTAGGAGGCGCTGGCCCGTTCGAACGCCTCCTTGGCCTCGGCCCATTCCCGATGCTTGGCCATGGCTTTCTGGGCCACCTCCTCGATGCGCTGATAGGCCCCCGGAAGCTCCTCCGTGAGGTCGTGAAGCTCCATTGCCGTCTCCGCCGCCTGCCGGGCAAGCTTCCGGTAGCGCCCCTCCAGTTCCTTCAGGTCCATTGATCCTCCTTCCCTGATTTCGGCTTCATGATTTCGGGCCGGAACGAAGCTCCGAACCTGCCACTTCAAAAGCCGGGTTATCGCCCGCCCCGTCGAGATCCCCCTTCAAAATGTCCAGGGCCACGCTCTTCATGGAGAGCCGCCGCTTCATGCTCTCGGCCCGGATTCTCCGGTAGGCCCGATCCTCGGTCATCCCCTCCTGCTTCACCAGCACCCATTTCGCCCGCTCGATGATCTTGCGCTCGAAGATCTCGTCTTTCAGCTTCTGGTTTTCCTCGCAGACGGTGCAGAAATCCCGGATGTGAAAAACCGCCTCCTTGAGGAGGGAGGCGAATCGGAGGTCGCAGAAGGGCTGAAGCATGACCCCGGTCAGGCAATCCTTTCCCTGGGCATCGCGCCGCTCCATCAAAAGAATGATCGGAATTGGCGGACCGGCGCCCACGCTCTGGACGATCTGAAAAAAGGTTCCAAGGGACTCCCCGCGGTCAAGGAGAATTCCGTCGACATCGAGGGACCCCGCCTGCGCCAGGAAGGCCTCCAGGGAGAGGACCGAAACACGGTCGACTCCCATGGAGGTGAGCTCCCGGACGATTTCCCCGTGGCGACTTGTATCTTTTTGTATGAGTGCGATCGTTCGCATCGTCCCCTCTCTCTCCTGATGTTCATGAGTGGACTAGCAATTGAAATGCCATGAAACAAAAGCAAACAGAAACGTAGACTTGCATTAACATCCCATTCCGGAAGCGTTGACATTCGCGCAAATCTGAAATCAAAATGACAATAATGTCAGATGGAGGCGAGTCCCCTTTCACCGGTCCGGATCCGGAGGCTTTCTTCCAGGGGCGACACGAACACCTTTCCGTCGCCCATCCATCCTGTCCTGTTGACGCTCATGATCAGGTCGATGACATCCTCCTTCATGGCGGAAGGGATGACGATCTGGATCATTCGCTTCGGGATCCAGAAGACCGGGCGCGTCAGCGAGTGCACCAGGGCGAAGGAGGCGGGCGTCAGGTGCCGGGTGATCTTCGAGACGGACTCGTATTCGGCCGGGACCTCCCGGTCGATATCGGTCATGACGTTGCCCCCCTGGAGTCCCCGCCCGCTGACCGTCGTGATCGTCATGGATCCGAGGCCGATGGCGTCGAGGGCCCGCATGGTCGGCGCGACCTTGTCCCGGCGGATGATGGCTGTAATTTCGAGAAGCATCGTTTCTCCCTTTCCCGGAACCGATTACTCGGTCTTTTCCCCGGTCCTGATGGTGTAGGCCTCGCTCACCGGAGAGACGAAGATCTTACCGTCCCCCTCGTATCCCACATGGGCGGCATTCCGGATCACCTCGACGATCACCGGCACATCTGCATCATTCGCCACGATCATGAGCATGACCTTCGGGAGCTCGTCGTAGTGGATCGGCCCGACCTTGATCCCCTTCTGCTTCCCCCGACCGAAGACGTTCGTTTTCGTCATCGCGGGAAATCCCTTGGCCTCGAGGGCCAGAACCACGTCGTTTTCCTTCTCCGGCCGCACGATGGCCCGAATCATCTTCATACCCGTCCTCCTTCATTCGTTGTCGTTCCTGCGGATGCCGTCACCAGAACGGACCGCCTAGCCTTTTTTTGCGATGCCTTCCGGATGGAACTCCACGTTGACGCCGGAGGGGTTTTGCCGGAAGACCTTGAAGAGCGCCTCCTCCTGGGCCGTCCGGGTCAGGAAGGTTTCGTAGGCCCGCTCGAGGGCCTTGGCGTAGGCCTCCCGCTTCGCCAAAGGCTCCGCTTCCTGCGGCCACTCCCGCTCGATTTCCTCCCGGAACTCCCCGAATTTCCTCAGGATGTGGAGACGATTGACCGAGACCACCTTTGGGTCGAATTCGACCCCGAAAAATCTGAAATAATCTTCAGTGTCGACAATTTTTTTGAGTTCCGCTTCCCAGGCTTCCATCTTCTCCCCCTCCGAAGGCTGTCACGACGCCGCCAGCTCCTCGTGCGTATAGCATTTCTTTGGACATACCTTGGCGCAGGACTCGCACCCGATGCACAGTTCCGGATGAACGATGCTCATGACCTTCTTGTCGATCTCGTCTTCGTTGTCGACGGTGACGGGAACGACCTCCCCCTCTTCGTCGATCCCCATCAGGGACAGGATTCCCCGTCCGCACACCTTGAAGCAGCGGCCGCACCCGATGCACTTTTCCGCGTCGATCGTGCTGACGAACCGGGGGACCCAGACTCCCCCGCCCCGGGTCGGGGCGCTCACGCATGAGATTTCCGCCATCTGAACCTCCCGTCTCCTTCCTCTATCTTTTCCGGAGCCGGACCAAAAGCTCCGGAAGAAAGACCTCGTTCAAGGGAACCGGAAGCACCGTAATCCCCTCCCGCTCGAAGAAGATCCGCTCCTTGCCTGTTGGAGCCCCGGCCATGACCGCGAAATGGTCCATTCCGGAGCGTTTCATGATCTGCCGCGCAAAAATGCGGGAGGTCTGGTTATCGAAGCGGCATCCGAGAAAGAGAAAATGCCGCCCCGTCCGATGCTCCTGAACCCAGGCCGGAATCGGGGTCTGGATGTCGATCTCGGTGAGGACCTCCACGAAATCCGCGTCCGAGAGCAGAAGCTCCGTTCCCGGAATCCTCGTCCCAAGGGGGCGATAGAGGACCCGGTCCTCCGGGGAGGCCCCCTCCACCGGAACCCACCCGTCCTCCGTCCGGCGGTCGATCCGGTACCACCGGTCCCGGTATTCGGCCCGGCTCACCCCACTGATCTGGATCCCCCCCGGCTCGACGAGCGTCTCGGTGGAGGCCGATCCGTACCAGGAATCGACCACGAGACCGAGGGGATGCTCCTTCAAAATGCGGTGCACGGGAGCCGGCGGAGTTCCGGGTCGGAAGATCTCTTCCACGAGGCTCAGGAGAGTCCTCCGGTGCTTGTGGGATTCGATGTACTGGGCGATCTCGTGAACCTTTCCCTTGAGACGGCCCGGTACGGCCACACGTTCGGCGAGGAGGGTCGCCAGCGCCCCCTCGGTCACAGGATAGCCGGGGGACTCCGCGTAGATGTCCGGCCCCAGGTAGACCACCAGCCGGTCCTCCCTCCACAGGGAGGCGATCCGCTCCAGGGCCTCCTCGAGGAAGGCTCCGGAACTTCCGTGAAACACGGCCCCCTCTTCCTTCAACACCCCTTCAGTCGCCATCGTCCCTCACTCCCGGACGGCCAGGAGGATCCCTCCCGCCATCCTGACGTCGGAGACCACCGACACACAGTGGTCATTCGTATTGATGAAGTGCACCGCCACCTTTCCCGCCATCCGTGCGGGCGGCTCGGCCACGTCGGAGGCCGGGGCCGCCACGAAGACCACCCCGGGAAAGCGCTCCCTCAGAAGACGCAGCGTTCCACGTCCCAGCCCCTGCCAGTTTTTTTCGACGATGTCGCTCACGACATCGACCACCGCCTCCTCCATCGCATCCTCCCTCATCCCGAAATCTTCCGGGCTTCGACCGTCAGCGGAAGCGACTGTTCCGGTCCGATCTCCGGCAACTCCAGCACCATTCCGTTCGCCAGCGTGACCGTCCCTCCGAACAGGGTCTCCCGGTCGGACCGGACGATCGGCTCTTCCAGGTCCTTTTTCGGCACATACACGGAAAAGACTCCTTCGGCATTTTTCCGGACCATGACCTTCATCTTTTTGGCGTCCTTTCCCCACACACGGTAATCATCCGGGCCCCTTCCCTTCCGGATCGAAGTCCGGCAGAGCCCTCTTCAAAGCGTCTCCTCGGGAACCGGACAGACGGGAACCACCTGGGTCACCCGCTCGTCCCGTTCCCGGAGATAGCCCTCGATCCGGGCCACAACCGCCCGTTTTTCGACGCAGGACCGCGTAAAGGGACCATAAAGCCTCACAACCACCCTCCCGTCGGTTCCGACCCCGGCGAGCCGGACGTCACCTCCGGACAGGATCAGTTCGCACCGGATCGGATCCATGATTTTTGCAAGCGACCAGTAGAACTGCCCCACGAAGTCTTCCCTGTCGCCGTCCGGCTCCTCAAAGATTTCGTCCAACGCCGCCTCCCCTCCTGTTTTTCGCCTGTTTCCCGATCCTTTGAGTCGAACCCCCGACGGAGACGGCGGCCTGAAGCACCATCAGGTCCTCCTCGAAGCAGCCGACGACCCGCTCCCTGGAAAAGGCCACGAAGTAGATCCACCGGTCCCGTTCCTCCTGGAATCCGACTCCGACAATCTCCCCGCGATCTCCTTCCCCGATTAGCCTTTCTCCGGGAAGGACGCTCCGGTAGGAGCCGTCATTGTCGATGTCGCGGAGGACGACGACCCGCTGCCCCGGGCGCAGGCGGGCGGGATGATTCGTTCCTCCGGGAGACAGTCCGCTCACGGAGGGCTTCCTTCCGAGACGGTCGCCGGGGAAACCTCCTCGGGACCGTCGTCGTAGTCCAGGGATTCGAGCTCGCGGCGCTTGCACCCGATCGTCACACCTCTCTCCGGAATGTAGACGGCATAGATGTAAAACTGCTGGAGGAAGGTCCCGATGCTCCGGATGTAGCCTTCGTCCCCCTTCCGGCCCAGGATCTCGCCCACGTCCTTCTGAGGAAAGGTCCCGTCGTTTCGGATGTGCTTCTTGAGCCGGACCTTCTCCCCGAATTCGAAGAAGGGAGGTCCGGTCAGTTCGACAATGTCTCCGTCGGCCATGATGCCCCTCCGTTCCCAAAATGTGCTAAGCCCGGCTTCCTGCCGCCTCCCCGGAGACCCGCAAAAGCTCCTCCGGCTCGAACCGGAAGACGCCCCGTCCTCCGGAAAGGGATTCGTACCGGTCGCGGGTGTTCCGGGAGAGAAAGTTGAACCACCCCTGAGGGGTCAGCCCCTCCGGGCATCCGGATATTTTTCTGACGCTGCCGTCGTTCGCGAAGACTACGTGGATCATTTCCATGTCGCATTTCCTCCATTTGTCCTCGTCCCCCGGGAAGATTGGCGGCCGGAGATCCCCCGGGACAAAGGCTTTTCTGTCAGTAGATCGCGGCGCCGGCCCCGACATTTGTCGCCGCCTCCTTGAAGCGCTCGACGATGGCGGCCGCCTCTTCCGGCGTCATCCCGGCATGGAGCGGAAGGGCGATCGCCCGCTCCGCCAGTTTTTCCGCCACCGGAGCCAGACCCTTCCGCATCCCCCGGGCCTGAAACCAGGGATGAAGGTGGATGGGCGCCGGAAACGGGCGGGCGCCGATCCCCGCCCCCGCGAGGTCGTCGACGATGGCATTCCGGGAGAGGACCGAAAATCGGGTTCCCAGGTGAACCATGTAGGCAAACCAGTTGACCCATTCCACCTGGGGCGACTGGTACAGATCCTTGACCCCCTCGAATGACCGCATGCTCTCCTGATAGGCGTCGAGGACCAGAGCCCTCTTTTTGATCCCCCCGGGAAGCCGCGTCAGGGATCGGAGCGCGAGCCTGGCGAGCCCCGGAGGGACGGAAAGCTCCAGGGGAAGAAGGGGCGGTGTTCCCGATGGAAGGGAGGAGGGTGCTCCTCCCCGAAGCGTCCGGAAAAGAAGGTCCAGATCCTCCCGGTCGGTCAGGATCGCCGCGTAGGACTCGCCCAGATTGGGATGAGGGGCCCCGAAGGCCAGGATCGACACGTCCCCGAAGCTCCCGGTCCGCCGTCCCAGGGTTTCGGAGAAGAGCGATTCCGTCGCATCCTCCACCAGCGCCACTCCCCTCTCCCGTGCCAGGCTCTCGAAGCGTTCCCAGTCGGCCGGATGCCCCAGGGTATTCGACACCAGGAGAAGGCGGGTTTGGGGGGTGATCTTCCGGGCCGCCTTCTCCGGGTCGAGGGTGAAGGACCAGGAGTCGATGTCGGAGACGGTGAGGGTCGCATTCCTCCAGCTCACGGCCCGGGCCATTTGAAACCAGGAGAAGGGAGAGGCGATCACCTCGTCCCCTTCCCCGATCCCGAGACCCGCCATCACCAGATAAAGGGCGATCGAGGGGGTCGGGACCACCAGGGCACGGGCGCGCCCGAAGACAAACCCCAGCCGGCTCTCGAGCGTGGCGACCGGAGTGTCGAAGGCCTCCCGTCCCAGCTCCTCCGCCTGGGCCTCTTCTTCCTGCGGGGTCCATTGCGGAAGATCGAACGCGATGGCCTTCCCTATCCCTTCTTTTTTCTCCGGCGCATTCTTCACGAGACCCTCCGTTGTTCGTCCTGGGTGAGAATCCGGGCGAGGGCGGCGACCGTCCGGTCGATATCCCCGGACTCCGTCTCGCGACCCAGGGAAAATCGGAGCGAAGACATCGCCTCCTCCCGGGAAAGCCCCATCGCGAGAAGGACGTGGGACGGCTCCATCGACCCGCTGGAGCAGGCAGAGCCCATCGAGACGGCGATTCCTTCCCGGCCGAGGGAAAGAAGGATCTTCTCCCCCGGGGTCCCGGGGAAGCTGAGATTCGCGATGTGGGGGGCCCGGTGACTTTCGTCCGCCGACCCGTTCCTTCGGATCCCCCGCCCGAGCCCCAGGACTCCCGCCTCGAGCCTGGCCCGAAGGAGGGCGAGGCGGGCGGGTCCCTCCCGAAGGAACTCCCGACTCTCCAGAGCCGCCTCCCCCAGGCCCACGATCCCGGGGACGTTTTCGGTTCCCCCTCGCCGCTTGCGCTCCTGGGAGCCCGGAATGAGGGGACGAAAATCCTCCCCCTTCCGGACGAACAGGGCTCCGATTCCCTTCGGTCCATAAAACTTGTGGGCCGAAAGGGACAGAAAATCCGCCGGCACCTCCCGAAGGTCAACGGGTACCTTGCCACAGGCCGCGACGGCGTCCGTGAGAAAGAGGGCGCCGGCCTCGTGCGCGATCCCGGAGATCTCCCGGACCGGATTGATCGTGCCGGTCTCGTTGTTCACCCATATCACCGCCACGAGGGCCGTCTCCCTGTCCACCAGGCGGGCGACCTCCGAAGGATCGACGCGGCCGTCTTCCCCGACCGGAATCGTCACCATCCGAACCCCTTCCCGTTCGAGGTCGGAGGAGAGCCCCAGGATCGAGGAGTGCTCGACGGCGCTCACGAGAATTGTCCGGCGTTCCGGGCGCGTCCGGAGGGCGGATCGGATGGCCGTCTGGTTCGACTCCGTGCCTCCGCTGGTAAAGACGATCTCCCGAGGCTCGCAGCCAAGAAACTCCGAAAGACTGGTTCTGGCCACGCCAACAGCTTCCTTGGCCCTCTCTCCCGCCGCCGAGGGGCTGCCTGGATTGGCGTACCTCTCCCGAAACCAGGGAGTCATGGCCGAAAAGACCCTCTCGGAGACGGGAGTCGTGGCGGAAGAGTCGAGGTCGACTTCGGGTGAGGGTCTCATGAGGCCGCCCGTCCCTTCTCCTCGCCGAGGCGCCGGAGCGCAATCTGCCGGAGAAAGGGGTCAGGGTCGGAGGCCATGGCCGACAGAGCGTCCCCCGTCGCGCGTTCCGCCAGCCAGAACCGCACCCTCACGTCGGTATCCCCCAGGGCCTCCCGCCAGAGTGCCGGATCTCCCCGTTCGAGGACCTCGATCCGCACGAGCCCATCGGGGTCTTCCCTGAAATCCAGATGGTGGGGGGAAGGGATCCTCCGGGCGACCACACGCCGGACCTCGGGATCCGGATCCTCCTTCATGAAGAGGAGGGCGGTCGGGGCGATCCGGAGAGCCACCTGGTGGCGGACATAGTAATCCGGATCTGCGGCCATCATCGGCAGAAGTGCCACGGGAATCCGGGCCGCGACCCGGATCCGGACCTCCCGGTCCGGATCGTTCATCATCCGGACCAGGGATCCTGCCGGAAGAAAGAGGGCCACATTCATGCGGACCGTTTCGTCGGCATCACGGGTCATCTTCCGGAGAATCTCCGGAGGAAGGTACCGGGTGACGATCGCCCGGACCTCGAAGTAACCGTCCTGCCAGAAACGCTCCGCCAGACGGGGATTGTTCCTGAAGAAGCGTTCGATGTGCCGGGCATAGGTGGTTCTGACGCAAGAGGAGGTCGGATCGCAGTGGGTCTCCTCCCTGAGAGAGGACACCGGGCACCCTCCGCAGGGATGCGGATCGGCCCCGGAAAGCCCCGGATCCCCTTTCGACGTCCGGACACCGCAGAAGACTCTCATTCTTCCTCCCTTCCGCCCCTCCTGATCACGGTGACCAGGGGAGCGACCCCCATGAGATCCCGGTCGTCGAGGATCCGGATTCGTTCCAGGATCCGGAGTCCCCGATCCGTCTCGCCCAGCCGGGAATATAGATACCCGACCGCCTTCATCGCAAAGAGATAGAACCGTGGGCCCGCCTCGTACTCCGAAAACGGGGCGTCCTCCGGAGAGACCTCTTCGAATCGTCCGGGAAGCCCGAGGCGTTCGGCCATGATCGCCGCCGCCCGTTCGGCAAAGGGGATCGCCTCCCTGAGGCGCCCCTTGTAGAAAAGAAACTTGTAGCATCCGATCACCACCGGAAGATGCCCTCCATGGAGCCGGTCGGCCTCGAGAAGATATCCCCAGGCCCGTTCGGTCTCGCCCCAGGATCGGGCCGCCTTCCCGAGAAGCTCCAGCGCCTCGTCGGGCGCCGGAGGGAAAAGGCCGGCGGAGAGCTCCTCCCAGCGGTTTTCGGCAAGTTCCGGCAAGGTCACCGTCCTAGTGCCCGGATCCTTTCTTGGAGCAGCCCCCCTCGGGGGCGGCGGGTCCGCCCTCGACGTTGAAGGAGGTCCCGCATCCACAGGAGCTGACCGCGTTCGGGTTCCTGAAGACGAGCTGGGTGTTCATCATGTTGTCCTCGAAGTCGATCTGGGATCCATCGACGAAGGGCAGGCACTCTTCAGGAATGTGCAGGGCAAAACCCGGTCCGGCGAAGACCTTGTCCGTCGGAAGAGCGCTCTCGGCCAGCTCCATGTCGTAGGAGAGGCCGGAACAGCCCCCCGGCTTCACGATCAGCCGGATTCCCGAACTGTCGGTTCCCCCGTTGAATCGAATCATGCGGCGGAGGAAGACCCCCGCCTTGTCAGTCACTGTCACACCCACGCGTCTTCTCCTTTTTCTTTGTCGTCACGGGTCATTCCCCGTGAAGTTTCACCTTTCGGGCCATGAGCGTCTCCCGATCCTCCACGTAGGCCGGATCGGGGATGCAGGTGTCTTCGATGGGACAGACGGCCGTGCATTGCGCTTCGTCGAAAAAGCCGATGCATTCGGTGCAGAGGTCCGGATCGATCTGGTAGAGACCGTCGTCGGTGCCGCTGATGGCCGCATTGGGGCATTCGGGCTCGCAGGCCGAACACCCCGTGCAGTTGTCCAGGACGATCGTGTAGGCCATGGTCTCCTCCTATCCGATCACGGTGAGCGGGATCTGTCCCGGGCCTGTCAGGGCTCCGGAACGGATTTTCGTCTGGCCGCCGGACGCTTTTGGCGTGATTCGACCGGCACGGACTCCCTCCGTGTATTCCCCGAAATACTTGAGCAGAGAGGGCTTGATCGACTGGAAGGCATAGGCGTCGACCGCCGCGATCCCGGCCTCCTCGAGCGTCTTCTTCGGGCAACCCCCGACCTTGGCCACCATGACCGCCACGCAATCGGAGAGCGCTTCGGTGATCCGGGTGAGGGAATCGTCCTCCCCGTATCCCCCCTCGCAGTAGAGGTCGACCCGCCGGTGGCCGATGAACTTGGCCTCGGCCGCCGTCACCTCGTAGACCTGGAACTCGCGGGCATGGCCGAAGTGCTGGTTGACCATTCCCTCTCCCTGGGTCGCGACCGCAACCAGGATAGGAGGCGCCTGGTCGAGGCCCTTCTCCATTCCGAGTCCGGCGAGCATCTCCTTGATCTTCCGCTCTTTTTCCCGGGTCTCCTCGACCTTGTCGCGATAGGCCTCCCGGGCCGTCATGTCGTAGGCGACATCCTTGATTTCGATCGCCTCGATCTTCTCGTTGGTGAACTCGGCAGACCGGTCCTCGCCCAGAAGCCCCACCGCATCCGCGCGACACTGGCGGCAATGGCGCATCATGTTCATCTCCCCTTCGCAGGAATCCTGGAGGTGCTTGAGCTCCTCGGCCGTCGGTCCCCGCTGCCCCGTGAGGCCATAGTAGGTCCCGTGCTCGGGTTCGGAGATGAGGGGCATGATGTTGTGGAGGAAGGCCCCTCTCTTTTTCACCTCCCGGTTGACCGCCTTCAGGTGCTCGTCGTTGACCCCCGGGATCATGACAGAATTCACCTTGACCAGGATTTTTCTGGCGGTGAGCATCTCGAGTCCCAGAAGCTGCCGCTCGGAGAGGATCTTGGCCGCGTCTCTCCCTTTCCAGCGCTTCTTGTTGTAGTAGATCCAGGGATAGATGCGTTCACCGACCTCGGGGTCCACCATGTTGATGGTCACGGTGACATGGTCCACGTTGTAGTCCGCGATGCGGTCGACCATGTCCGGAAGGGCGAGTCCATTGGTGGAGAGGCAGAGCTTGATGTCCGGCGCGGCCTTCGAGATGAGTTCGAATGTTTTGAAGGTCTTGTCCGGATTGGCGAGGGAGTCGCCGGCCCCGGCGATCCCCACCACGGTCATCTGGTGGATCTCGGAAGCCACGGCCAGAACCTTCTTCGCGGCGAGCTCTGGCGAGAGGCGCTCGGAGACCACTCCGGGACGGGACTCGTTGGAGCAGTCGTACTTCCGGTTGCAGTAGTTGCACTGGATGTTGCAGGCCGGTGCCACCGCCACGTGCATCCGGGCGTAGAAGTGATGGGCCTCCTCGCTGTAGCAGGGATGGTTCTTGACCTTGTCCCACACTTCGGGATCCATGTCGGCCGGACCCGCAGACGTGCCACAGGTCGATTTTTCGGAGCAGCCGGAGGCTTCGGCCTCCGGTTCCTGGATGAGCTTCAGAAAATTCTGGTCCTTTGCATCCATCGTTTTCCCCCTTGTCCCCCTCGGGAACACATGCGTTGTCCTGTCAGGTTCAGCCTATCCAAACGTCGCCACCTCTTTATATTTTTCGATCATTTCCGTCCCCTGGCGGATCAGCTTCTCGGCCTCCTCCAGGAGCTTCTCCCGGGACGCGAAGCCGAAGCGGTGCACGTCCCTGAGATTCTTGTTCACGACGACCAGCCGGCCGGCGATCAGGACCATCCGGCCGAAGCCCTCGTGTGACATCTTCATCATCGGCGAGACCATCACACCGGTCCTCTTCTCGATGGAAAGGGCCACGGTGTTGTAGAAGATCTCCAGCCGCCAGAGGACGTCCGGGTCGGGATCCCCGATGATGGGGATCGCCCGCCGCGCCTCGGCGTCGAGAATGAAGGGTTTCAGGACCTGCTCGTCGGTCAGCTTGTCCCAGGCCCCGAACCCGTCATGGGAACGGAACTGGAGGGCCAGGTCCCTGAAAAACGAATCGGTTTGTTCCACTGTCGTCTCGCCTGTCGTCATGGATGCTCCCGCATTGTGAGAGTGTTCAAATCCTCTCGCCCGTATTCAGGAGCCGGATCAGGATCCGTCTCCCCCGTCAATCGTCGGTAAAGTCCGCGCCATTTTCTCCCTGTTCCCGAAGAATCTTTCGCATCCAGGGAGGTGGCGTCCCGTTTAAAAGGACCCGGAGGCGCTCGAGAAGATCGGTAATCTTTTCCGGCTTTTCCACCTTGACCGGATGGATCTTCTGGGCCACGACCCGGGCCGCCCCCGAACCGCCGATCGCGGCGACGTAGAGAATGGCGCACCCCTTCAGGGCCTCGATCTTCGGGACCAGCTTGTCCTCGTTTCCGTCCTCGGCCAGATTCGACTCGAAGGAGGCGACCCCCGAAAGGCGGAAAGAGGAGGGATCGAGTTCATAGATGGCGATGTTCTTGGCCCATCCGAAATGGGCGTCGACCGTTTCGAGATCCTGGGTGGCAAAGGCAATCTTCACGGTGTCCTCCCGGTTGCGTTTTTTTCGGGGTTCGCGCCCTCGAAATGGACGGGAACGAACTTCATGGCCGGATTTCCGGAGGACGTCTCGACCGCGGGCCGGGCCTCCTCCGGATACCAGGTCTCCGGTCCGTTTTCCGGATCCCGGGACCAGATCATGTTGGCTATGCGGAACAGGGTCTCCATCGCCCCCCGGTAGCCGATCTGGAGCCTGTGGGCCGCTCCGAGCCTGTCGAAGATCGGGAATCCTGTCCGATAAAGCGGGATCCCGAGTCTCTCGGCTCCCTGCCTCCCGTGGGCATGGGTCACGAGGAGCCGGGCTCCGCGCTCTCCGACCCGTCGCTCGAGGAGCCCCAGATCCCCGATCTCAGGCCGTCCCCCGGGGAGATGGGCGTTCAGGGGGGATTCGGTCGTCGTGACGGCGGCGACGATCTCCGCCCCGTTCTCCACGAGAAAGTGGACCATGTCATACAGGTGGTCCGGTTCGAGCCCCGCGGCGATCCGAAGTCCTCCCACGTAGAAGTGGGCGTCGAGCATGGCATCCGAAAGGCGATTTCTCTCCCGATTGAGCCGCGGTGGATAGTCCTTCCCCGAAAGATGCCGTAGCGTTACGAGAAAGCGGTCGAAGGCGGCCATTCCCATGAGACGGGGGACGACCACGAAGGGAACTCCGCATTTTGCGAGAAGCGCCTCCCCCGCTCTCCGGAGGGATTCTCCCAGGACGATCGTGTGGGCCGAGGCCCCCATCCGGCGGATCTCCGGGAGAGTCGTCCCCCCCATGGAGACCGGCTCGAAGCTCTCCGGGACGATCCCGTCGAGCGAGCGGGAGAGGTCCGGAAGAAAGATCGGGTCGAGGCCGAAGGACTCCAGGATCTCCCGGAGATAGTCGAGATCGGCCACCGTCAGGTGAGATCCGGCCAGGACGTTGATCTGGCGTCCAACAGTCGCCTGCCCCGGCTCCGCAAGCTCCTCGATGGTCCGGACCATCGCGTCCCGGAACCCGTCCTCGTGGGAGCCCCGGAAGTCCGGGGTCGAGACCGCGATCACGGGGATCCCCGCATGCTCCGGATGCTTCTTCCGGAAGAGGGCGATCTCTCCCACGATGTCTTCCCCCTTCGTCTCGGTGAGCCCCGTGGAACAGAGGCCGATCACCCCGGGAGTCCCCTTTTCGAGGATCTTCAGGATCGCCGCCTGGATGTTCTCGCCCCCTCCCAGAATGGTCGTCACCTCGCTCATGGCGGTGGTCTGGAGGGGAATCGACTCCTTGAAGTGGCGCCCGAGCAGGACCAGCGCAAAGGAGGTGCATCCCTGGGAGCCGTGGAAGACCGGGAGGCTCCGGTCGAGCCCCAGGAAGAAGAGGGCCCCGCCCAGGGGGGCGCTCATCTTGAGGGGGTTCACCGAGACGAAGTCTCCCGGGGGATTCTTTTTCTCCTGACGCGGTTCGGTCGACGTCTCCATCGTCCTCTCCTCTAGACCAGGGGGGTGATCCGGCAGGCGGGATCCCAGGGGGCGGGATCGCGCAGGGACCGGAAGATCGGGTTCGAGAGGGTCCGGTGAAGCTCGGACACCAGAGTCACCATCCCCTTGTAGCCTGCGAAGGCGAAGCGGCGTTCCTGGTTCACGTCCAGGAAGGGGACCTTGGCCTTCAGCGCGACGAACTGGGAGCGCCCCCCGGCCATGAGGATGTCCGCTTCGGCCTCTTTCAGCATCCGATACATCTCCCGGGGCGTCATCGTGTCGATCATGTGGGCATCCTCCCCCATGAGCTCCGTGATCCGCTCCTTGTCCTCCTTCGTCGACTTCTTCACGCTGGTGCCCACGACCACCAGCCCCGCCTCCATGAGGGCCGAAACGACCGACCAGCTCTTGACCCCGCCCGTGATGAGAAGGGCCCTCTTGCCGGAAAGGCCCGGCCGGAAGCGCTCGATGGCGGCCCAGGCCTCCGCCTCCTCGGAGGCGATCAGCGCCTCGGTCCTCTCGGGAAGGTCGGAAGGACCTCCCCGTTCCACGAGGAGTTTCGCGATGTTGCGAAGCGAGGCGCTCATGTCGCTGATCCCGTAGAAGGACCCCTCGAACCAGGGGATGCCGTACCGCTCCTCCATCTTGTGGGCGATATTGATCATCGCCTTGCTGCAGACCAGCATCGCCGCCCGGGCGCGGTGGGAGGAGGCGACCTCCCGGTAGCGGGCATCCCCGCTGATGCAGGCCGAGATCCGGATCCCGAGGCGGTCGAGAAGCGGCTTCACCTGCCAGAGCTCTCCCGAGAGGTTGTACTCCCCGATGATATTGAGGTCGGTGGGCGTTGTGGTTTCCGGCTCCATCGTCCCGATCACGTGGTCCAGGAGGGCCTCTCCGGCCAACTTGTTGCCGAGGTTCTTCCCCCCCACGAATCCCGGGGCGTTGACCGGAATGACCGGAAGCCCGAACTTCTCGGTCGCGGCCTTGGCCACCGCCTCGATGTCGTCTCCGATGATGGCCGGGACGCAGGTCTGGTAGAGAAAGATGGCGGGAGGGTCGAACCTCTCCCGGATCTGGCGGATCGCCTTGAACAGGTGCTTCTCGCCGCCGTAGACGACGTCCATCTCGTTCATGTCCGTGGTGAAGCCGGTGCGGTAGAGGCGGGAACCCGAGGACAGGGCGGAGCGGTTGTCCCAGGAATTCCCTTCGCAGGCGATCGGTCCATGAACCAGATGGGCGGCATCGACGATCGGCTGGAGCGCGATCTTGGCCCCGTCGAAGGCGCATCCTCCGGCCGCGGCTCCCGGAGTCGCCACCTTGGTGCATCCCTTCTTCCGATCCTTCTCGGATTTGGCCTGGTTGTGTCCGCAGGCCGATTCGTTGAA
>JAKADN010000110.1 GCA_021820445.1 Nitrospirota bacterium | reverse complement strand
TCGATTCCTCCTTGTTGAGAATAGGTTGTTTGCGCAACGCCCATTCTCGGGAAGATCGATGGCTTTTTCAATTCTTGGCCAACCGAATTTACAGCATTATATGGACTCAACCCCAGTGTGGAGGGTTCGGGTGTTGCAGAAGGAGTGGAGCTTGAAGTCCCCGGTATCTGGCCGGATTCGAGCCCTATCAGGAGAGATCCTGCCCCAACTTCCAGGTTGAAGGAGTCGGCCGATGTCAGCCAATCAAGAGCGGAATGAATCCGCTCGTGGTTGCATTCCCGGACATAAGCCAAATTGATGCGCTTGGCCTCATCAATTCCGCCCGGGGCTTGAGTCCGGATGCAATCAGACTTTAGGATCTTTGGGACGCGTTCGATCTTTTTCCGGGACCTCTTTTTGAAGAGTCCCTTTTTCTTTTTCATCCCGAAAAAGATCCCGAAATATTTCCAGCCGTTCTTTCCCCCAGACGACCGATTTGTCAAAATCCAATTCCAGTGGGGTTTCAATCAGCTCCCATGTCCTCCTCGCGGATGAACCCGATTCCATCCGTTCAAGGGAGTGACGGATGCCTTCGATTCGCGTATTGATCACGCGGGCGATTCTCCGAGCGTCAAAATCCTTCGGATTCATTGATTCGATACAGACCCAATCGAAAAGGTCGCGTGGTGTCAGATAGGCTCCCCGATAAAACAGTTTTTTTGCCAGGACCTCTTCGATCGGCTCAAGCAGGAAAAGACTTTTTCCGGAAGATTCGGGAGAAAGTCCCGTAAGAGACATACGAACGATGAAATCGATTTCTCCTTCAGGAAATTTCAATTTCAAAAATGTCGCATCCTCTTCGTACCCCTGAACGAGATCACCAACGTTATCGTTCAATCTTGGGCTCAAGAGTCCGATCCATTGCGGGTCTCGAATGAACAGATCGATGTCCCGGCTGATTCTGTGGTTCAATTCGAGCATCAGTCGGGTTCCACCGCCAAGAAGGAGAGACGGAAGAGCGGCTCCTGCGGATGCTTCCGCAGTGGACACGATCTTTGCGGCTTTTTTTTCGAGGCTCTTCCAGCTCCCCGATGCCAGCCAGCGGTCCATTTCGGCTTTACTGATCCGTGGCATAGAAGCTCCGGCGATTAAGATGTTGTCCTTTCCCACTCGGGGGAAGGCGGAAAGGGCAGAGCCACTATTTCTTCGTAAAGTGTCTGGACGTTTTCGAGCGATGAGCCGCATTCGTAGGCGGCTTTGAGAATGGAGGTCGGAGAATTTTCGATGAAAAGGGAGGCAAGAATGTCCTTCGCAGGGGAGGCGATTCCGGCGAGACTCCCGTTTTTAAGGGCCTCGTAGACCTCCTTTTCCGAAACGAGATCCTTTCCGTAGGGAGCGCCCAGGTGAAATGCGATCATGGTCCCGGCACGATCCATTGTCGAAGGGTTCAATGATAGTGTTCTGCTCATTTCCGACCTCGTTGTCTATACTCTAAAATACTTGTATTTTATCACAATTTTGTTCATGGCACGAAACTGACAGAATTCGGGAAGCGGAAGGAGTCTCTCCGGATTTGCCCGGCGGTGAGTCGACGCGGTATTTTGTTCCGAGAAGCTTGCGGCGGGCCGGCCATTGCTGCGATCTGTCCCGAGCGCTGCTGCTTAGTGCCGGCACTGATTTGTCCCGTTTTCGTTTAACGGTATGGCCATTTGCAGGAGAAGAATCGGGACTGGCAGAGACTCGGGCAAACGTCTGGTCCCGAGCCCGGCCCCCGGCACCCGGGGGAGGTATGCCGGGGGGTGAACATCCGAGACATGGCAGGGGTTTAGGAATTCTAGCGGGCCTCGCGTCTTGAAGCGGAAGGAAAAGGGTCGGACACTCCTCCACGGCGGACGGTCTGGTGGAAGCTGACCGCGACACCTTCGACCTCACCCGAACGAGAGAGAAGAGGCGTTGCAGACCCCATCACGGAAAGGGTCTTGCCTCGGGAGAGTAGAAGGCACGAATCAAGGGGGAACGGGATCTTCCGATGCTCAAGAAGGGCTGTTGAGACGGGACTCGGGGTCAGAAGAACCCCATTGGCGTCAGCGAGGCGGATCGAGTGGTCGAAGGGCTTTTTCCGGATGGAAGCCAAGGACTTTCCGAGGAGATGGCAGGAGAGGGCATTGCCAAAAAGGATGCACCCCCGGGGATCGGTGATGATGATCGCCTCTCCCAGGATTTCGAGAACATTTCTATAAATGTCTCCCGGGGCATTCCCGGTTGCCGCACCCCGGCTGGCCGCCTTCGTTTCGAAAGGGCTTTCTTCTGTCTCGGCAGTCTGACCCTCTCTTTGGGCCCCCGAAGGAGGATTCCAGTCAAGAAGGGCTCCCACCTCTTCGGGAGTCAATATTCTTTTTTTCATCCTGAATCCCTCTTGGTGCATATCCTGAATGTAAAGGCTGAAGTCTGTTTCCTCTTGTGTTTTTCATTATCACCCTGAATTTTCCTCCGGAATATGATTGTGATCACGATCCCAAGTGACACTGGTCACAACAGAAAGATTTTTTTAGAGACGTTTTGCCAAATGAAGGAGCAGAATTCGAATCCCAACCCTTGATGGTTGAAGTATACCCCGGGAAAGGGTTTGCGCAATGGGCAGAGTCGGAAAGACCGAAAGGAAAAGGTAAAGGGAAGGAGTGGAGGGCAGAATCAGCCCCCCACGGCGATCAACCCAAGGCGGCGGAAGGTTCCGGAGAGGGAGTGGCGGGTCTCTGGGACGGTCCTCCCTTCGGGTCTCAGATGGTGAATGGCGACGTCCCGGAAGCGGCCTTCCACGCAATAGCCGAACCGGAACTCTCCCGAAAGGCGCCAGTCGACCTCCACGGCATCGGACAGGGCGGAATCGAGACGGCTCCGGATGCCGTCGGAGCTGCCCCGAACGCACAGGGCGATAGCTCCCGAATCGCCGACTCCCACGGCGTCACCTTCGCGGACCAGAGCCCGCAAAAGGTCGGCGTGGGCATCGGCCATCTCGATGCGGTCCGGCTGAAAGGACAGCATGCCGAAGCCCTCTCCCTCATCGGACATGTGGGAGGCCAGGGTCATGAGGGACTCTTTTCGGAGGATGGGGCCGTCGGATTCGATTTCGGGGATGAGGCCCAGACGGATCATCCGGTGGCCGGTCCGGGCGGCGTATTCCGCGATCCAGCGGGCCCATGAGCTCCGGACGTAGCGCGACCAGTATTCCATGCGGGGCAGGGGGGCCCCCACCCAGCCCAGCAGATGGACCCCGAAGATAACCGGAAGGAGACATTCGCGGGACCAGGGGCGGTCTTCGTGGCGGACGATGAAGAGCCGACGCCCCTTGAGGCCGAGTTCGTTCCCCCAGGAGAGGGAGGGGGAGATCTCCTCCGTCCTGTGCCGCAGGACATGGCCGGCCCGGGTCGCCTCGAAGCGGACCTGACGGTGGCCCCCCATGCCGTCCGGCATGACCAGACGCACATGGCCCATTGTCGAGGGAAGGGTCGACATCAACTGAAGCGCCAGGGAATCCTGGTCCTTTTGCTCGAACGCGGGTCTCATTCTCGGGCCTCCGGAGCGGATCGTGGAGAGTGACGGAATCTCTTCGGCTTCCAGCGGGTTTCCCTTGATGGAAAGCGTCTTTCAGGGACGTGTCCCATCGTTCCTGGTTCCTTGAGGAAAGGGTTTCCCCCTTCGACTTGTCAGTATACCAGACCCTTCTCCATCGCCCAATTCCCGAGGTCCCCCCCCGTTCCGCTTCGGGACACTGGCTGGCCTTGTTCCGGAGGTTCTTTATCGGGATCGTGTCAGGACCCTGGGGAGGGGAATCAAGGGTGCGGAAGAGACCTGGACAAGAGGAGTGTGAGGACCAATCTGCCGGAAGAGGAAGGACGGTCCTGTCGGAAGGCCCGTCCGGTCGATCCGGCTGGACGACTCAAGGAAGGAGAGAATCCCTGTCGAGGGGCAATGGGGCCCGAAAACC
>JAKADN010000030.1 GCA_021820445.1 Nitrospirota bacterium | reverse complement strand
TTCGAAGGTCACCTTTTCTCCGGGCGAAAGATTGAAGAGTTTTTCCGAGACACCTTTTCCCTTCTTGACCAGAATTTCGAGGTGCCTTTTTTCATAGGGGGGCGATGCGATCGCAAAATAAGACCCCTTTTCACCTTCCCAGAGAACCTTGATGAATTGCCCCTGAACAAATGAAACCGGGCCCTGCTCGGGAACAAGTCGAAAGAGTTTCACATCTTCGGCAAATTGTTCGACCGCCTCAATGGTGGCGGTAGTCTGCTGCCCCATAAATTTTGATCCTTTCTTATTTGTTGGCTTCTTGCCTGTAACGCCCTCTTTGCCCTATTGTAGTGGGAATGTCAACGAATTCCCACCATCCACCCACGACCCCCAAGAGCAGAGGGCCTCATCCATGAGCAAACCCGAGATTATCAGGACCACCTATACGATCCGATCCAGCGACGTTCCCAGGGCAGCCGCCCTGATCGCCCGGGAAATGAGTCTCGGAGTCAAGAAAACGGCCTACGAAACAGCAGGAACAGAGAGCTTCGCGGCCAAGCCGCTCAAAGTCGAGGAGGGGAAAAAGTATGCCCGGGTGGAGATCATGGTCCCATCCCAGCGGATCTCCTCGGCCTATGGACTTGTGCTCTCCATCGCAGGCGAAATCAGCTGCCTCAACATCCTGAAGTCGATCGAACTGACCGACTTCGAACCCTCTCCTGCTCTTCTTTCGAGACTCCCCGGACCGCAATTCGGCGCGGAGGGCATCGCGGCAAGACGCGGGAATCCGAAACGCCCTCTCTTTATCACCGTCCTTAAACCCTCCCAGGGACTGACGCCCAAGGAGTATGCAACCATCGCCTACGAAAGCTTGGTTGGCGGAATGGATGTCGTCAAATCAGATGAGCTTCTGCAAGAGCCGGAGGCTGATTATATCAAAAGGCTCGAGGCAACGGTTGATGCCGCACGCCGGGCCGAAGCCGAGACGGGGGAGCCCAAGTGGGTCATGATGCACACCGTGGACCGGCCCCAGAGCATGATCGACCGATATCTTAAGGGAGCACGGACAGGAGCAAAAATTGCCATGCTCTCTCCCGCCGCGAGCGGATTTCCCATGCTTGAGGAGCTTGCGCGCCATTCCCAGGTCCCGATCATGGCCCATATGGCCACCAGCGACTGGCTCTGGCAAAAACACGGAATGTCGGTTCGCGCCTGGGCCCGTTTCATGAGGATTCTGGGATCGGACCTCATTCTTTATCCGGCCCTCAAGGGAACTCTGAAGGCGACAAAGTCGGACCTTAAAACAGTGCGAGAGATGTGCCGAATCCCGATGGGGGATATGAAGTCTTCCCTGATCGCCGTAGGCGGAGGAATGCATGCGGGAACCCTGGGAGTCCACGCCGATCTTTTCGGCCCCGACTTTGCCTACCTTTGTGGAGGCGGGGTCTGCGGCCATCCCGATGGAGCCCGGGCCGGAGGTCAATCCATCCGTCAGTCATGGGACGCCTGGTCCCAGGGTATTCCTCTGGAAAAGTTCCGAAAAAAACACAAGGCCCTCGATCGCGCACTCACAGCGTTCGCCACCTACGTCTAGCATCCAGCTTTTTCCGATAAGGAGAACGTCACCGTTTTTTCATCCGCAATGGAGGCGTTCTCCTCTTCTCTCCGGTCCCCGACCTATCAGAGCCGCAATCGTGACAGCCGCCAATGCCGCCACCACTCCCAGAGAAAGCCCGAGCCTTCCTCCCAGATGGTGGGCCAGGAGGGCCTGAAGCGTGGCGTTTGCGGAAGCCAGAAGATTGCCCGTCTGATAAACGACTCCGGGGAAAGCTCCCCTGATTTCTGGCGGAGATATCTCGTTCAGGTAGACCGGAATGACCCCCCAGGCGCCCTGAACCGCAAACTGCATCAGAAATGCCCCTCCGGCAAGAGCCACTATCCCGTCGGCCCCGGCCCAGAATGGCAACACCGCCAGGGCCAGGAGGGCCGCCCACAAGATGGCCCGCCTTCGTCCGACCCTTTCAGAAAGAGTTCCGAGGATGATCCCTCCCAGGATCGCCCCGAAGTTGTAAAAAACCGCAATTCCTCCGACCGTTCCAGGAGACAGATGATGGACCGATTCAAGGAATGTGGGGTAGAGGTCCTGAGTCCCATGGCCGAGAAAGTTGAATGCTGTCATCAGGACAACGGCAAAAAGCGCCAGCTTCCAATGATGACCGACCATTGCTCTCCAGTTCCTGGAAAAATGAGGTCTTTTCTCTGAAAAAGAAGGCGATTCGGGGACACTTCTACGAATGAAGAACACGAGAAAAGCGGGAAGGATTCCCAGCATCAGAAGTCCTCTCCAGCCCGTGACCGGATAGATGAATGCATAGGCCAGCGAGGCGAGGAGGTACCCTGCCGGATATCCGGCCTGCAATATCCCGGAAACGAACCCTCGACAGGACACGGGAATGCTTTCCATGACAAGAGAGGATCCGGCACCCCATTCACCCCCCATCGCGACTCCGAACAATCCTCTGAGAATGAGGAATGCCCCGATGGTCGGGGCGATGGCTGACAGAAAACCGAAAAACGGATAGAGAAGAACGACCGCCATCAGAACCGGCCTTCGACCGTAGCGGTCGGCCAGGGATCCAAAGAACAGTGCCCCCAGAGGCCGGGTCGCGAGGGTCAGGAAAATGGCCTCGGTAACCGTGGTCAGGGAGACTGAAAAAGCCCGGGAGACGTCTTTCAGGACAAACACGAGCAGAAAAAAATCAAAAGCATCGAGTGTCCAGCCCAGGAAAGCGGCCACCACTACGCGTCGCTCGGCCTCTCCAAGGGCCTTCCAATCATCGATGAAGATCACGGAAACGCCCAAGCAGTGAAGCTATGCAGGCTATCCCAGGGATCCAGGAAATGGTATGGCATCGAGGAACTACCGTTCAATTTGAAGGGAGCGTCTGAAGGAAATCCAAGGAAAGACTGGATCGAAAATGGCTCCCCGGGCAGGGCTCGAACCTGCGACATGGTGATTAACAGTCACCCGCTCTGCCAACTGAGCTACCGGGGAACAAGGAGGAGTCAGATCAACGACGGCACATCTGCAATATCTTATTTTTTTCTTTCTCTAAAATCAATCCTCCTTGAAGGAGGATCCGGTCACGGAAAAGTCGTTGATGAAATACCGGCTCAGATTGAGTCCCTGGTTGGTGTAGTTTGAGCCCAGTCCCTGTCCGTAGGGAATGTCCGGTTCCCGCTCCATTCGCTCGTAGCGCAACTTGAAGACCGGTTGCCCATCGACAATCCGAAAGGGAACGTCGTGGGGCCTCACCTCCAGAACTCCCCGCGCCCCTTCCCCGGAGAGCCCGAACCCCGGGTCAAAAAAACCGGCATAGTGCGTTCTGAGCTCTCCCGCCGCCGCGTCGAACGGGAGCATTTCGGCGGCAAGATCGAGCGGAACCCGGATCTTGGCCCTCGAGGCAAAAAGATAAAACTTTTCCGGCTCCAGAATCATTTCCCCCCGGGGCACCCCATGGATTGGCTCCCAGAATTCGGTCGCCCGCTGGGTATCGCCTGGGACAAGACTCAGAATTCCGGCATCGGGTCGGGCCCTGAAACCGACGATCGACTCTCCGCGAAGGCGGACCCCCAGGTAGAGCCCCCCATCGACGATCCTGTCGCGAAAGGTCTCGGGAGAGGTCTTCTCCGAGACATGGTAGAGGGAGGACTTTCTCTGTCGCTCGAGGATTTCCGAATCGGAGAGGAATGTCCTGTCCGAAAAAAAGCGCATCTGGCAAAGAGCTAGTCCCGGACTAATCTTTAGAGTGAAGGATCGGGAGAAGATTTCAAGATACAACTTTCCGTCGTACCCCGACGGGATATCGTCGAATCGGTCTCCTCTTTCCGTCAGGACCCGGGTAAAGACATCGAGCCTTCCCGTGGAGGATTTCGGATTGGCCTTTGCCGAGAGAAAGGGGGGAAGGGAGAGGGACTCGGACAAAGGCACCAGATAGACGGCTCCCTTTTCGAGAAAGGGGGAGGAACGGATGTCGAATGAGTAAAGGGCCAGATCGGGCAAAAGCTCAGAAACGGAGGATTCGAGGGGAAGGAAGCTCGAACGGAGCCGGTAGGCGACCTCTCCGAGTCGGAGATCGAGTGAAGCCGGCTGAACCTGCCTCACACCCCAATCCCTTTCGGAGGCAACCACGCCCTCGGCAATCAGGCCGCGGATCTGGCAATCGCTTAGAGTTCCCAAGGCCACACATCTTTCCGGTCAAGGTCTTCACTGATCGATTGCCAAAAGGAGCCTTCCTGCTTGCCCCACCCATCCACGAAAACATGTTTGGAAAGGGGTTGGCGGTAGGCCCATTCCTCTGTTTCCAGCATCGGCTTCCGGGGAAATTCCCGGACATAGCCAAGGCAAAGGAGACCGATCGGTTTGACATGGTAGGGAAGATTCAGGATTCCCTGAACATCCTCGCGGCGGAAGATCGTCACCCATCCCATTCCGATCCCTTCGGCGCGCGCGGCCAGCCATAGATTCATGATGGCGCAGGACGCGCTGTAGACATCGGTATCCGGATCGGAAAGCCGTCCTAGGACGAATGGCCCCTCCCGGGCGGGATCGATGGTCACCCCGATGAGAACCGGGGCGTCGAGAATCGCCTCCACCTTGAGAGACAGAAATTTTTCAGACCGCGGAGACTCGAATACGATGGCCGCAGCCCTTCTTTCCTTGTCTACGACCCGTTTAAGCTCCTGCCTGACAACGGGATTCTCGATCAGTATGAAATTCCACGGCTGCATGAAACCGACCGACGGCGCATGGTGGGCCGCCTTCAGAAGACGAATCAGAATGTCATTCGGGACGGGATCGGGCAAAAATTCCCGGCGGATATCCCTCCGCGTGTAGATCGCATGATAAACCCCTCTCCTCTCCGCATCGGGCAGGGAAAGGTCCGGGTGGGCATCCCCCATGGTCGGGTCTGTCATAGAGGGCTCCGGTCAGCAGGCTTCGTGAAGGAAGGCGTGGCAAGTCCCGGCACTCGTCCATTCCGATCGTTTTTGGGGGAATGACCGTTTGGAAGCAGAGAGGGGCCCGCGTTTTTTTCCATGGTACTTCCTTCTGCACCGCTTTTCCTGTTTTCGATCGAATCAGCCCCCTGAAGACCGCGGTCCGCGTCCGGCGCGGATTGGGCGTCGACATCGGGATAGGAGAATAGCTGGTTTTCATAGTTCTTGAGAATGATGTTTTCACCCTCTCTTCCGACAAGGTAATCGTCAGGGAGGACAGGGATTTTACCTCCGCCTCCCGGGGCATCGATGACAAAATGCGGAATCGCCATTCCGGAGATGTGGCCCTGAAGCTCACGCATGATCGAAAGCCCCTTGGAGAGCGGAGTCCGGAAATGGTTAGCCCCTCTCGTCAGATCCGCCTGGTAAAGATAATAGGGTTTGACGCGGATCCGGAGGAGCTGTTTGAAGAGGGTCGCAAGGGTTCCGGCGTCATCGTTGACCCCTTTCATGAGAACGGTCTGGCATCCGAGGGGAATGCCCGCATCAGCAAGCATGTTGCAGGCCCGGGAGGATTCAGGGGTGATTTCTCTGGGATGGTTGAAATGCAGGTTCATATAGAGAGGGTGATAGCGCTTCAGCATCTGGCAGAGGGCGGGGGTCACCCTCTGGGGGAGAGCGGAGGGCACACGCGTTCCGATGCGGATAATTTCCAGGTGGGGGATGGATCGCAACCCCGAAAGGACCTCCTCCAGCAGGTCGTCCTTCAGCATGAGGGGATCCCCTCCGGAAAGCACGACGTCGCGAACCTCCACATGCTCTCTGATGTAGGCGATTCCCTGTCGGATCTCCTCGCGGGTCACCACCCCTTCCGGTTTACCGACAAGTCTCTTGCGGGTACAGTATCGGCAATAGATCGGACACTGGTTGGTGACGAGAAAAAGGACCCGGTCCGGGTACCGGTGGACGATGGAAGGAACAGGGCTGTCCTCGTCTTCCCCGAGAGGGTCGAGAGGGCTTTCTCCGTCCATCCATTCGACCGGGTCCGGAAGTACCTGAAGCCCGATCGGATCATCGGGGCTTTCAATCAATGACTGATAATAGGAATTGATCCTGAGAGGGTAAAGGGTTTCCACATTTTCAGGACCGATCCCGTCCCGTACGAAAGCCCAATCCGGAGGAATATCCTCACTCCTTCGAATTCCCCCGACAAGCAGCTCCTGCCATTCCTCCATCTCATCCTCGCTCCCCGGATCCTGGTGACCGGGCCTATGCAGAAACCGCGTCAATCGTCTTCATCAACTCATATATGTCCAGACAAACCTCTCAAATGCCGGAGTCTTCCTGCTCCTTTCCGGCCCAGACAGGCGACAGGATCGAATCGACCATCCCGTGAATCAGCTTTTTATCTTTTGGACAGGCTGTTGACAGAACACCGCCCGTAATGACCTTGCTCCCTGTAACGAAAAAGTAGGGACAGACGCGCACGCGGTAACCCTCCTCACGCTCCTCATTTAACAGAACGTCAAACCCCGAAAGGGAAAGCACGCGGGTCGTACGAAAGGGCTGCAGCACGTAAGGCCCCGTGTTGAAGGACCCGAAGGCATTCTGCAACGCCTGACGCCAGGACTCCTCCGGAAGGTCGTGTCCAACAACGACCCCCCGGCTTCCCCATGCAAGAGGAGAGAAACCGGATGGCTTAATAATGAATCGGCGCTCTTTCTGAGTCAACTCGGAAAGTCCTGAAAAATCTCTCAGGGACCGGTCTCCCACCGGAATCGGTGGGGTCAGCGCGGCGGAAAAAGGGATCGGGGATGGATCAAGAATCCATGTTTGCGGAATGAGTCGATCCAGAAGCTCGACGGAATCCGGAGGCATTTCTCGAACCCAGAACGAACGGAGTTCGGGGTGATGCCAAAGGGCCATCCCCGCTTTTTCCTCGAGCCATGGTTTGATGGGAGGAGTGATCTTCACTTTTCCACCTTTGGCGAAATAAAGCATCATTTCGGCCTTGGGTATGTTGGGAAGATCGAAAAGTTCAAAAAACCGGTAAAGAATGTTCAGCCTCACCGGTCCATTTTTTGAATGAATAAAAAGGCCGTCCTCGTCGAAATGCAAATCCCGCGGATGAATGCAGACTGCCGGGAAATGGGCCCTTGAAAGACTGCTGGCCAGGAGCCGCATTTCCCCCCTGTATTCTTCGGACTCGTCCGAAACGACGATCCCCAGACTGGGGTCCCTCTCCTGAGCCCGGATCATGGCGGCAAAACCTTCGAGAATCCCCTCCGGTCCCCCGATCATGCCTCCCTGTCCTCTGTCCCGATAGATCCGCGAAAGGGCCAGCAGAAGGCCGGGCCCCCCTGGGACCGAATCCATTTCCGTCAGAACCGGTCCATCCGGCGTAAGCAGAAGATCCGGCCTGAGAACGCGTGGAAGATCCTGTCGGAACTTTTTGGCAAGGCCAAATGCGAGAAGGTCGGCAGGCTTTCCCCTATCCAGGGTGTACCTTACGAAATCACGCGCGTGTGAGGGCTCCCTGTAGATCAGATCCAAAGCCCGGTAAAAGGAGTACAGCGCGATGCCGAGGCGGTCCAGGAAATCCGCATCGACCCCTGGCAGGTACACGGGGGCGGTGGAGACTCTGAAGGGTCTTTCAAAAAGCCCTTGAGCCTTCAGCGTGTAGAGAAAATTCCTAGACAAGACATCCTCCAGCGAGTGGGGGGGAAAATGCCCGAAAGCGAAAAGGGGTCGACCCCGCTTGGCTTTTGGCCCTGACCCAGCCTCTGTGATAGAATGAACAACAGCATCATTAGCGGGACGCAGAACCTTATGGTTATCATATCAGAACGATTGGCCTCCATGCTCCTCCAACCCCAAAATACGACCTCCGGAACCGGAAGACCAGAGACTGGAAGAGGGACACCGGTCCCTCCTGTCCGGAGGGAGTCCAGATGAAGATTTCACCGCTCGAACTTTTGCTCCTCGAATTGGCCAGCGGTTTTTACCTGGGGGCGTTTCTCCTCTACCTTTCGGAAATTCTTCTCCCCCGTCCCACGCGTGTTCCCTGGGCCCCGGTCACTGCGGGAGTCGGAGGAGTTCTCTTCCAATCGCTGGCTATTTTCATCCGATTCGGCTTCCAGGGCCATGTCGCCCTTCTCTCCCTGCGCGAGGCCCTTTCTTTCTTTTCCTGGTCGCTCGTCCTCGCCTTCCTCTATCTCGAGCATCAGAAAAAGGCCCGGATCCTCGGCCTCTTCATTTTTGCCATCGCCTTCCTCTCCACGCTCATGGTCATCGGGATCTCCTTTCATTCTCCGCTTTTCACAACATCGGCTCCCATCGGCTTTTTCCTCTCCCTCCACACAATCCTGATCGATCTGGGGCTCGCATCCGCCGCACTCTCCTTCATCGTCGCGCTCCTTTACCTCCTTCTGGACTTTTTTTTGCGACGAAAGATCTTCAATCGTTTTTTCAGCCGGATTCCCTCCCTGGAGACGCTCGACCAACTCAACACGAACTTCAGCGGTCTCGGTTTTGTTTTCTTGACCACCGGGCTGATTTTTGCCATGATCTGGTCATGGAAAAAATTCGGGACGACCATTCCACACGCTTCGCAGGGAAGAATCGCTTTTCTGGGAGCCTTTCTGGTCTGGATCGCCTATGCGGCAACGGTGCTTCTCCGGTGGAGCCGACGTTTCCGGGGAAAGCAGGCCGCATACCTCTCCATTTCGGGCTTTCTGATATTCGCGGCGACAATGGTCGCGCTGGCCGTTTTTTCTAAGGGTTCGCACTTCTTACTGTAGGCGGTTTCTGTCCGTCTCGGGAGGAGCACCGGGTGACTGCAGAGGCGAAACAGTGATCAAGATTACCCTCGCAGGGGTCAACCACAAGACGGCTCCGGTCGACGTCAGAGAAAAGATCGCCTATCCGAAGGACCATTTGTCTCCGGCGGTTCGTCTCCTTTCCCGCGAAGAAAATGTTCTCGAATGTCTCCTTCTTTCGACCTGCAATCGGGTCGAGATCCTGACGATCACCTCAAACCTCCATCCGGACCCGGAATTTTTTACCCGCTTTCTGGCGAGAACCCATCCGGCCCTCGCATCGATCCCGCTCAGACCCCATCTTTACTACAAAACGGATAGCGAAGCCGTCGAGCATCTGTTTGAAGTGACGGCAAGCCTCGACTCCATGATTGTCGGAGAACCTCAGATCACCGGACAGGTCAAGGAAGCTTTTGAAATCTGCCGGCAGGAAAACACCATCGGCCCTTACCTGAGCCAGATTTTCCAAAGATCGGTCAGCACGGCAAAACGGGTTCGCTCCGAGACGGCAATCAGCCATCTTCCCGTTTCGATCAGCTATGCCGCCTGCCAGCTGGCCCGAAAAATCTTTCAGGACATGTCGAACAAATCCGTTCTTCTTCTCGGTGGCGGAGAAATGGCCCAGCTGACAGCCCGCCACATGAAGAAAATGGGAGTCCGTTCCTTGACCGTAATGACGCGAGATCCCGAAAAAGGCAAACTCCTGGCCGCGGAATACGAAGCGGCCTATGCTTCCATGGACACCCTCGAAGGGACCATGGCCGATGCGGACATGGTCGTTTGCTCGACAGGGGCGGAAACCTATCTCCTCACAGTTCCTATCATGGAAAAAGCCATGGAACGCCGAGGCTACCGGCCGCTCTTCCTGATCGACATCGCCGTTCCTCGCAATATCGATCCCGACATTTCCAGACTCGCAAACACCTTTCTCTATAATATCGACGATCTGAAGTCGGTGGTGGAGGCCAATCAGAAGGAACGGGAGATGGAGTCCTACGCCGCTCGGGAAATCGTCCGGCAGGAACTCGCCCAGTTCCAGAAGTGGCGCTCGGAACGCTCGGCCGTTCCCCTCATCCAGGCTCTCAGACGCCACACAGAGAAGCTCCAGCAGTCCGAGCTGGACCGATTTTCGAGAACCCTCGACAGCCTGCCTGAGGAGGCGAGAAAACAGGTCGTCATTCTGGCCCAGTCCCTCGTCAACAAAATGCTTCATCCCACTTATCAGACGCTTCGGAACTCATCGAATCTGGAAGAGGCATGGGAGTGGATCTCCCGCTGCTACGGACTTTCTCCGGAACTTCCGACCCAGGAGTCCCCCCTCCAAAGAGAAGACTCCTCTCCACTGGAAAAACAATCTTCCGTTCTTGAGTCCCCCCAATCCAACTTCCCCATCCCTGGCGAACAGTCTTGCTAAAAGAACCCGAATCACCACAATCTCCTGTACGAATCGGCACCCGGGGTTCCGAGCTGGCCCTCTGGCAGGCCCGTCATGTGGCCGAACAGATCGAAAAAATCTCCGGACTTGCGACAGAGCTAAAGATCATAAAGACCACAGGAGACATGATTCTTTCGGTCCCCCTCTCCCAGGTCGGGGGCAAGGGTCTGTTCGTGAAAGAAATTGAAGACGCTCTTCTAGAAGGCTCCATCGATCTGGCCGTTCACAGCATGAAGGATGTTCCCGCCTTTCTTCCCGAAGGACTGGTTCTCGGTGCCATCCTTTCAAGGGAAGATCCCCGTGACGCCTTCGTGTCCGTCCATCATCCCTCACTGGAATCCCTCCCTTCAGGAGCCCGCGTCGGGACATCGTCGCTGCGCCGCATCGCCCAGCTTCGCCATTTCCGCTCCGACCTGGAGTTCATTTCCCTCCGGGGAAATGTCGGAACCAGACTGAGAAAGCTTGATGAAGGACAGGTGGATGCCATCATTCTCGCCGCGGCGGGATTGATCAGACTGGGGTACTCTGACAAGATCCGCCAGTACCTGCCGACCGGACTCTCCCTTCCGGCCGTGGGCCAGGGGGCGCTGGGGCTCGAATACCGGGAGAACGACCGAAGGATCGGAGCCCTCCTCTCCCGCATTTCGGATCGGGAGACGACGCTCTGCGTTCAGGCGGAAAGAGGAGTGCTTTCGGCCTTGAATGGAGGCTGCCAGCTTCCACTCGCGGCACATGGCCGCCTTTTTCCGGACGGTCGGCTGGAAATCGTCGCGAGGGTTCTCGACCCTGCCGGCACGACCCTTCTCGAGGAATCCATCACCGGCGAGGCCCTTCGCGCGGAAGACCTGGGGAGGGAAGCGGGAAAAAGGCTTCTTGACCGGGGAGGCAAGGCCTTGCTGGATGCCGTGATGCCCCACTGAGGTCCCCGTTGAAACCCGCTCTCTCTTGAAGACCTGAAAGTCCTCCCTCATAATGGAAAAATCACTAAACCCAAAAGACTTTCCAGGCTCCACACCCTGGATCTGCGAGGAGTTCAACACCGTGCCCCGCGAATCACTGAACGAACAATTTGCCAAGAGGCTCCCACGCGTCCATCTGGTCGGAGCGGGACCGGGAGATCCAGGTCTGATTTCGAGGAAAGGGGCCCATCTTCTCGCAACGGCAGATGTGGTCCTCTATGACCATCTCGTCTCCCTCGACCTTCTTGATCTCGCCCCCCCGCATGCATTGAGGATCGACGTTGGAAAGGTCAGAAATCACCCCCGCATGTCCCAGGGGGAAATCGAAGCCACCATGATCGATCACGCCCGCAAGGGTCAAACGGTGGTCCGTCTCAAGGGAGGGGACCCCTTTGTCTTCGGACGGGGTGGCGAGGAGGCTCAGGCGCTCAGGAAAGCCGGGATTCCCTTTTCCGTGGTTCCCGGAGTTTCCTCCACCATAGCCGTTCCGGCCTACTCCGGAGTGCCGGTCACTCACAGAGATCACAACTCGAGGCTTGTCATCCTGACCGCCCATGACAACCCTTCGGAATGGAACGACCTGGATCTCCTCGCCCTGACAAGACCCAACCAGACGATCGTGGTCCTGATGGGCGTCATGTACATGAAGGAGCTTTCGAAAAGACTTCTTCAGGCAGGTCTCCCACCAGGGACTCCTGTCCTTTTGGCCCGATGGGGAACGACTCCGGATCAGGAGTCGTTTGAAACAAGCCTTGGAGACCTCTCCAGTTTTCTCGACAGAAACCCGCTGACCCCGCCGGTCACCCTTCTGATCGGCGGGGTGGTCTCTCTTCGCTCCGAGATAGACTGGGTCCACCGCCTTCCCCTTTTCGGAAAGCGGATCCTCCTGACCCGGGAACGGGAAACCGCAACCGAACTGACCACCATGCTGGAATCGCTGGGGGCAACGGTCATCTCCTGTCCGACCATCTCGGTGGTCCCGGAGACAACGGGAAACTCTGACGCGGCCTTTTCGGATCTCCCCCATTTTTCATGGCTCGTTTTCCTGAGCCCAAACGGTGTGCGTCATTTTTTTCGAAAGCTCTACGAAAAAAAATTGGACATTCGACGCCTCTCGGGGATGCGGATCCTTTCCATGGGACCCGCGACCACAGAGGCCCTTGGATACTTCGGCCTCTTTCCGGACGCCGTCCCGGTCCAGTCCCATGGTCCGGGGGTTATCGAGGCTTTCGCCTCCCTTCCCGGCCCTCATACCGAAAGAGTGCTTCTCGTCAGGGGAGACAGGGGATCAGGGCTGATCCCGGAAGGGCTCAAGAAACTGGGGTACACCGTGGAGACAATCGGAGTTTACGAAAATCACCTCCCGTCCCTTCCCGAATACAAACGGGAACGCTTGGAATCCCTTCTGGAACAGGGTGCGATCGATCTCGCCATCTATTACAGTCCTTCGGCATTTTCTGGACTACAGGATCTGTTTCAAAACCATCATTCGCAGATTCTGGCCATCCCTGCACTTGCCATCGGCCCCACAACAGCCAGCGCACTGGAAGATGGCCACGTCCACCGGATCATCCAGTCCGGCACCCCGACATCAAAAGGGATCCTCGAATCCACCCTGGATTTCCTCCTCCCTTTAGGGAATAATTCTGGACGGCATGGAACACCCGCGGGAGAGCCACCCTCCCCCGGAAAAAACCCCTTAAATTCCGAGGAGGGCGCACACACGTGAGTCATCCCTTTGAACGTCCCCGCCGTCTGAGGAACTCGGCTACCATCAGAAATCTGGTCCGCGAAGTGGATCTCTCCCCGGACCACCTGATTTTCCCCCTCTTCGTGACCGCCGGACATAACCGCAAGGAACCGATTTCTTCGATGCCGGGAGTCTATCGCCTTTCCCTGGACAGACTTCCCGAAGTTCTTAAGGAAGCCTGGGACGTTGGAATCCGCTCCGTCCTTCTGTTCGGAATTCCCGACAGGAAAGACGAGACCGGAACCGAGGCCTTGAATCCGGATGGCCCGGTCCCTCAGGCGATAGGGCTCATTCGGGCAACGTTTCCTGGCTTTGTCGTCATGACGGATATCTGTATCGACGAATACACGACCCATGGCCACTGCGGTCTTGTCTGCGGGGAAAAGATCGAGAACGACCCGACGCTCGACATTCTGTCGGATATGGCTCTCCTCCATGCCCAGGCCGGAGCCGATGTCGTCGCCCCCTCCGACATGATGGACGGGCGAGTTCTCGCCATTCGAAAAAAGCTCGACCACCATGCCTTTACGGACACCCTCATCCTGTCCTACGCCGTGAAATACGCCTCCGGCCTTTACGGCCCCTTCCGGGACGCCATGATGTCTGGGCCCCAGTTCGGCGACCGGGCCTCCTACCAGATGGACTACCGGGGGACCAAGGATGCCCTCAGGGAGGCCCGTCTCGATGCGGAAGAAGGGGCCGACATCCTGATGGTCAAACCCGCCCTGGCCTACCTTGACATCATTGCCCGGGTGGCAGACTCTTCGGACCTGCCGGTCGCCGCCTACCAGGTGAGCGGGGAATATGCCATGATTTGCGCGGCAGGCCAGAATGGCTGGATCGACCAGGACCGGGTGATGATCGAATCGCTCACAGCCATCCGCAGGGCAGGGGCCCAGATGATCGTGACCTATTTTGCAGTCTCGGCTGCGAGACTTCTCACATCCAGGCCATGAGAACCTTCAGGGGAACCCTGGACTCCCTCCGGGAACAGATCCCTCCGGGCCCCCATGCCATGACCATCGGAAACTTCGACGGAATCCATGCAGGCCACCAGTTTTTACTGAATCGCCTGATGAAAATGGCTCGGGAAAGAAAGGTCCCCTCCCTGTTGTTGACCTTCGATCCCCATCCCCTCTTTTTTCTTTCTCCGGAATCTCCCTTTCGCATGATCATGTCTCCGGAGCAGAAAGAAAAGATCCTTTCGGAGCTCGGACTTGACATTCTTGCCGTCCTGACCTTCGACAAGACGATCCAGAGACTCTCCCCCGAAGAGTTTGCCCTTTCCGTTCTGTGGGACCTTTTTCATCCCGTCTCGCTCATCGTCGGAGAGGGATTCCGGTTCGGCCATGGCCGTACAGGGTCGACCGACGACCTTTCGCGGATTCTCTCTCCTCTCGGAGTCTCCGTCTCGTCCGTTCCTCCCTATGCGGATCAAGGCGGGAGAGTTTCGAGCTCCCGGATCCGAAAGGCCGTCGACCACGGAGAGATCGCAGAGGCCAACCGACTTCTGACCCGCCCTCTCGAGGTTTCGGGTCCCGTGGCGGAAGGAGAAAAAAGAGGCCGGCAACTTGGATTTCCCACACTGAACCTGATTCCTCCCGATCACCGTCTTCTCCCTCCTCCCGGCGTTTACGCCACACGGACCCAGATTTGCGGTCGATATCACGACGGAGCAACCTATATCGGGACAAAGCCCACCTTCGGGACCCACCGTCCCGTCGTCGAAACCCATCTTTTCGATTTCGACAAAACCTGTTACGGCGAATGGCATACCGTGCTCTTCTACAACCAGATCCGGGGAGAGCGATCCTTTCCCAGCGTCGAGGCTCTCAAGCTCCAGATCGCCGCGGATGTCGCGGAAGCGAGGAAGGTTCTCCATGACCAACCCTTCACCGGATCCCCTCGCCCCCTTTGAGCCAGGGATCCGGGATTTTCTCCTCCGTCACGATCTTCTGACGCAGGACGCCTCCCCCCCGCTCTTCAGGGAATGGGCCGTGGCCGTTTCCGGGGGAGGGGACTCGGTCTTCCTTTGCCACCTTCTGAAACGGCTCGCTCCCCCGTCAGTCGCCCTCTTCTTCCTCCACTTCAACCACCACACGGACAAGAAAAAGAACGGGGAGGACCTCTCCTTCGTGAGGGAGTTGTCCGAAAGGATTGGAGCCTGTTTTCATTCTGGAGAATCCCCCTCACCCGAACTCTCCCGCCCCGGCATCTCCGAAACGATCCTGAGGCAGGAACGGCACGTTTTTTTCGAAGACTTTCTCCGCACGCATCCCCGTTCGGCTCTCTTTCTGGGACACCAACTCGACGACCGGATCGAAACGATTCTGGCCAACCTCTTCAGGGGGGGCGGTCCCCGCTCCCTGATCGGAATCGCTCCTTCCAGCAGTGGAAGGATTTTCCGTCCCCTCCTGGCCTTCGGTCGCCAGGAAATCCGCAAGGCACTGGACCTCTCTGGCCTGTCCTACAGAGAGGATCCGGCAAACACCGATCCTGCGCACCTGAGGAACCGGATTCGCCTGATCCTCAGGGGAGAGATCGACCGATTCTTTCCCCCGAACGGCACGCGCCACCTGGCTCATCTTGGCACCCTCATGGAACGGGAAACCTCCCCTCCCGACCTTTTTCCATCCCTTCTCTGCGAGAATGAAACTCCCGGAAGAATCCGTTTTTCCTTTTTTATGTACAGGTCCATGCGCCCTTCCACGCAAGGCCTTTTTATCAGGACCCTCCTCAATCGCCAGCGTCTTCACGGATTGCCGATCCCCACCGAGCGGAATCTGCTCCGGTCGCTCGAACAGGCCGACCCGGAGAAGCCCCTCCGGAGCTTCCCCCTCGGAAAGGAATGGGCTCTGAGTCTTGTGTTCGGAAGAGCGGATCTGGTATACCAATACCCTGAAACGGAAACATGGCGATACGATTTGAGCCCTTCCATCCTTCGGGAGAGTTCGGCACCCCTGAGGATCCCGCTGCCTCGCGGAGGGGTCCTTTTTTTGGACCGGGAGCCGATCGGGGAAGAGACAGGGCAGCGCCGGTCCATTCCTGGGCAGAGGACGTCCTTTTGCGTTCCCTCCAGCACGGACCAGGTCTCCCCTCCCCTCTTTCTCCGGTACTGGGAGTCGGGGCTCCGGGTCTTTTCAGGTGAAGAGGTCCTTTCTCCACCCACCGTTTCTTCCTTCTGGAAGGATCGTCCGATGACCTCTTCCTTAAAGGCCCTGCTTCCGGTTCTTTGCCGGGGTCCTCTCGCTCTCTGGATCCCGGGAATCCTCGACAGAACAGACCTGTTGCCGCAAACCGGCACAGGATCCAAGGTCACCTTAACCTATCAGTCGCGGGAGCGGTCCGAGTGGAAAAAATTTTTGGAAAACCCCTGATCACCCAAGAAGAAATAGTCCACCGGATTCGAGAACTCGGTCTGCGGATTACCCGTGACTATGAGGGAAAAAACCTGGTTCTGATCGGAATCCTGAAGGGAGCCTTCGCCTTTACTGCCGACCTCGCCCGATCGATCGGGCTTCCCGCACAGATCGACTTCATGATGACCTCCTCGTCTCCAGCCCCGGACGGAACCGGAACCACCAGGCATCTCTCCGAGCCATCACTGAACCTCAGGGGAACGGATGTGCTGGTGATCGAGGACATCATCGATTCCGGAAAAACCGCCACGCTCATCCTGGACGTCCTTTCCCGGCACCACCCGGAAAGCGTCCGTTTTTGCGCCCTCCTCGACAAAACAGGCGGACGGGAGGTCTCCTTTTCCCCGGACTATACCGGCTTTTCGATCCCGAACCGCTTTGTCATCGGATATGGCCTTGACTACAAAAACAAATACCGGACACTCCCCTTCATCGCCGTCCTCGAGCAGACATCCTGATTCAGTGGGTCGGGGAACCCTTTCTCCTTGCCGGTTTTTCATAAAATACGATTGAAGAGGGGTAGGCTCCATGCTAGAATCAGAAATCGTACCCCTTGAAGGAGGAATCTGTTGATGAAGCCGTTCTACAAGAACCTTGCCCTCTGGTTGATCATCGGAATCGTCGTTTTTCTCGTCTTTGACATGTTTCAGTTCCGCCAACCCACCTCCCAGAACCTGATCTATTCGGATTTCATTTCAAAGCTTGAAATGAACCAGATCAGCGAAGTGACGATCAAGCGGAACCATATCAATGGCGTCATGAAAGATGGGTCCCATTTCCAGACCTATGCCGCCAACGATCCCCACCTCGTCGAGGAACTTCAGAAGCGGAATGTCAGGATCATTGCCATTCCCCCAGGCGAAAGTCCCTGGTACATGAGCCTCCTCATCTCCTGGGGCCCCATCATTGTCCTCGTTCTTCTCTGGGTCTTTTTCATGCGCCAGATGCAGACAGGCGGGAACAAGGCCATGTCCTTCGGCAAGTCCAGGGCCAAGATGATGACCGAAGACAAGAAGAAGATCACCTTTGCCGATGTCGCCGGAGTGGACGAGGCCAAGGAAGAAGTCTTCGAGATCGTCGAATTCCTCAAGGATCCGTCCAAGTTCCAGAGGCTGGGAGGCCATATTCCCAAAGGGGTTCTCGTCGTCGGCCCCCCGGGAACCGGAAAGACCCTCCTCGCCAAGGCAATTGCCGGTGAAGCCGATGTTCCTTTCTTTCATATCAGCGGCTCCGACTTCGTTGAAATGTTCGTCGGCGTCGGCGCTTCCCGTGTCCGGGACCTCTTCGAGCAGGGCAAGAAAAACGCCCCCTGCATCATCTTCATCGACGAAATCGATGCCGTCGGCCGTCACCGGGGAGCCGGTCTCGGAGGAGGCCACGACGAACGGGAGCAGACACTGAACCAGCTCCTCGTCGAAATGGACGGCTTCGAAAGCAATGAAGGGGTCATTCTGATCGCTGCGACAAACCGGCCGGACGTTCTGGACCCGGCCCTTCTCCGTCCCGGTCGCTTCGACCGGCAGATCATCGTCGGGAAACCCGATCTCAAGGGTCGGATCAAGATCCTCGAGGTCCACACGAAAAAAATTCCCCTCGACTCCTCTGTCAATCTTGAGACGGTTGCCCGCGGAACCCCCGGCTTCTCCGGAGCCGATCTCGCGAACCTTGTCAACGAAGCGGCCCTTCTCGCAGCGCGTCGGGACAAGAAAGTCGTGGAGATGAGCGAGTTCGAAGACGCCAAAGACAAGGTCCTCATGGGGGTCGAACGCAAATCCATCCTCATTACTGAGGACGAGAAGCGCGTGACCGCCTTCCATGAAGCCGGCCATACCCTCGTCGCCAAGCTCATCCCGGGAACAGACCCGGTCCACAAGGTCTCCATCATCCCCAGGGGTCGGGCGCTCGGCGTAACCCAACAGCTTCCGACAGACGACCGGTACACTTATGGCAAGGATTTTCTGCTGAACAATATCGCCATTCTGATGGGAGGACGGGTCGCGGAAGAGCTCGTGACGAAGTCCATCACGACCGGTGCCGGAAACGATATTGAACGCGCCACCGACCTGGCAAGAAAAATGGTTTGCGAATGGGGAATGAGCGACAAACTCGGCCCCATCACCTTTGCCCAGAAAAACGACGAGATATTTCTGGGTCGGGAAATGTTCCAGCGAAGGGACTATAGCGAGTCCACCGCGATCGATATCGACCGCGAGGTGAGCGGCATCATTTTCGATGCCTACGCCAAGGCCAAGAGCCTGATAGCTGGCCATATGAAGGCTCTGAACAACATCGCAGAAGCTCTCCTGGAAAAGGAAACGCTCGATTCCCCGCAGATCGACGCCCTCATCCAGGCGGCCAATGCCCCGGGCTGACCTCCGGGACCTTCTTAGAATCGCAAGAAGGGAGAGAGGTCTCCCGCTCATCATGGGGGTCATCAACATGACCCCCGATTCTTTTTCCGGAGACGGTCTTTTGTCCGGGAATGGCTCTCTGCTGGATCATGCGCTCCGGCTGATCGATTCTGGAGCCCAGATTCTCGACATAGGAGCCGAATCCACCCGGCCGGGATCTCGCCCCATCTCCCTGGAAGAGGAGCGATCCCGACTCTTTCCCGTCCTTGAAGTCCTGGCGCAGATACCGGTCCCTCTTTCAATCGATACACGTCGCCCCGAAATTTTCCGTGAAGCCATTCCATTCGGGGCCTCATTGATCAACGATGTGGGAGGCCTCAAAGACCCCGGATTCATCGCCATTCTTCAGGAACACCCAGAGGTCATGGCCGTCGTCATGCACATGAAGGGAACAACCGAAACGATGCAACACGCCCCCTTCTACAAGGATGTCATGGCTGAGGTCCAGAATTTTTTTACAGAACGGGCATCCTCCCTTGGACAGTCGGGAGTCGGGAGAGACCGGCTGATTTTCGACCCCGGTCTGGGATTTGGAAAAACGGTCGATCACAACTTCTCCCTTCTGCGCCATATGGACACCTTTCTCGTGAATGGCCCACTTCTGATAGCCCCCTCCAGAAAACGCTTTCTGGACGATCCGGCCCGGCCCGTTCCTCCTGGGGAGAGAGACATCCCGACGGCGGCCGTCATGGCCTGGTGCACCCTCCATGACGTCGCGATCTTCCGGACACACCGCCCCGACATTGCCTTCCAGATCCGACGTGTTCTCCGGTCCATAGAGGGAGGCAGCGGTGCATAGTCTCGCCTCCTGGGGGCTCTGGCGGAATGTCCTCGACATTCTTGCGGTCTGGTTCATCTTTTACCAGATCCTTCTCCTCATCCGCGGCACTCGGGCCTTCCAGATGGTCATCGGGGTCCTGGTCTTCCTTCTCGTCTTTTTCGTGTCGGGATGGCTCAAGCTCTATACCCTCAACTGGCTGATCACGAGCTTCTGGTCCCAGATCGTCCTGGCCCTGCTGATTCTTTTTCAGCCCGAGATTCGAAAGGCCTTGGCCCGTGTCGGAAAAAGATCGG
>JAKADN010000109.1 GCA_021820445.1 Nitrospirota bacterium | reverse complement strand
CATGACCGAGTACCACGAATGGAAGAAGCAGGAGTCATTCAAAACCTCTTCTCCTCTTGCGATCGTGGAATGACATTGCATGCTTCCATTCTCGGGAAAAATTTACAGCACTTTTAGGACTTGACCTCCCTGATCCATTTCACTCTCCAAGTACTGGAAACTTCCTGTTTGGTCGGATGTCTCCATTCAGAGGTGTACTCCCCCGGCGGGATTTTGTCGCCGGATCCATTCCTTTTGATGGGAAGGGGGAGCCATGAATCATCCACCGTCCCCACCGCTTTCCCGAACGGCCCGGGGAATTCGACGGGGTTCCCGTCTTCGTCTCCCGGGCTCTTCGCCCGGGAAGATCTTGAAGGGGTCGCGCTCTCCCTTGGTCCTGGTCGAGACTGGCCCTTCAGGAAAAACTCCAGCCACTTCGGATCTGCGAGAGCAAGCTTGGAGTCCAGATTGGCCAGATTGGGGAGAACAGCAAAAACCCGAGCAACCCCCCGTCGTCGGATGGCTCTGCAATGTCTGCCCCCAAGACCGAGACCGTGTCCTTTGTGTCCGGTGAGCTGTTCGGCACCAAACAGCGCGACTTGCTGCAACGGCGCAAGAACCGGGTCCTCTTCAATCTGCACCACGGGCTCGATCAACTCGCCTTGGATCGGGACAGGATCATCGACTGTTTCGAGCACTATCTGGCGCTTGAAGGCAAACCCATCATGCGAGCCGTTGCCGAGCAGCGAATGCTGGAAAAACTCACACGCAGCCTGATCGAGGACATCGCGCCATGACTGCCGGCCGGAATCCGCTATAACGACGTCGATGCCATTCAGGCTTTCGAGTGCGTCTGGACGGAACTGATCACGCGCATCAAGGGCGATGCGTGGAAGCTGACCGACAAAGTGTCCGAAACCTTCTCGCAAAGGAATATCCCGGTCTGTTGATCCGGTAGGGGAGACCCCAAGCACTTGGAATCTCTGTGGGACAGCCCGTTGAGTGAGGCGGAGGATGCGAGTCACCCCTCCAGATGGTGGTTTCAGTCCAGTCCTCCCCTCCGTTTTTGGAAGGGCATCCTCCTCCTTTAGAACGCTGCCTTTGGCCGGACGGCTTTTGGATTCCCGGAGCCCGGCTGATAAGATGGAGGGGTCGGGAGGAAGGGGGACACGAACCTTCCTCCTTTCAGTATTGCGAGTCTTGAGACGATAGGAACGGACCTGTTCGGGAGTGTTTTGATGGGGAATGAAGTCACTGCCGATTTTCTGATCGTGGGGGCCGGCATCATGGGGCTCGCGCTGGCCAGGGAGATCAAGGAGAAGGATCCTGCCGTCCGGATCGCGGTGGTCGAGAAGGAGCCTGTTCCGGCGTGGCATGCGAGCGGCCGGAACTCCGGGGTCCTTCTCGCTGGCTTCACCTATACGAGCGATTCCTTGAAGGCCCTCTTCACCCGGGAGGGGAACCGCCTCTGGCGGGACTACTGCCGGGAGAAGGGGCTTGCGACGAACCCCTGCGGCAAGGTGGTGGTCGCCCGGAACGAGGCGGAGGTCGAGGGGATCCGCGAGCTCAAGAGGCGAGGGGACAAGAACGGAGTCGATGTGACTGTGGTGGACGAGAGGGAGCTAGCCCAGATCGAGCCCAACGCCCGAACCTGCGGGATCGCGCTCTGGTCTCCGACCACAACGACCGTCGATCCGGGGGCGGTGGCCAAAAGTCTCGCGGCGGATCTCGCCTCCCGGGGGGTCCAATTCTTCTACGGGACCCCCTACCGGACCAATCTCGGAAACCGCCGGATCCGGGCGGGGGAGACGGTCTTCAGCTACGGCACCTTCGTCAATGCGGCCGGCCTTCATGCCGACCGGATCGCGCGGGACTTCGGATTCGCCCGGAATGTGACGATCCTGCCCTTCAAGGGGGTCTACCTCGAATACGAAGGAGCGACCGCCCATGACCGTCCTGTCCGCACGAACATCGACCCCTTTCCGGATCTCGCCCAGCCCTTCCCGCTTTCTGGTCGGGGTTCACTTCCCGATCAAGGTCGACGGCACGGTCAAGATCGGCCAGATAGCTATGGCCGCGATCCCCGCCTTCTGGCGGGAAAACGACGAAGGGCTCTCCCGCCTCGATCTCCGGGATCTCCCGGAGATCCTGGGGTGGGAGGCCCGGCTCTTTGCCGGAAACGACTTCGGCTTCCGGGATCTGGCCATCGCCGAAATCCGCAAGTAATCCCGGAGCTACATGGCCAATCAGGCGAGGGCTCTCGTCAAGAATCTCGATCCCTCCCGGTTTTCAAGAGGGGGGCGTCCCGGCATCCGGGCCCAGCTCCTCGACACGACATCCCGACGGCTCGTCTCGGACTTTCGGGTGGAGGGAACAAAAAACTCCGCCCCGCCCAATGCATGGACCCGGGAGGGGAGGGAGAAGGGATGCTCACACAATGAGCGGATCTTCTCCGGGGGAGGCCGGGCGGCCATCCGGAGAAAGGGGGGATTTCTCCGGGATCCTGGCCGACGGTCGATGGCGCGGCCCCCACGGGATCGGCCGCTTTGCCACGGAGGTTCTCGCGCGCCTTCCGGGGGTGCGTCTCCTCGAGGGAGGGGAGTCCCTTTTTCTCTCTCCATTCGACCCGATCTGGATCTCGAGAAAGATCCGGAAGGAACGCCCCCGGGCCTACTTCACCCCCGGCTTCAACCCGCCGCTCTTCTCCCCCGTGCCCTTCATCCTGACTCTCCACGACCTGATCCATCTGAAGGTGCCGGAGGAGGGGAGCCTCCTGAAGCACCTCTATTACGAACGGATCGTGAAGCCGGCCCTCTTCAAGGCTTTCCGGGTCCTCACGGTTTCGGAATGGTCGAAGCAGGAGATCCTGGCTTGGTCGGGGCTCCCCGGGGAGCGGGTGGTCGTGGCGGGGATCGGGGTGGGGCCGTCCTTCTCCCCGGAGGGCCCCCGACATGCCTTAGGTTATCCGTATTTTCTCTATGTGGGCAACCGAAAGCCCCACAAGAACCTTTCCCTGCTCTTTTCGGCCTTTTCCCGGGCCCGTCTTCCCCGGGAGTTCAGGCTTTTGCTCTCGGGGAATCCGGATGCGGATACGGGGGATCATTTGAAGCGCCTGGGGATCGAAGAGAGAGTGGTCTTTCTTGGGGCGATCCCGGAGGGGGATCTTCCCTCCGTCTACCGGGGGGCTGTGGCCCTTCTCTTTCCCTCGAGGATCGAGGGGTTCGGCCTTCCGGTCCTCGAGGCCCTGGCTTGCGGGTCCAGGGTCCTGGCCTCCCGGATCCCGGCGGTGGTCGAGGGGGCGGGAGAGGCGGCGACACTTCTCTCCCCCGAGGATCCCGAGGCCTGGAGCGATTCAATGGAAAGGATTGCGGAGACGATTGGGGACGGGAAGGGGGAGGAGCCATGTGAGGGAAATGCCCTCCGGGAAGCGGGTCTCGCCCGGGCAAGACTCTATTCCTGGGACCGTGTCGGGGAGCGGGTGGGGGCGGTGCTCCGGCAGGCGATGGAGGAAAGGGGCCAATGAGGATCGCGGTGGTCCACGAATGGCTCACCGTCTGGGCAGGAGCCGAGCGGGTGCTGGGGGAGATCCTGGGTCTCTACCCGCAGGCCGACCTCCATGTGCTCTTCGACCGCCTGCCCCCCGCTCAACGGGGACATCTTCCGAAGGATCCGTCAGGCGAGACCTTCCTGGGAAGGATTCCGGGCATTGAGAAGATCTACCGGAACCTCCTTCCCCTGATGCCCTTCGCCATTGAATCCCTCGACCTTTCCGGGTATGATCTGATCCTGTCCTCGAGCCACGCCGTGGCCAAGGGAATCCTGACCTCTTCGGGGCAAGTCCATCTCTGTTATTGCCACACGCCGCCTCGGTACCTGTGGGACATGACGGAGGCGTATTTTTCCCGGTCTCTCGCGGGCCGCGCGAAGCGGGCCGCCGCCTCCCTCTTTCTTCCAGCGCTCAGACGATGGGATCTCCGGGCGGGCCAGAGGCCCGACGCCTTCATGGCCAATTCGCATTTTGTGGCCCGGCGAATCGAATCGATCTATGGGCGCTCCTCCACCGTGATTCCGCCTCCGGTCG
>JAKADN010000108.1 GCA_021820445.1 Nitrospirota bacterium | reverse complement strand
CTTTGCGGGACTCGCCGTTCCCGGAGGGACCCTCTCTCCCCGCCTGATCAAGCATATTGCGGATCTTGCGGACAAGTTCGGACGGGGGGAGATCCGGCTCACCTCCCAGCAGAACCTCATCCTTCCGGGGCTCTCTCTCTCCTCGCTCGACGCCTTCGAGAAATCCCTCTCCGGAAGCGGACTCACCCTGGGATCCGGCTTTTCCTCCCGCGTCGTCTCCTGCACCGGGAAGACCTTCTGCCGGCTGGCCCTGGCCGAAACAAAGGAGTTGGGAGAGCGGCTGGCCCACACCCTCGAAAAGGCCTTCCCGACCCTCGAGAGCCCTCCGTACCTCCATCTCTCCGGATGCCCCAACGACTGCGGGCAGATGCGCCTTGCGGACATCGGCCTCTCGGGGATCCAGGGCAAAAACGGAGACAATGGCGCCGAGGACGGCTTCGATCTTCTGATCGGAGGGAGCGGGCCGGAGGGGATCGCCATCAGCCGGCGGACGGGGGTGCGTCTTTTGAAGGACCAGGTGGCCCCCTTCGTCACGCGCCTGCTTGCCTTCTACCGGGAAAACTGCAAAGATAACGAGAGCTTCCGGGAGTTTGTCGACAGAACCGGAACGGAATGGGTCTCCCTCCTCGACCGGGGAACGGCCGACGAGCTTCGTCTTTTCTCGGAGGGGCTGGTCGCGAGTTCCTGAGGAAAACCAGCTCTTTCCCCTCGGGAGAGAGCGAAGGGGGGGGGACGCTCCGGTTCCCAACAGATCAGGGCTCTCATCCCGCCCCCTGTCTTCGACCCGGGAGAGAGCGCTTTGCCCGTCGGGAGACGCGAATGGCGGCATCACACCGGGTGGCTTGGGCCCTTGCCCGGATTCTTCCCCTTCCTTTCCTTCTCTTTTTCCTCCTTCCCCCGGTTATGGCCGCCTGTCCTCCGGGACTCACCCCTTCTGCGGCCTCGCGATCCCTGAGCCATGCCATCGGCCGCCTCAATCGTTTTTTCGACCGGATGCAGGGTTCTCCCTCGTTCAACTATGACCGGATGCTCTACCTGGTGGATCAGCTCGACCGGCGGGAGAAGCTCTGGTCGCAGTGTGCCCGGGGAGCCGCCCATTCGGGCGAGCAGTCCCTCATCGAGGACCGGATTGCCGCACTCAAGGGCGAGATTGTCCGATCCCGTTCCCTTCCGGCGGGGGAGGCCCCCACGCCCCGGGAGGCCATTGCCTCCGCGCGGCGGATCCTCTCCCGGATCCCCGTGGCGGCCTCCCTCCCGCGATCCTCACCGGCCGCCCCTCCCCCTCCGGCCCCTTCTCCCTTCTTTTCCCGCCCTCTCCTCCTTTTTGTTGTCCTTTTTCTTGCGGGGGGAGGGGTCCTTCTCTTCTTCGGGCTCCGGCTTTTGGGCCGGAAGGGGCAAAAAGGAGAGGAGGCTCCGCTGTTGGAGTCTTTCCGGCAGATGGGCACGCAGTGGAGGGAATCGGTGACGGTGCGGTCGGAGCTCCTCGAGGCGATGAAGAGCCGCATCGGCCAGGGAAAGACTTTCGTCAGGATCCGGGCCCAGCTCTATCTCCGGGACGAGGAAAAGCAGGAGTGGAGGCTTGCCGACGAGATCTCCCAGGACGAGGGAGGGTTCTTGAGGAGTTTTGGCGACGAGGAGGAGCCGGTCATTCCTGAGGCGAGTTTCGAGGAGGTGACGCTGGGAGAGGGAGAAATCCGGTCCCGGCTGGTGGTCCCCCTAGGCGATGAAGGGTCTCCCTCTGCCCTTTTGGTGGTGGACGCGCTCACCTCTCCCGCCATCGTCTCGGGAACCCCGGATCCCTCGGGCCTTCTGACCTTGGAGAATTTCAAGGAGCGGCTCTTCGAGATTGCCCACCGGCCGGCCGCTCCCGTCAGCATTCTCTCCTTCGCCTTCGACGCTCCCGAAGGAGAGGGGATCATCGAGCGAACGGGAGACGAGGGCTTGGCCCTTCGCTCCTTCGTCGTCCGGGAGGCGACCCGGCTGATCGGTCCCGGAGCGCTCCTCTTCGGTGAGCCTCCCGGGACCTTTCATGCGATCCTGTCGGGAAAGGAAGAGAAGAGGGCCTGGGAGATCGTGTCGGCCCTGGCGGAGGGAATGGGACCGTCAGGAGGAGGGGGAGGCCCCGGGACGCTGGAGCGCCCGTGGTTTCGCAGGATCATCGTGGCCCGGACCCGATGGGGAGCCCCCGAAGCCAAAGGTCTCGACGCCTTTCTGGCCCGCCTCGGAGCCAACATGAAAAAGCTCCGGGACAACCCCGCCATCCGGACGGTCAACGACGCCTGAGAGACTTTTTCGGTCAGTCGTGGCCCAGCGCCTTCCGGAAGATCTCGTCGTACCGGAAGCGGTTGGGAATCGTCCGCCTCATGATGCCGTAGAGGGTCGGCACCAGAAAGAGCGTCGAGACCGTTCCCACCATGAGCCCTCCGATCACCGCCCGCCCCAGCGGTGCGTTCTGTTCTCCCCCGCTTCCCATCCCCAGTGCCATCGGAAGCATGCCCAGGATCATGGCGGAGGCCGTCATGAGGACGGGCCGAAGCCGGGTGGCTCCCCCGCGGATGGCCGCCTCCGTCGCGGAAAGCCCCTCTCCGCGCAGGTCGTTGGCGAAGGTCACGACCAGGATGCTGTTCGCCGTGGCCACCCCTACCACCATGATGGCCCCCATGGCCGACTCGACGTTCAGGGTCGTATGCGTGGCAAAAAGGGCCAGGGCGACACCGGAAAGTCCGGCCGGGACGCTCATGAGGATGATGAAGGGATCGAGGAAGGACTGGAAGTTCATGACGAGAAGGAGATAGACGAGAAGGGCGGCTAGGATCAGCCCCAGCCCGAAGTGCTGGAAGGAGTCGAACATCTCGGCGCTCTGTCCCCGAAAGCGAAGGATGGTTCCGGGCGGGGGCGTGTAGCCCGCCAGGGCCTTTCTGATGTCCCGGTAGACCGACCCCAGGGAGCGGTCCTGGACGTTGACGAGGACATCCTCCACCCGCTGGACCGTATAGTGCGAGATCGACCCGGGGATGGTTCCCATCCGAAGATCCGCAATGTTGGAGAGGTACTGGACCGTGGGGGTCGGCTCGGGAAGGGCCAGGGCCGCCGAGATGTTTGTGAGTGATCCCTGGCCCGGCCGCAGCGGCAGATGGGTGAGCTCCGCCGGGGAGGCGATCTTTTCTGTGGGGGTCTGCACCGCCACGATGTAGTTGACGGTGTTCTTCGGGTTGACCCAATAGTTGGGGGCGATCAGGGAGCTCGAGGCCAGGGAGACGAGGAGGTTGGTCGCCACATCGTTTTGGGTCATGCCGACCTGGAGTGCGTTGTCCCTGTCCGTCCTGACGAAGAGGGCGGGATAGTGGAGAACCTGGGGGATCGCCACGTCGACCGCTCCGGGGATATTCCTGACGATCTGCCGGATATGGCGGGCGGTGCGATCGGAGGCCTCCAGATCGCGACCCTCCACCTGGATGTCGATGGGAGCCGACAGGCCGAAGTCCAGCACCTGGCTGATGATGTCGGCGGGCTTGAACCAGAAGGAGAGCTCCGGGAACTTCTGGGCCAGGGTCTCGCGGATTCGCTTTTCATATTGAAATACGGAGTGATGGCGCTTTTTGAGGGAGATGAGGAAGTCTCCGTCGCCGGGGCCGATGCTGTCGGTCTGGTAGAAGGCCAGATTGTAGTAGACGGGAAGGCCTATATTGACGTCGATCGAGTCGATCTCGTCGGGAGGAATGATGGAGCGGAGAGTTCGCTCCACCTCTTTCGCGTACTCATCGGTCACCTCGATGCGGCTTCCCACCGGGGCCCGCATGTGAAGGGCCAGCAGTCCGGCATCGGTCTTCGGAAAGAAGTCGAGCCCCACAAAGGGGAGAAGGAGCAGGAAAAGTCCGATGACGAGGCCCGAGAGCCCCATCGTCCGTCCCGGGTGGGTCACCGCCGAACGAAGAACCTTCTCGTAGCGTCCCCTGAGCGCCTCGAAGCCCCGAAGAAAGAGGGAGGTCTCCTCGTGGCGGGAGGCCCTCTCCCGGTGGAGCATCATGGAGAGGGTCACGACCATCGTCCGGGAGAGGACA
>JAKADN010000001.1 GCA_021820445.1 Nitrospirota bacterium | reverse complement strand
TGTCGATCGCCCGATAGGAACGGGTCTCCCGGGTAAAGTCCCGCGCGACATTCCGGAGACTCAGGAAGTCGGACCGTCTAGACGTCATACCCGTACCTTCGCGTCACACGATCGTAGAGGGGGACCCAGAAAAGCCTGTTCGCGGCCACGACCGCCGCGGTCATGACCAAAAGAGCGGCCACGATGAGGACCGGATGGCCTCCGGAATAGGTCGCCCTGTCGAGAAAGGCGCCCACTCCCCGAACCCCGTAGTCCTTCTGGGCGTAAACCACATACTCGGAGACGATGAGGGCGTTCCACCCCCCTCCGAAGGCGGTAATGGAGCCGGTCACGAGGGAGGGCATCAGGAAGGGGAGAAAGACCTTCCGGAGAAACAGCGTCCCCCTGACACCGAAGGTGAGGGACACCTCCCGAAGCTCGGAGGGAAAGGTCCCGACCCCCGAGAGCAGATTAAAGAGCAGGTACCACTGCATGCCCGACATCAGGAGAATCACCGAGGCCAGGTTCATGCTGTGAAGCTTCTGGACCACCAGGACAATCACGAATGGGAAGAGCGCGGTGGCCGGAACCGAAGCCATCACCTCCGCAAGCGGGAAGATGATCCGCGACAGGCGGGGGGTCCGGAAGACCCAGTAAGCCAGCGGAATGGTCCAGAGAAGGCTCAGCAGATATCCTGCCATCAGGCGAAGCATGGAAAAGACGAGATCGGCCGGAAGCTCTCCCAGCGAGGCCCAGGGAATCCCCTGCCGGATCCACCCCGACACCACATGGGCTCCCGCGAAAAGCCCTTTCGCGATGATGAAGCCCACCAGGAACCCTCCCCCGGCCCGCAACAGAAAGCGGAAGGAGGGGGAAAGGGACCGCGGCACGATACGCCCTTCCCGCCAGGGAATCCGCGACAATCGGCCCAATGTCCGGGCAACTCTTCTTCTGAGGCGGACCAGCCCCTCGGAGGAAGCCAGAAAATCATAGACCGGGGAGGAGACCCGGGAAAAGGGCCCTTCCACCTCTCCAATCTGGAAGGTGTGCGACCAGACGAGAGAGGGTCTGAAAACAAGAACATCCAGGACCATCACCGTCACGATCAGGGCCCCGATTCCCAAAAGGGCCTCCCCGAACCGTCCCTTTTCCGTACTGGCCACCAGAAAGCTTCCCAGCCCGGGAAGCTCGTAATGGACGGGACCCAGGGCGATCATCTCGCAGGCGATCAGGAAGTACCATCCGGCCGTCCAGGAGAGAACGGAGTTGTAGACGACCTTGGGAAGAGTCAGGGGAACGAGAAATCGGGCGACCCACAACCCGGAAGGCGCCCGGATGCCCCGGAACAGGTCCAGGAGATCGGGGGGGGCGGTCCGCACCGATTCGTAGACGGCAAAGGCCATGTTCCAGGCCATGCTGGTCGCGATCAGGACGACCGAAGCCGCCTCCACCCCCATCTTCGTGGTCGGGAAGAGGGGAATCATCATCAGAACGACCGCAGGAAAGAATCCCAGGACGGGAATCGACTGCAGAATGTCCAGAACGGGGATGAGAATTCGGGGTCCCCACCGGGTCAGGGCGGCGGCGAAACCATACAGGTAGGCGAAGGCCAGAGAGAGGAGGTAGGCCAGGAAGAGTCGAAACAGGGAGTGCAGGATGTCTCCGGGAAGGTCGGCAAGATCCTCACGGGGAATGACGGGAACCCCCGACGGCGGGGTGCGGGAAAAAAGGAGCACGACCCCCGACAGAATCCCGACCACGATCACGGTCGGGAGAAGGAAGGTCAGCTTCCGGAAGAAGTCACCGTTCAAAGACTTCCTCCCCGGAAGTTCCCTTGCTTGAACTTTGAAAAATTCCCCTGTTCCGGTACCATGGTGACAGCTTCATCGTTTATCCACACACACTCATGAACACCCGCGGAAAGGTTCGCCCATGGACACCCGAACGGCCCTTCTGCTTCTGGTGATTTTAGCGGCAATACTTGTCGCCGGGATCCTCTTTTTTCTTTTTCGGGCGCTCAAGGTGCTCGACCGCGTCGAATCGTCGACCCGGGACCTCGAAACGGCCGTTGTTCCCCTCGTCGAAAGCCTTCGCCGCATGGCCGAAGAGGTCGAACCCGTCGTCAGGAGAACCACCGAGCATTACCGAACGATCGAGGAAGGGATCGGAACCCTCACCCGGAATCCCCTCCTGTCCCTGATCTCCCCGATCCTGAAGGCGGGAGGAGGGCCCGTCCATGCCGCCACCAGCCTGTTCAGGATCGTCCGGGGGCTCGCCGCCGGATTTTCCAGGGCCCGGGAGGTCCTGAAAGAGCCTCGCCCGCCTCTTTCCCCCACATCTTCAACTCCCAACAAACAGGAGAATCGCCATGGCCAGTGACAGGAATGATACAGGACTTGCCCTCTTTTTGACAGGGCTGGCATTGGGGGCACTCGCCGGGGTCCTTCTCGCTCCCGCTTCGGGGGCCGAAACCCGGAGAAAAATCGCCGACAAGGCGCGCGCGCTTCGCGAGGAGGCCGAGGAAGAGTTCGAGGAAGGGATCGAACACCTCAAGCACGACCTTCCCGCCAAAAAGGAACGCTATGCCGAGGCGGTCCGCGAAGGATGGAAGGCCTTCCGGGCCACCATCGACAAGGACCGGACGCCCTCTTCCACTCCGGGATCCTGATCCTCCAACGCAAAGAGGGGGAAAGCCCGACGGGCTTCCCCCCTCCCCAAGCGGTTTCTTTCTGAATTTTCCGTTACAGGCGAACCGGTCCCGAGAAAATGTCCCCTCCGGTCATGGTCGTCACAGGGTGACCGTGGTCAAAGGTCACGGCCTTGACCCGGGGCGTAGCCCCCAGATGCCCGTCAAGCGGCATGGCCGATTGGTAGAGCGTCACGGAGGGACGGCCGTCCTTTTCGGAGGCGATCCGGATGGCCGAGAGCTTCTTGGCAACGGCATCATAGTGCCAGGCGAGAAGGATGCGGGATCCGGCCTTGTCCGAACGGGAGAGCCACCCGTCGGGATCCTTCGAAGGATCGGCTCCGGGGCCCTGGGTCCGGGAGGAGGCCACGGAGGGCTTGTTGGTGATGGGGTTCACATGGCTCCAGAACTCGATGGGGTTGAAGATGATCACATCCCCCAAGCCGGCGAACTCGTAAACGGGAATAATGCACATAAGAGCCGTCAGACCCGATCGGGCCCACTTGTTCTCCACAGTCCCATTCGCCTTGTAGAGGGTATGCACCAGGGCGAACTGGCCGTAGCATCCGGTCAGGACCGTCGTCAGGGCCATCAGGGCCATTCCAAGCCCCAGCCGCTTCATTCTTAACTCCATAAACACCTCCTTATATTGACATTCAGAGAGCCCCCGTTGAGCCGTTTCCCGGGGAGCCATTGGGACTAGCGTAGAAGATCCCCCCTGAAATGGCAAGCGAATTTCCCGCCACATAGCAGGAAAGCGCCTGGGGGCAGACCATGCCGGTGAAGGAGAGCTGGGCGGAGGTCGGAGGAAGGATCTGCGGAACGGCCGCCTCCCCCGAAACCGATCCCCCGGCCAGGGAAGTCACCTGGTAGAGGGCCCCATTCTCACCATAGGCGAAAATGGTGCTTCCAGGACCGATGTAGATCCCCGTCAGGGAGGGTGGCATCTGAGCCCCGCCCTCTCCCAGGATAAGGGCCGAGGACCAGGTTGCTCCCCCGTCCGTCGTCTCGAGAAGGGCCCCCGTCCCGTCCACATAACAGGTGGAGACCGAGAGACAGCCCACCCCGCTCACCCCCTGGGGAGCCAGGACCTGGGGAACGACGATCAGGGTCCAGGTCTGGCCTCCGTCCCCCGAATAGAGGAGGGCATTCATCCCGGTCCCCGAGGTGTTCGAGGCCGAAATCCAGATCGAGGAGCCGAGGAGAAAGACCTGGTTGAAGTTGGCCGGTCCTATGGCCGCCGAAAGAACATTGAGGTCCGCTGTCCAGGACGCCCCGGAGCTGTTCTGAAGCAAAAGGGTATTGTTGTCCCCCACGATGGCACAGGCGGGAGTGCCCGAACTCTGGCAGACCACCTCGTTGAACGTCAGATTTCCGTTGGTGGTCACATTGGTAATGGAAAAGCTCTGCCCTCCGTTGATGCTTTGAAGGATCAGGCCCTGGTTTCCGACGATGGTGCACTGGCTCCCCGACAGACAGGCGATCGAGGTCAGGTTGAAATTCGCGAGAGCGGCCCCGAGGCCGCTGTTGGCCGGGACCCACAGTTGCCCCCCGTTCTGGGAGACCAGGAAGAGCCCAGACTGTCCGACCGCAATGCAGCTCTGGGGCGACGGACACGCGATGGCGGACGGCTCGGCCCCGGAGGGGGTGTAGGCCAGGAGCCAGAGGAGCGCTGACGGCGCCTGACAGCCCGCCAGGAAAAGAACCAGCAGGACAAAAGCCCCGCCTGTCTTCCGGCTTCTCATTCCCCAATCAGTGCCCATCTCTCCTCCGGACAACGTTTTCCGATCCGACCCTGTCGCCCCACGGCATTTCCTAGTTCGTCACTATTATGGATCAGGAGAGGAATTTTCCAATAGGTCGAGAGGACCCCGGATGATTTCTCTCCCCTTAGGAGATCGTCTCCGGAAAGAACATCTGACCCGGATCCACTCTCGTCCCGACCTTCAGTCGGAATCCCCCGCCCCCTCGTACCGGTAGAGGAGCCTCATGCGGGATTCCCTGAATCCCCTGTGAAGGTAGAAGGAACGGGCGAAGTCATTGTCCTCCAAAAGCGCCAGGTGGAAGCGGACAGCTCCCCGGACCCGACCCCACGAAAGGGCCCCCTCCAGAAGCCGGGAGCCCAGCCCCCGGGAACGCGCCCCGGCCCGTACCACCAGATCTTCGATCTGTCCCGAAATCCCCCCCGCCGCGGTCGACACCAGAAGCTGAATGCTCACCATTCCGTCTACATTTCCGGAGAGATCCCGCACCACGAGGACAGTCCCCGCCTCAGGAGCGTCCAAAATCATCCGAAGCCCTCTCAGCTGGCGCTCGGTGTCGATCCTGAAATCCCTCTCCCTCGAAAAAAGATCCGCCAGAAGCCCTGCCAGTTGAGGAAGATCTTCCGGAACGGCGGGTGAAACCACAGGAAATGTCATGGGACTCCTTTCAGGGATTGTCGCCTCCGGGCAGGCTCCCTAACCTCGCATCAAAGGCGGAAGCCTGTGAGAAGACAGTCTCTTTATGTGATATTGCCGACATATTTGTCCATTCCTCTTCTTTCCCGAGGACTGACACAAACGGATGAGCCCCCCCCTGAATGGAAAAAAGATTGGCATCGGGTTTGCATTATGAGTCAGCGAAAGAATCCGTCATTTCCACGCACCGGTCAAGGAGCCCGTCCATGAACTCTCTCCTGAAAAACTACGACCCCGGTCACTTTTACGATGAACTCGTCGCGGCCCCCGGTCTTCCCCGATCTTCATCAAAGGTTCTCTTCGAACTGCTGGACTCTCTTCCCGAAGGAGAGCTGGGAAGGCTTCAGAAGGCCGCGGAAATGGCCCTTTACCGGATGGGTGTCACCTTTACCGTCTACAACGATGACAGGGGACTTGAGAAAATCATGCCCTTCGACATCATTCCCCGGGTGATCGGGGCCGGGGAATGGAAAACAGTCGAAGAAGGCCTGAAACAGCGTGTCCTGGCGCTCAACCTCTTTCTCGAAGACCTCTACTCCGGTCAAACGATTCTCCGGGACAAGGTCATTCCGGAAGAGGTGATCCTGTCCTCGCCGGCCTACCGTCCCGAATGCCGCGGGATCCGCGTTCCCGGGGGAATCTGGTGCCATATCACCGGGTCAGACCTTGTCCGGGACAGGAGCGGAGAATTCTTCGTTCTGGAAGACAATCTCAGATGCCCGTCAGGGGTCTCCTATGTCCTCGAAAACCGACATGTCCTCAAACGGACCTTCTCCGCCTCCTTCGGCACCTCCAGGATCCGGTCCGTCGACGACTACCCCCTGCGCCTCCTGGAAGCCCTGGAATCGCTCAGCCCCACGAACGACTCCCCCACGGTCGTCCTCCTGACGCCGGGGACCTACAATTCGGCCTACTTCGAACACTCCTTTCTGGCCCAGCAGATGGGCATCGAACTCGTGGAACCGGCCGACCTCCATGTCTCGGACGGCCTGCTCTTCATGAGGACCACCCAGGGACCCCGCCGGGTCGATGTCGTTTACCGGCGGATTGACGATGACTTCCTTGATCCGTTGGTCTTCCGGGCCGACTCCCTCCTCGGAGTCCCCGGAATCATGAATGTCTACCGGTCCGGCAAGGTGGCCATCGCAAACGCTCCGGGCACAGGGGTCGCCGACGACAAGGCCGTCTATGCCTTTATCCCGAAGATCATCGATTATTATCTGAAAGAGGCCCCGATTCTCAGGAATGTCCCGACCTGGGTCTGCTCCGATCCGGCGGACCGGAGCCATGTTCTCGACAATCTTCAGAATATGGTGATCAAAACCACCAACGACTCCGGGGGATACGGCATGCTGATCGGACCGACCGCATCACGGACCGAAAGAGAGAACTTCCGGGAGCGCATCCAGGCAAATCCCAGGAATTACATCGCCCAGGAGACACTGTCCCTTTCGCGGGCCCCGGTCCTCGTCGATGACCATTTGGAAGGACGCCACGTCGATCTTCGCCCGTACATCCTCTATGGAAAGGGACTCTATGTCACGCCCGGAGGCCTCACCCGGGTGGCCCTGAAAAAAGACTCCCTGATCGTCAACTCCTCCCAGGGCGGGGGGAGCAAGGATACCTGGGTTCTGAAGGACTGACACTCCCTCCGAAAGGAACGCCATGCTAAGCCGGGTCGCCGATTCCGTCTACTGGATGAGCCGAGGGCTCGAACGTGCTGAAAATGTCGCCCGATTCATCGATGTCAACCTGAATCTCATGCTCGACAGCGAAGTTCTGGAAGGGACCCAGTGGCGGCCCCTGATCACGACGAGCGGAGATCTCTCGCTTTTCGAGGCCGGATACGAAGAAGCGACAAAAGACTCCGTCATCCGCTTCCTCACTCTCGACCGGAACAATCCGAACTCCATCCTCTCCTGTGCCTGGTCGGCTCGGGAAAATGCCCGGTCCATAAGGGACATCATCTCTTCTGAAATGTGGGAACAGGCCAACAGGTTCTACCACCTCGTCCTGGATGCCCAGGATAGCGACGTTCTTCTCAAAAACCCGCACGCCTTCTTTACCGCAGTGAAGATGGAGAGCCATCTTTTCGACGGGATCACAGGAGCCACCCTCACCCGGGGGGAGCCCTGGCATTTTCTCAGGCTTGGAAAGATGCTCGAGCGCGCCGACAAGACATCCCGCATCCTGGATGTGAAGTACTTTTTTCTCCTTCCGTCCCCCGAATGGGTGGGAAGCGCGATCGACGGGGTCCAGTGGGCGGCCCTTCTCCGGTCCGCCAGCTCATTCGAGATGTACCGGAAGCGACACCGCCGCATCACCCCCGAAAAAGTCGCCAACTTCCTGATACTCGACCGATTTTTCCCAAGGGCGATCGCCTTTTGCATCTCAAAAGCCCAGGAATCGCTCCGATCGATCACGGGAACCCCTCCCCACCAGTACGGAAATGTCGCGGAACAGAGGCTCGGGCAGCTATCCGCCCGTTTGAATTATTCGGATATCGAAGAGATAATAAAAGGAGGGCTCCATGAATTCATCGACTCTCTCCAGATTCAGATGAACCGCATCGACGACGCCATCCACGAGACATTCTTCGCCATTCCGCGCATTCCGGAGGGCGGATCCTCCTCACCCAAAACACTGAACCAGTAGCCGGAAGGACCCCGATGACATTTTGTGTCTCCATCAAGATCCGGGAAGGGCTGGTCGGTATCGCCGACACCCGGATCACCTCCGGACTCGAGCATACCACCGCCCGAAAGGTGACCCTCCACGATGTCGGGGGGAGGCCCCTCTTCCTCATGACATCGGGACTCCGTTCGGTTCGGGACAAGGCCATGACCTATTTCGAGGAGGTCCTGGAAGAGAGCACGATCGGGTACGACAAGCTCTACCAGGTCGTCAACCTTTTCGCGACCCAGGTCAGAAGGGTCGCCGCAGAAGACAAGGCGGCCCTCCGGGAAAGCGGCCTCGATTTCAATCTTTTCACCATCGTCGGGGGCCAGCTCGAAAAGGACAAGGATCACAAGCTTTATCTCCTTTATCCTGAAGGGAACTGGGTGGAGGTCAGCGAGTCGACGCCCTATTTCCTGATCGGGGAGAGCTCTTACGGAAAGCCCATTCTCGACCGGGTCCTCCGCCATTCCTCCTCCATGGAGTCGGCGCTCAAGCTCGCCTACCTCTCCTTCGACTCGACCCGGATCAGCGCGGTCGACGTCGACTTTCCGATCGACGTCGTCCTCTATCTCCACAGGACCCGGGAACTGGTTCACCACCGGTACAACCGGAAAGACCTCCAGCACCTTCCCCAGTGGTGGCAGGAGAGGCTCCGGGCCTCTGTCGAGGCACTTCCCGACGAATGGGTCCACGAAGCCCTCTCGAAGCTCTCCCGTCCCGGATAAGGCCATGCTCCTGTCCCTCGTCCATTCGATGCGATTCACCTTCGAGAACCCGGTCTTTCTCGAACCGTTCTGCCTCCGGATGAAGCCCCGCACCGATCCCTCCCAGACCCTTCTCTCCTTCCACCTTGAGTCCCTTCCGGAACCCGACCGGATCGAATGCATTGCAGATCTCGACGGGAACGACCTCTCTCGCCTGTGGTTCGGGGGATCCCACCGGACGCTGGTCCTGAAGGCCACCTCCCGGGTCAGAACCCTCCGCACAAACCCCTTTGATTTCCTGTTTCACGATCCCCGGGCCTGCGCGCTCCCGATGTCGTATCCTCCCCGCCTGAACCCGCTGCTCTCTCCTTACCGGCTTCCGGATGCCGCTTCACTCAAAGGACCTCTCTTCAGGAAATTCATGGGAGATCTTCTGGATTTGTCACAAATGGAGACAGTCCCTTTCCTGGTGGCTCTCTCCCGCCATATTCCGGAAATTCTCACAAACCAGTCCCGGGAGGAAGGTCCTCCCCGTTCCCCCGAAGAGACACTGGAAGAAGGATCGGGATCCTGCAGGGATTTCGCCCTTCTGGCCATGGAAGCGTGCCGGGCCATGAATATTGCCGCCCGGTTCACAAGCGGCTATCATCTTCCGTCCTCCCCCACCTCGCCTTCACTGCATGCATGGGCCGAAGCCTATCTTCCGGAGATCGGATGGCGGGGTCTCGATCCGAGCGAAGGCCTCCTGACCGCCGACTGCCATGTCGCCCTCGTCTCCTCCCCCGACCCCTTCCTGACACTTCCCACGGATGGAACCTTCCGGGGGATGGGAGATTCGACCCTCAGCGCCTCCGTCCGGATCACGCCCCTTCCGGAGCGGGAGGAGGATCCCGGATCTCTGTAAGAACGTCTGGATCCTCCTGAGACCGAAGCTTCCGGACGATCTTCCTGGCCACTCCGGTCAGAGCCAGTCCCTCCGAGGCGGAAAGGGTGGCCCACCCCTCCGTGATGCTTTTTTCCCCGGCTATCGCCTCACGCTCTTTCCCTTCTGCCGGGATCACCCTGAGTACCTGAACCTCCTCCCGAAAATGGGAATAGACGTGGCGGACCGAAAAGAGCTCCTCCACCACGCGCCATCCGGAAAAAAACCCTTCCGCCACTGTCTCCCCCGGCGAGAGGCCCGCCGACGGAAATCCGGCCACCTCGAGGAGCCCCTCCAGAAGCCGGCCCTCGCCCCTCGGTTCGAACAGGAGGGGGCCCGATGCGGGGACCAGGGCCACGCGCTTGCGCGTGGAAGCCGGGGATTTTTTCATCCTCCTTCCGGAGGACCTGCCCAAAGGCTCCTGGAGTGGGAAGAACGCCGGTTCCCCAGGAGATGCAACCCGCTCCTCTCTCCCGCATTCGATTGTTTGGCAGAAAGAGGCGACGGGACATTCTCCACAGGCGGGAGAGGCCGGCAGGCAGAGAACGGCCCCGAGCTCCATCAGAGCCTGATTGGTATCCCCCGGCCGGGGGTTGTCCTCTCCCCATCCATCCGAAGCCTCCCAAAGTCGGTTCAGCTCCCCCTTCGTTCCGGAGGGGATCCCGAAGAAGCGGCCGGTGACCCGCCGGACATTCGCGTCGAGGATGGGGGCCCAGCGATCGGTCGAGATGGAGTGGATCGCTCCGGCTGTGGAGCGGCCAATCCCGGGAAGCCGCTGCCACTCCTCCACGGACTGAGGCCATCGGGGGGGTCCGGGATCGTGAGCCACGATCCCCGCCGCCCGATGGAGGTTCCGCGCTCTCTGATAGTATCCCAGCCCCTCCCAGGATTTGAGGACCAGGGCCAGCTCCGCCCGGGCCAGATCCTCGACGGTCGGGAATCGCTCCATGAATCGCTCGTAGTACCGAAGGACCGTTTTGACTGTCGTTTGCTGGAGCATGATCTCCGACACCCAGATCGCATAGGGATCCCTCGTCCTTCTCCACGGAAGATCCCGAGAGGTCCGGTCATACCACGCGAGAAGAGGCGCCAGGGCCTTTCGGGTCCGACCCGTGTCCGAAGAAAGACGGTCGTCAGAAGGAGACATACCAGGTAAACCCCTGATAGCCGCCCCAGCCATCCGAGACGGAAGACCGGAGAAGACCGCCGTCGAAGGTGAGGTAGGAGTGGAGACGGGGGAGGGCGACCCCCAGGACGGCCCCTCCCTGGCCGGCATTGTAGGTGTTGTTACCCTGCCCGATCAGCTCAGGCCCCAGGAAAAATGTTGCGTTTTTTTTGGAGGACTCCCAGACCGGAGAGAGGTAGCGGGCCTGCCCGTAAATGTACTGGATGTAGCCGATGTAGTTTGCGAAAAAGTCGAAGGCGCCCGGTCCCAGACCCTGATAGTATTCGGTCTGGAGGTAGATTCCGGCCAGAGATTCGATGGGGGTGTCGGTCTGGAAGGCCTCGGCGAGGGCGAGTCCGACGTCTCCCTCCCAGAATCCGTTCCGGATGGGAATCCTGATTCCGGCGGCCGGGTTCAGTCCATTGTAGGCGTTTTGGGTCGTCATGGGCGGACCGGGTGTTTCGTAGGAAAAATAGAAAACGGCCACGAAAAGATGGAGGGTCAGTCCCCCCGTCTCGGCCGTCCCGACATCGGGTGACGGCGACCCCCCGCCGGGGGTCGCCGGGGCCCTCTGGAGGGGGTAGAAATCCCCCACCTCGCCAAAATAATACTGGCTGTTTTGGGAAAAGACCGTCTCTCCCCCCGTGATCTCAAATGTCTGGGCGAAGGAGCCGGCCGGGAACCCCGCGACCAGGAGCAGAGAAAAACCGAGGGCCCGGCCCAGGCGATTCAGCCACTGGCAACCGACCCTTATTCCACGAACCTCTCTCCCCGTCATAACAATTTCACAGTCCTCCCGTTCTTCCCGCCTTGGCCGACCGGCTCCTATGAGAAGACCCCTTCACGATCCAAAGAAGAGCGGAGCGGGGAGCGGTATTCGCGGAGGCCAGAAGTTTCTGAAGCTCCTTTCGGGAGGAGAGCCGGGGATGGGGAAGGAGGAGATCCTTGCGCGGAGAGTGCGCCCCCTCGAAGAGGAGAAAGTCGAGGTCAAGCGTTCGGGGGTAGAGCTTTCCTTTCCCGCGCCGGATCTCCCGACGCTCGGTCCGCACCAGAAGCTCCCAGAGGCCGGGAGCCCCGATGCGGGAATACCCGGTCACCACCTGATTGATGAACGCCGGGGAGACGATCTCCCAGGGGTCGGTGCGCAAAACCGGGGAACATCCCGTAAAAGTAAGGTTTTTGTTCGACAGGAGCGTGCGGAGGGCCCGTTCAAAGGCCCGCCGTGAATTCCAGAGGTTTCCTCCGAGAGAAATCGCGAAGAATCCTCCCATGGGACTCCTCCGACCCGCTAGACCTCGAAGAGGCGGTGGGTCCTTATCCGTTCGACCGCTTCGGTCAAACGGTCCGTTCCGACAGTCAGGGCGAACCGGACATACCCCTCTCCGGAAGGGCCGAATCCGTTTCCCGGAGTGGCGACGATCCCCGTTTTATCGAGAAGCGCGAGGGTCGCCTGTTCGGAGGTGAAGCCCTTGGGAAGAGCCGCCCAGAGGTAAAATGAGGCTCCCGGCGAAAAGGCGCGAAGTCCCACGCTGTTGAGACCCGGCACCAGGACGTCCCGCCGTTTCTGGTAGAGGGAGCGGAGGGAGTCCAGCATCGGTTCGGGAAGGGAGAGGGCGGTGATGGAGGCTTCCTGAAGGGCCTGGAATATTCCCGAATCCATGTTGCTCTTGACCTTCAGAAGGCCGGCCAGGACCTGGGGGTTCCCGACGGCAAAGCCCACGCGCCATCCGGTCATGTTGTAGGTCTTCGAAAGGCTGTGGAACTCGATTCCGATCTCCTTCGCTCCCGGATAGGAGAGAAAGCTCTTGGGAGGCTTCCCGTCGTAGTAGATCTCGGAATAGGCGGCATCGTGCGCCACGATGATTCCATACCGGGTCGCGATATCGATTACCTTTTTGAAGAAAGCATCGGTGGCCGTAGCGCCGGTGGGGTTATTCGGATAGTTGACGAAGAGGATCTTCGCCCGCTTGAGCACCGATTCGGGAATCCTGTCGAGGTCCGGCATGAAGCCGTTCGACTCGAGAATGGGCATGAAGTAGCTCTCTCCCCCGGCAAAGAGGGTCCCGGCATGATAGACCGGGTAGCCGGGCTCGGGAATCAGCACGGCATCGCCAGGTTCCACGAAGGCCAGGGGAAGATGGCCGATTCCCTCCTTGGAGCCGATCAGCCCCACGACCTCGGTGGCCGGATCGAGGGTCACGGAAAAGCGTCTCCGGTACCAGTCCGCCACCGCCGTCCGAAAGGACAGCATTCCTTCGTAGGAGGGGTACTGGTGATGCTCGGGCTTCGTCAGGGCCTTCTGGCCCGCGGCGACGATCGGCTCGAGGGTCGGGGTGTCGGGGTCTCCGATCCCGAGGTTGATGAGGTCCACTCCGCGGGAGAGGGCTTCCCGCTTTTTTTCATCGATGCGGGCAAAGAGATAGGGGGGAAGAGAGGTGATGCGCTTGGCGAGTCTGGTTCTGAAATCCATGATCGAAGGTCTCCTGGGGGATCCGAACGAAATCCCGTTTGGTTATTGTTCCGGATCGTCTTCCTTCTGGAAGTTTGAGAAGAGGCGAATCCGGACTGGTTGAAATCGTTATGGTGTCTGGCCTGGCCAGACGGTGGAGAGCGCCGGATGGGGATCGGCTATGATCCGGCTTTCGAGGGGAGGACCGCATCCCTCCACCTCCACCGTCACGGTGTCTCCGACGGCCATGGGGCCGATGCCGCGATAGGTGCCGGTCAAAACAAGGTCTCCCGTTTCGAGCGGCATCATATGGCTGATGTAGCTGATCAGGGATTCCCAATGGAAGATCTGGTCCGTCTCCCGGGCATCCTGTTTCAGGATGCCGTTCAGCCACGTCCTGACACGGCGGCCGTCGGGTCTGCCTCCGACCAGGATCGCCGGACCGACAGGACAGAAGCCAGGAAAGGATTTGGCCCGTGTGTACTGGACGTCGCGGTTCTGAAGATCCCGGGCCGTGATGTCGTTGGCAGCGCAGATTCCAAAGAGATGTCTCCCGGATTCCGACGGAGAGACATGGTCCGCCCGCTCCCCGATCACGAGGGCGATCTCCCCCTCGAAATCCACCCGGGCGGATACGGCTGGATAGACCACGCTTTCGCCATGAGCGGCCAAGGCGGAGGGAGCCTTCAGAAAGAGAAGGGGTTCTGCCGGAAGGGGCTTTCCCATTTCAAGGGCATGTCCCCGGTCATTCAACCCGACTGCCACGATCTTTCCAGGCCGGACGGGAGGTAGCCACGACACCTCCTCGGCCCGGTGGCGGGTTCCATCTTCTGAAAGGAGAACCCCGTCCGGGAGAAGTTGACCGGCCCTCTCTTCCGGACCCCGATCCCCCCGGAGGAGATAGCGGACGAAGAGATCCCCAGGAGAGAGGGTATCGGGAAGAAGCCGGTTCACCGGCCTTTGTCCTCTCCGGAGAGAAGGACATCGGCCATCGTATAGAAGCCCTTCGGCCGTCCCAGTAGAAAAGACGCGGCCCGGATGGCCCCACGGGCGAAAACCTCCCGGCTTTCGGCACGGTGGGTCAGCTCAAGACGCTCCCCTGCTCCCAGAAAAAAGACGGTATGATCTCCCGGGACATCTCCCCCGCGCAGAGCCATCACCCCGATCGATCCCTCTTCACGCTCCCCCGTCAGCCCATGCCGGACGAAGACCCCCGACTGGGAGAGGGTCCCGTTTCGGGCCGAGGCCACCGCTTCCCCGAGAAAAAGGGCGGTCCCGCTGGGTGCGTCCTTCTTGTGGCGGTGGTGGATTTCGAGGATTTCGGCGTCGAACTCTTCGAGGGCCCGGGCGGCTTGACCCGCCAAAATGGCCAGGAGGTTGACCCCCAGGCTCATGTTGGGAGACCAGAGAATGGGAATGTGGGCCCCCATCTCGCGGACGAAATCGCGATCGGACAGTGTCAGCCCGGTGGTGCCGATCACGAGAGGCTTCCCCGCCTCGACAAAGCCCTCCACCGACTGCCTGAGAAAGTCGGGAGAGGAGAAGTCGATGCCGACATCGCAAGGAACGATCCCCCGACCCAGATCGGAGTCATAGAGGACATCCGGGGAGGAGTGGACAGGGAGCCCGATCATTCGGGAATCCTCGGATTCGATGGCCGCTCCGAGAGAGAGGATCGGATCGGAATGGAGAAGCGCCGCGATCTCCTGCCCCATGCGGCCCCCAGCCCCCACGAGGGCGACCTTCCTGCGCTCTCCCGTCATCGGGATCCGTCCTTGGCGATCTTCATTGAGGCAAGGACCGCAGACAGACGCTTCCTGTTGTCCGGATCCATGGGAACCAGCGGCAGACGCATTGCGGAGTCGATGAGCCCGGCAATTTCCATGGCGGTCTTGATCGGAATGGGATTGGTTTCAAGTCCGAGGACCCTGTGCAGGGGGACCAGACGGTTGTGCCGTACCCGTGCCTCCGAAAGGTTCCCGGAGAGCGCCAGGTCGCACATCTCGGCCATCAGCCGGGGGACAAGGTTGGCCGAGACGGAGATGGTCCCGTGGCCCCCCAGGGCCAGAATCGGGTAGGTCATGAGGTCGTCCCCGGAGTAGACCCCCATCCTGTTTTCAAGGCGGTCGAAAAGGTCGACGATCTGCCCCATGTTTCCGGAGGCCTCCTTGACGCCCACGTACTCGGGAATCGCGGCAAGACGGGCGATCGTCTCCGGCAGCATGTTGACCCCCGTGCGGGCGGGAACATTGTAGATGACCATGGGAAAGGAGACCCGGGAGGCCAGGGTCTCATAATGGCGGACAAGCCCTTCCTGGGTGGGACGATTGTAGTAGGGAGTGATGACCAGGGCCCCGTCGGCGCCGATATCCTTGGCCGCCCGCGTCAGGGCGACGGCCTCCGAGGTGCTGTTCGATCCCGTGCCGGCCATGACCAGCACCCGACCCGCAGCCTGCTCGACGACAATCCGGACGACCCTTTCATGTTCTTCGTGGGTAAGGGTCGCCGATTCCCCGGTCGTTCCGACCGGGACGATGACCCGGGTCCCTTCCCGGACATGAAAATCCACCAGATGGCGCAGGCCCTTTTCGTCGAGATCCCCTCCCCGCCCTTCCTGATCCTTGAAAAACGGTGTGACCAGTGCCACCATCGAACCGGAAAACAACGTCAATCCTCCCACGCTTTCAGTCTTTGGACGGACCGGGCAAGCGATCAGGCTCTCCCTTGATCGGCCCAATATGGTATTGTTGCATGACCTCCCTGGCATGTCCAACCACCAGATGAAGCACCTCGGGACGAACCGGCCCCGGATAGGAGAGCATCTCCTTCAACTCGGAAGAGAGGTTGACCACATCCCGGCCGGGGATCTTCCCGGCATTTCCCGCATCATAGAAGCGATCGAGGACAAGGAGATCCTGCCGGAACTCACGAACATCCACCTCGGGAGGCCTCCGTTCGGAAAGCCCCCGGTCGACGGCGAAGTACCGCATGTAGACGTAGGTGAAATAATTCCCTCCAAGAAATGTCAGAAGGAAAAAGACCACCGGTATCGCCGACAGGACGATCAGGACAAGAAAGCATCCCTTTCCTTCCTTCCGGTGAGGAGAGAGCGGAACCTCCTCGTCGTCGGGATCCTCGTCAGAGGGATCAGGAACGGCCTGACTCAAATCCGTTCACCCCGAACAAGATCCTCGAAGCTCTCCCGATCCCGGATGACACGGTAGGTGCCTCCATCGACGAGAACTTCGGCCGGACGCGGCCGGGCATTGTAGTTCGAGGCCATCGAAAACCCGTAGGCTCCGGCACTCATGACCGCGATCAGATCGCCTGCGGCGAATTCCGGCATCTCCCGGTCGGTGGCCAGAAAGTCTCCTGTCTCGCAGATCGGCCCCACCAGATCTCCCTTCACCTCCGGCCGCGCGCTCCGGACCACCGGAAGGAGGTCGTGGTGCGCCCCGTAGAGGGATGGGCGCAACAGGTCATTCATCCCGGCATCTCCGATGAAAAAGGTCTTGACGGCGGTCTGCTTCCGGTAAAGCACCCGGGTCACGAGGATGCCGGCGTTTCCGACGATCGAGCGGCCGGGCTCGAGGACCAGGGTCACACCCAGATCGCGCACCCTGGGAAGGACCAGGTCCGCCAGATCCTTCGGGCTCGGGGGCGCCTCGTTTTTATAACGGATTCCCAGACCGCCTCCCAGATCGAGGTGCGTGACAGGAATTCCTGCCTTCCGGAGCTCTCCGTGGAAAGCCAGGAGGCGTTCGAAGGCGTCCCGGAAAGGAGCGATCTCGGTGAGCTGGGAACCGATGTGCTGGTGAATCCCGACAATGCGGATCCCGGGGAGCGTCGAAGCCCGGCGGTACTCGGCCACCGCCACATCGACGGGAATCCCGAACTTTGATTTCTTCATGCCCGTCGAAATGTAGGGATGGGTCTTGGGATCCACATCGGGATTGACACGGAGTGCCACCGGAGCCTTCGTCCCCATGCGGACCGCCACGGCGCTGATATGGTCGAGTTCGGCCTGGCTCTCCACGTTGAACATCAGGATGCCTTCCTTGAGGGCGTAGGAGATCTCCTCTTCGGTCTTGCCAACCCCGGCAAAGACGATCCTGTTTCCGGGGATCCCCGCCTTCCGGGCCCGGAAGAGCTCCCCGCCCGACACCACGTCGATGCCCGCCCCCTCCTGCCCCAGCAGGGAGAGGATCGCCAGGTTCCCGTTGGCCTTCATTGCGTAGGCCACAAGGGTCGGATGGGAGGAAAAGGCCTCCCGATAGGCCGAAATCCTTTCGACGAGAGCCTCCCGGCTGTAAATATAAAGTGGCGAGCCTTCCTTCGCGACGATCTCTTCCACCGGAAGGTTTTCCACCATCAGTCTGTCGTTCTTGTAGTGAAATGTGCTCAAGGCGTCATTCTCCCGAATATTGGATGGATTTCGATTCCCGCCGATCGGACCTCCGAAAAGGGGGCTTCCCTCTCCGATTCCAACGGAAGGGTCATTTTAACACACTCTCAATACTCCAATCCCGGTTCCCGATCTTTTCCGGAAGCCCCCGGCAAAATGGATCCGGAATGGGCTAGCGCCCGTCGTCCCCTTCCGGGAATCCGCCCTCCGGGACTTCTCCGCTGTCCCCGGAAGAGGGCGATCCCTTTTGTTCGCCGGAGGCCCCGGAGGAGACGCCCGGCCCCCCCGGACTCTGCCCCCCGGAAGCAGAGGAGGGAGCCGGCTGTTCGGGTGCCGACTCCGGGGGAACCCGGTCGGGCGGGATCGGCTGTCCCTGAATTCCGCAGGCAGAAAGCATAAGAAGGAACACCAAAAAAACCAGAGACCGCCCCGCCCCCCCAAGAATTCCCATAGGCCTCACCGGGGAGGAGCCCCTCCCGGCTCCGCTCCGAAGAGCTCGTACCAGAGGGCGTCGACCCGGCGCATGACCGTTTCGGGGGCGGGTCCTCCCACATGGGACCGGCGTTCGACCGAACCCCGGAGAGACAGGCTGGAGGCATATCCTGGCGGAAATCGATCATAAAAGGACTTCAGATCCGCGTCGGAAAGACTCTCGAGAGTACATCCCTTTCGTGCCGCTTCGGCCACGATCCGCCCGACAATGGCGTGGGCCTCCCGGAAGGGAACGCCGTCCCGGACGAGATCTTCCGCGATATCGGTCGCAAGGAGCTCCGTTCCTTTCAGGATCTCCGCCACACGCTGCTCCTCGAAACTCATCCCCTCCACGGCGAGGGTCATCATCCGAAGACAGGCCCTGGTGGTGTCGAGGGCATCGAAAAGACGCTCCTTGTCTTCCTGGAGATCCCGGTTGTAGGAAAGGGGAAGCCCCTTGAGGAGGGTCATCAGGGCCCCATAATCGGAAAAGACCCGGCCCGCCTTTCCCCGGACGAGTTCGAGAATGTCCGGATTCTTTTTCTGGGGCATCATCGAGGAACCGGTGAGAAGCCGGTCGGGAAGCCGGATCATTCCGAACTCCCGGGTCGACCAGAGCACCCATTCCTCGGCCCACCCCGACAGGTGAACCATCAGAAGCGAGAGGGCATGGAGGAAATCGGCCACAAAATCCCGGTCTCCGACCGAGTCGAGGCCATTCTGGGTCACTCCGGAGAATCCAAGTTCGGCGGCGACCCCCTCGCGGTCGATCGGCAGGGTCGTCCCGGCCAGGGCCCCCGAACCGAGAGGAGAGAGATTGGCGCTCCCGACAACCGCGAGAAGGCGGTTCCTGTCACGAAGGAAGCGCTCCGCGTAAGCCCCGAAATAATATCCTCCCGAGATCGGCTGGGCCTGCTGGGTGTGGGTGTAGCCGGGAAGCAGGAGATCCCGGTATTCCCGGGCCCGAAGAAGGATCTGCCTCAGAAGTCCCTCCAGGGAGACGGCCATCTCCCCGGCCTCCCGGCGCACGAAAAGCCGAAGATCGAGCGCCACCTGGTCGTTCCGGCTCCGGGCCGTGTGAATCTTGAGACCAGCGGCACCGGCGTGGTGGACGAGGCGCTTCTCCACATGCATGTGGACGTCCTCCCACTCGATCCGTACCGGAAATGTTCCCCCGGAAAACTCTTCCGCCACCTTGTCGAGCCCCGTCAGAATCTGACCGAGCTCCTCCTCGGACAGGAGCCCGATCCGGCGGAGCATGCGGGCATGGGCCCGGGAGCCTTCGATGTCTTCCCTCCAGAGCCTTTTGTCGAAGGAGATGGACTCCGTGAAGGCCTCCACATCCCGGTCGGTCGGCTCCGAGAAGCGACCGCCCCAGGGTTTCCCGGATGGTCCGCCCGTCTCTTCTCCGGTCACAGGGAGGTTCCTTCCTGGTCGGAAAAAAGCTTGAGACGGAGGGCCTGGATCCGGATGAAGCCGTCCGCATCGGCCTGCCGATAGACGCTGTCCGTCTCGAAGGTCGCCAGGTCCTTTCGATACAGGGAATAAGGAGAGCGCCGTCCCAGGACACGGATCCCCCCCTTGTAGAGCAGGAGCCGGACATCCCCCGTCACCCGGTGCTGGGTGGAGGCGATGAGGTCGGCCAGGGCCAGCCGTTCCGGCGAAAACCAGAAGCCGTTGTAGATCATGCGGGCATATTGCGGCATGAACTGGGCCTTCATGGAGAGGAGCTCGCGGTCCAGCGTCAGCGTCTCGAGGGCCCTGTGGGCGGCGTGAAGAAGAGTGCCCCCGGGAGTTTCGTAAACTCCGCGAGACTTCATTCCCACGAAGCGGCTCTCCACGAGGTCGATCCGTCCGATTCCATGGAGGGCTCCGAGGCTGTTCGCCTTCTCCATGAGGTCGAGGGGAGAGAGGAGCGCCCCGTTGATCGCGATCGGGAGTCCTTTTTCAAACGAGACCGTCACCTCTTCAGGTTCATCGGGGGCGGTCAGGGGATTCCGGGTCAGCTGGAAGATCTCTTCCGGCGGTGCCGACCAGGGATCCTCGAGGATCCCCCCCTCGTAACTCGTGTGAAAGAGGTTCCGGTCAACGCTGTAAGGCTTCTCAAGGGTGGCCGTCACGGGAATATGGTGTTTTTTCGAATAGTTGATGAGCTCGGAGCGGCTTGTGAAGCTCCAGAGCCTCCAGGGGGCCAGGATCCGGATCCGGGGGTTGAAATAGTAGTAGGCGAGCTCGAACCTGACCTGGTCGTTTCCTTTTCCGGTCGCCCCGTGGGCGACCGCATCCGCGCCCCTTTCCCGTGCGATCTCCATCTGGACCTTGGCGATCAGGGGGCGGGCGATCGATGTTCCCAGCAGATAGCCGTCCTCGTAAACCGCCCCCGCCTGGATCATCGGAAAAAGATAGTCCCGGACGAAGATCTCCCGAAGGTCGACCACGACCACGTCGGAAGCCCCGCTCTTCCGGGCCTTTTCCGCTACGGCTTCGAGGTCCTCCCCCTGACCCAGATCGGCGCAGTAGCAGATGACCTCGCACCCATAGGTCTCCTTGAGCCAGACGATCGCCACCGAGGTGTCGAGCCCGCCCGAATAGGCCAAGACCACCCGGGACGGGCGGTCGGATCCGTCTTTCTTTTTCTGTTCCATCTCCTACAGCTCCCTTCCCAAGCAAAACATCATGATTGCCTTCTGCAGCGGAAGCCGGGCGGCCGCCTGCTCGAAGACCCGCGAGCGGGGTCCATCGATGACCTCCGCCGTAATTTCCTTTCCGCGGTAGGCCGGCAGACAGTGCATGACGATGGCCTCCGGATCGGCCAGCGCAAGCAGGCTCCGGTCGATGCAGTACCCACGGAATGCCTTTTCCCGTATGGCGGATTCCGCCTCCTGTCCCATGCTTGTCCAGACGTCGGTATAGAGAACCTGCGCGCCCCGGGCCGCCTCCCTGGGATCCGACAGCGTCCGGACGCTGCCTCCCGTCTCGTGGGCGATCCGGTTGAGGGCCGCCACCTCGGATTCCGGAAGCTGGTAATCCTGCGGCGAGGCAAGGATCAGTTTGACTCCCAGAAGGGCGGCCCCTTCAGCCAGAGAACGGGCCATGTTGTTTCCGTCTCCCACATAGGTCATCCGAAGTCCCGAAAGAGTTCCGAAGACCTTCTCCATGTAATAGAAGTCGGAAAGGGCCTGACAGGGATGGTGGCCATCGGTCAGGCCATTGACCACCGGTATTGCGGCGGCTTGGGAAAAGGCCTCGATCCGTTCGTGGCCGAAGGTGCGGATGACCAGCATGTCGAGATAGGCGCTCATGACCCGGGCCGTATCCTCGATCGTTTCCCCCCGGGCCAGCTGGATGTCGCCTCCAAGAAAGAGGCTTCCCCCGCCGAGCTGGCGGATCCCGGCCTCGAAAGAAAGCCGGGTCCGAGTCGAGCTCTTTTCAAAGAGCAGTCCGACGGTCTTCCATGCAAGCGGCGTCCGGAAGGCCTCCGGATCGGACTCGATACGTCCGGCCAGATCCATGATGGAGCGAAGTTCTCGGGGAGTTTTCTCGATGAGGGTCAGGAAGGAACGGTGAGGGCTTTTTTTCAAAATCAGGATCCTCCGGGATTTCCCATGGACGCAAAGACACGGTCCGCAGACTTGATGAAGGTGGCGATCTCCTCGAGGGAGAGGTTGACGGGAGGGAGGAGGCGGATCACTTCGGGCCCCGTGGCGTTGACGAGAACCTTTTCCCTGAGGAAGCGATCCTTGACCTCAACCGCCCTTCCGGGAAGAACGAGACCGATCATCATTCCTTTCCCCCTTATCTCGCGGATCCATTCGGGATAGAGCTCCCTGAGCGAGGACAGCTCCTCCCAGAGTGTATCGGCGATCCGCTGTCCCCCTTCCGGGAGATACCCTTCCTCGAAGAGGGCCTCGAGAACGGCCAGACCCGCAGCGCAGGCCAAAGGGTTTCCACCGAATGTCGAGCCATGGGAGCCGGGGGGAAGATATTCGGCCAGCTGTGAGGTCGTCAGAAGGGCTCCAAGGGGAAGACCTCCCCCCAGGGCCTTTGCAGAAAGAAGAATGTCCGGCACCACATCAAAGGATTCGTAGGCGAAAAGAGTCCCCGTCCTGCCGATTCCGGTCTGGATCTCGTCGAAAACGAGAAGAATGTCCCGCTCTCTCGTGAAACGTCTCAGCTCCCTCAAGAATCCCGGATCGGCGGGAACGACTCCCCCCTCCCCCTGCACAGGCTCCACGAAGATGGCCACCGTCTCGGGGGTCACCTTGCGGACGACTCCCTCAATGTCGTTGAAGGGGGCCCAATCGAAGCCGCCAGGGAGGGGACCGATTCCCTCCCTGATTTTTTTCTGGCCCGTCAGGGTCAAGGCGCCCAGAGTCCGGCCATGGAAACTCCCTTCGAGCCCCAGAAGGCCATAGCGTCCGGTCCGGTCCCCATACCGCCTTGCGAGCTTGATGGCCGCCTCGACGACCTCCGTCCCCGAATTGGCGAAAAAGACCCTGTCGGCAAAGGTTTCCCTGACAAGAAACTCCGCCAGGAGGATCTGGGGTTCGTGGTAATAGAGATTGGAGGTGTGGAGCAGGCGCTGGGCCTGTTTCTGGACGGCAACCGTCACCCGGGGATGACAGTGTCCGAGGACGTGGATCGCCACCCCTCCCAGAAAATCGAGATAGGGATTTCCTTCCACATCGTAGAGCCAGGACCCTCTTCCTTTCCGGAAAACCAGGTCCTCCCTGCGAACATTCCCCACAAGAACCCGGTTTCCACGGACCGCCCACTCGGCGTTGGAAACCGTCGACGGATGGGATCCCTCTTCAAGCCTCACAGATTCCCTCCCCTTTGTCGGATCACGACAGAACCCTCGGTTCACGGTTTCCCGCCATCTCCTCCCTGATCCGGTCGAATTCGTCCCGGGAGCCAATCAGGACAATCTGGTCGAGCGCCCTCAGGACGCTCTGTGCCGTCGGAAGGACGAAGTTTTTTCCCCCGACCGGACGAATGGCGATGATGTGGGAGCGAAAACCGAATTTCTTGCCTATCTCGGCGATAGAAAGGTCGCAGAAAGGTGACATTTCGGGAATCACAAGCTCCTCGAAGGTCAGCCCCATCCCGTCACGGGTCGTCACGATATCCATCACATCGAGAAGGGTCGGCTGGGTCAAGGCCATGACCATCCGGCTGCTCCCGAGAATGAAGGGGGAGACGACCTTGTTGGCCCCTGCCTTGAGGAGCTTGGCCTCCGTCCGAGAATCATTGGCCATGGCAATGACTGTGAGCCCAGGATGGTCGATCCGGCTGCTCATCACGATATAGGCCGCATCCGCAACCCGTGTCGACAAGGTCACCAGCAACGCCTGGGCCCGATCGATCCCCGCCTTGCCGAGAACCCCTTCCTCCGTGGCGTTTCCCATGACGGCCAGATACTTCCTGGCCACGGCCTCCTTGACCAGATCGGGATTCTCCTCCACCACCACGAACGGGATCCCTCTCTCAGCCAGGGAAGCCGCAGTCAGTGTGCCGATCCGCCCAAACCCGCAAACCACCACATGATTTTCAAGCTTGTCGATCATCCTCTCCATCTTGCGGCCTCCCCAGAAATGCTGCAGATGCCCTTCGAGGATCATTTCGGACAGGGTGGCGATGGCATACCCCAAGGCACCGACCCCCACGATGATCAGCGCCATCGTGAAAAAAAGTCCGGCCCTGTCAAGAGGATGCACCGTCTGATAACCGACGGTGGACAGGGTGATCACCGTCATGAAAAGGGAATCCACCCAGCCCCATCCCTCGATTTCCCTGTAACCGAGCGTCCCTCCTCCGGTCAGAAGAAAAATAAGGAGAAGGGAGAGGCGAAATCTCTGGATGGGCGTCACAGGGACCTTTCCGGATGTCTCAGGCTTCGAGCAGTCCTGCCAGCTTTCTTTCGAGATCCTCCGGCGTGATCCTGTCCCGGAGATATTTCACCCAGAGAACCTTTTCAGACTCCCGGTAGCGACAATCCACAACCCCGGCCATGTCCCCCAGCTGTCGGACGAGGGGCTGGGGATCGGAGATCTCCCTCTCCACAGGACGTTCGAAGGTTTCGAGGAGATTGGGATCGGTCAGCCCCATCGCGACGAAAAACCACAGGATGGCGATCACCAGCATCCCGATGAAAAAGGCCTCGTTCGACACTGTAACCAACGCCCCGCCCAAAGCACCGCCCAAAAAGGCTCCCATGAACTGGCTCATGTTGAAGACTCCCGACGAGGTTCCCCGGGTCCGTGTCCGAACGAACCGGGTCATGATGGAGGGCATGAGCGGTTCGAGAAGGTTGAAGCCCACAAAGAAGACGGACAGGCCGGCGATCAGACCGAACTCGCTTCTGTATCCCAGAAGAAAGATCACGAAGCTCAGGACGATGAAGGCAATGGCGATCAGGTAGGCCACTTTGAGCTTTTTTCGCTTTTCGGCCACGATCATCCCCGGAACCATGAGAAACATGCCTCCCAGGATCACGGGCAGATAGACTTTCCACATGCTCTGGGCCGACATGTACTTGTGGAGAAGAACCGGAAAGCTCACGAACACACCGGTTAAAAAGAGATGAAGGGTGAAAACGGAGATATCGATGCGGAGAAGGGCCGGATTCCGGAGAACGTAACCGAGCTGGGAGAATGACAGCTCCATTTCGTTCTTGTGGACAGCCCCCACCGGATTGGGAACGATCAGAAGAAGGATCGCGATTCCCAGGAGGGCGAGGACGGCCGTCAGCCAGAAGAGGGAGGAGACTCCATAATGGGCGCCCACGATCGGCCCCACAACCATCCCGACGGCGAAGGAAAGGCCGATCGAGATTCCGATCCCCGCCATGGCCCGCGTCCGGTACTCCTCGCGAGTGAGATCGGCCATGAGGGCGATCACGACGGAGGCCACGGCTCCCGACCCCTGAAGGAGACGCCCGACAAAAAGTCCCAGAACCGATTGAGCGGTCGCCGCAAAGATCGAGCCTCCGGCAAAGATCAGAAGGCCGATCACGATCAGGGGTTTTCGTCCGAAGCGGTCGGACAGCATCCCGAAGGGAATCTGGAAAACCGCCTGGGAAAGGCCGTATCCACCAAGCGCCAGACCGAGCCACAGCGGATCGGCTCCGGGAAGAGTCCGTGCATAGAGGCTGATGACCGGAAGCACAATGAAGAGCCCGAACATCCGAATTGCGAAAATCATGCTGAGTCCGGCCAGAGTTTTCTTCTCGACCGCGCTCAGTCCATCCCCGTTCCCTGCCATGAAACTATCCTTTCCCGAAATCCGGCTTTTTCAATCCCGAAGATCCCGAAGACCCAAAAGACTGTAGATCCACCTCAAAACCCGCCTGGCAGCCCTAAAAACCAAGGGCGCGCATCTTTACAGAATAACCGGGACACCCCTTAAAATTCAACCATCGTTGTTGAAATGCCGGACAGGGACCTGCCTCGGGGGGACTCTCGAGACTCCATAAGGGGGGGAGCGAACCCTTATCGGGAAGGACTGGCGGACGGAGGGTAGGACGGATGGGAATATTGGCTGAAGGAATCCTTGCCCAGCAATCCCCACATCATGGAACCGAAGAGAAGAAGAAAAAGACCGATGACTCCGGCCAATATGAAAAATATCGGCCGGGCATCGGTCCACATTTTCTTGATTTCCGCAATAAACCGCATCAGAAATCCTAGAAAAAGGCCAGCACGAAACCTACTTGTCCGGATTGGAATAGATGGAAGAGATGGCCATGAACCATCCCGCAACGATCGCAAATCCGAGAGCGATCGGGATAGCCCACTCCAGCGCAGTCCAGTTGCCAACGGTTTGAATGGGAGCCATTCTGGAACCTCCAGTCGGGATAATGTAATAGTTCGGACGGCGAACGGGTGAGTCGCCGATTCCTAGAGGATATCCAAAGAAATCAAAAATCGCAAGTCGAAAAAATCGAACCGGACTCCCGCTCCTCCAGACGGCTTACCGTCCGTAGCGACCCACGATCTTTCCCTTTCCGATGGTCGCAAAGTGGAGGAAATAACCGATCTGGGCCGGAGAGGCGGTCGGCCCAACCGGCAACTTGGCCGTCTTTATCGCATAGACGGTGACGATGTAGTGATGGGGACGATCGCCTTTCGGCGGACAGGGCCCCCCGTAACCCGGGGCTCCGAAGTCGGTCACGGCCTGGAGGGATCCGACTGGAAGCCGATGGCCATCCTTCGTCCCCGCTCCTTCCGGAAGTTCGTGGACTGTGGCGGGAATATCGTAGACCACCCAGTGCCACCAGCCGGAGCCTGTGGGGGCATCAGGATCGTACACGGTGACCGCCACACTTTTCGTCCCCCGTGGAAGACGTCCCCAGCGGATCTCCGGGGAGACGTTTTTCCCGGTGCATCCGAAGCCGGAAAAGACGTATTTCGACTCGATACGTCCCCCGTTTCTGAAGGAGGAACTCGTCACCTTGATCGGCGAGAGGGCAAAGGTGAGGTTCGGAGCAAGAACAATAGGAATCACGAACACTGCGAGAATCGTGGTTTTGATTCGGAACAACATCGAAGCCTCCATTCAAGGGCCTCCCTTCCGCCAGGAGACCGGATTGGTCATCAGACAAGGATGGGCGAAGAGGACCAGAACCCCGCCAGGATGAGCCCTCCCAGGACCGCATGGGACCGGAAGAGACGAAGCGGTTCCTCTCCGCTCAACCCCTTGCGCATCCGGAGGGATTGCCAGAGGACGGCCGAGAAAAAAAGACCGATCGAGAGCAGCAGCCATCCGGACTGGGGAAGTGATCGTCCCGCCTGCCAAAGAAGAAGAGCGGCCAACGCGGAAAAAAAGAGGAACACCATCCAGAGAGACGACCCGAAGGTCACGGCTCCCGACCGGATGCCGGCCTTCCGGTCGTCCGGAAGGTCCGCCACCGCATAGATGAGATCATAGGCCGTAGCCCAGAAGAGGCCGGCCAGGGCGATCTCGATCCCCGGAAACGAAAAGTGGCCCGTGAGCTGGACCCAGGCCATGAGAGGGGCCGTTGCGCCAAATGGAATTCCCATGAAGAGCTGGGGAAGAGGGAAGAAACGCTTCATGAGCGGATAGACGACCGCTGAGCCATATCCCGCAACGGCAACCAGAATGGCCTTTGCCGAAAAAAATGTGAGGAGAGAGGCCGAGAGGAGTGTCAGAAAAAGAAAGACCCCGAGGGCCCAGACGACGGAGAGCCGGCCGTCGGCCAGGGGCCGGGATTTGGTCCGGGTCACCTCCCGGTCGAGATTTCTGTCGAAGATGTCGTTCACGACGCAGCCTGCGGAGCGTGTCAGGAAGGCCCCGGCAATAAAGACCGCGACCCATTTCCAGGGGACTTCTCCGGGACGCGCCAGAAGAAGGGCCCACCCCGACGGGAGAAAAAGCAGAACCCACCCGACGGGCCGGTCGAGCCGGACCAGCTCCAGAGTCGCCGAAAAACGCCGCTTCATCGGCAGCCTCCGCCGGCAAGCCGGAAAAGAGCGTCCAGGAAGAACTCCTCGATCCGGAGGGCGATCCCCTCGCGGGTGCGCATCCGGTAGGAGCGGGCCCAGAGATCGCCCGACTCCCGTGGCCCGTGGGGATCGAAGGGGGCGGAGACGGAAAAGACGGAAAACTCGTCCTTGGTCAGGGGGCCATAACGGGCCTCCATCGACTGGCCGATGGGAAGGTCGCCGCGCATGAGGCCGGCAATCCAGGGAGCCTCCTCCGAATTCGGGAGCACGAGGAGGCGCGTCCTCGCGAAGACGAGCCGGCCGATCGAGGGGACCCGAAGATACACCTTTCGGACCCCCTCGGGAGAATCAGGGCGGAGAACGGGCTCGACTTCGATCCTCTCCCCCGAAAGAAAGGTCAGGGAGCGCGTCAGGGTTCCGTCCAGCCCCAGAAGCATCCGAAAGGGTCCCGGAAGAAGGGGAAAGCCCGGAGGAAGAGGGGCCCCGAGATCCGCCTCCATGGACTCGCTTTCCGTTTTTTGGCTCACGAAGCCTGGACCACGACCGACTCCTTGGAGGTGATTCCGACGGCTCCAAGGGATTTCTTGATCTCCCGCATCACAACACGTCCCATGGCCATGGGCTCGATGTCCCAGGCCAGAAGACAGGCCTTCGCGATCAGCTCCCCAAGAGGACCCGGATTATAGAGGAGCTTGCGGATGGTCCACGGGTTCAGGGAAATAGGATCGTAGTCGGGATCGAGCCATCCCTCGCGCATGAGACGCTTCTCGAAGCTTGTGTGGGGCTGGACCGCCAGGAAAAAGACCATGGGGTAGACATTCTCCGGTCCAAAAATGCTGCAGATGGCCTCGTAGCTTTCGACCGCCTCGGCCAGTGACTCCGGCGTCTCGCCCGGGGCATTCAGGGAATAGTTCAGGATGATCTTTCCCTTGTATCCGGCGTCCTTGAGATTTCTGCATCCCTCCATCAGCCCCTCCAGCCGGAACCCCATCTTGAGGGAATCCAGAATCTCCTGGGATCCGGAGGTGATCGCCACCTCGAGGTCCCCCATTCCCGACTCCACCATCAGCTGCGCCATTTCCGGAGAGATGAGACTGGTCCGGATATAGCCGCTCCATGTGATGTCGAGGCGACTGTCCCGAAGAGCGGTGAGAAGAGCGATGGCCTCGGGAACCGCCTTGACGCCGGGAATGAACTGGGCATCGGCAAACCAGAAATTCCGGATCCCCCAGCGGTCCCGATACTGGCGGATCTCGTCCACCACATCTTCCGGATCACGGTAGTAGACCCTCTTTCCCTCGATATAGGTATACAGACAGAAGGAGCATCCGTAAGGACAGCCCCGCTTGGTCTGGATTCCGACGGTTTTGCCGTGGTACATTTCGTGGCCTGGGAATATGGATTCGAGGTAGGACAGATCGAAGGGGGCCCGCCGTATTTCCACCGCCCCCGCCTTCTTTCCCAGAACGATCTGGGACCCCTTACGGGTGATGACGCGCTCGTCATCAACCGGGCGCCCCTCGAGGGTCTTGATCAGAGCCGTCTCTCCCTCCCCGACCACCCCGATCACGCCTTCCGGAAGAAGGCGGATGATCTGTTCGGCAAAGACCGAAAAGGCCCCTCCCCCGACCATGACCCGGGCCTTCGGAGCCCTTCGGACGCCCTCCTTGATGAAGCGAAGCTTCTTGTGGAACTCCGAACGGTATTTCCAGACCATGCGAAGCCCGTCCCATGCGGCGTAAGCCCGCGTGAGAAGGTTGGGAGAATAATAGAACTCAAAGGCCCGCCTGAGGGAATTGTCTCCCTCGTGGGGAGCGAATATCTGGACGTCGCGCCAGGAATAGGCGAGAAGGTCGGGAGAAAATTCCGCAATTTTATTCGTCAGAGCGGACATCTGGTCGGCCTCTTCGAAGCGGGTCAGGTCGAGGACCTCGAGGGCGACCTCCGGATGCTCCCGGTGTATCCAGTTCGCAAGATATCCGATTCCCACGGGAAAGATCGGACGAACGGGAAGCCAGACGAAAAGGACCCTCCGGTAGAGGCTGGGCGGACGCTCTTCTGTCCCCGCCACCATTGGCAACTCCTTTGTATCCATTACTTTTCTCCCATATGGATCGCGACGATCCCTCCCGACAGGTTCCGGTAGACGACATTCGAAAAGCCGGCCTTCCTGATCGTCTCGCTGAAACTCTCCTGATTCGGGAATTTCGCGATCGATGCGGGCAGGTATTCGTAGATCCCTGTATTGTCCCTGGATATCCATTTGCCGATCTTCGGCAGGATGAAGAAGGAATAGAATCGGTACAACCCATCCCACAGGGCGTTCACTGGATGGGAAAACTCCAGGCAGGCGAACCGCCCGCCCGGCTTCAGGACCCTGTAGATTTCCGCCAGGGCCACGTCGAGATTGGTTACATTCCTGAGCCCGAATCCCACCGTCAGACGGTCAACAGTCCCGGAGGGAAGGGGGATGCTCTCCGCATTGGCCTGGATCATGACAGGCCGGGCACGGCTCATCCTTTCCTTGAGGCCGTCGATGACACGGGACCGGGCCTTGGAAAGACCCACCCTGAGCATCGCCATGTTGAGGTCGACGGTCATGACAAGACCGTCTCCCCCCGCCTTCTCGGCGGCCAGGAGAGACAGGTCCGCGGTTCCTCCGCACAGATCCAGAATGACCTGTCCTTTTTCAATTTTCAGAAGGTCGATCGTCAGGCGCTTCCACCGGTGGTGCTGGCCCAGGCTCAGAACCGAATTGTTGAGGTCGTAGGCCTTGGCTGCCGATGTAAACATGGTCTGGACAACGTCTTGCTTGAGCTCCTTGGCAGGAAGGGAATACTCCGACATTCCGGTCCTTTCGGATGATGACGTGGAAGAAGCGTGGCCCGCCGCCGCACGGGAAGGTCATACGCCCCCTGATTAGTTTTCCCATTATAACCCAAGATTTCCCGGGATCAATCAGGGATGGGCCGAAACCCGGGTATTCTCCTTGGAAGTCGTCCTGTCCTGTGGCACAATCAGACAATGAGCCTCCAAAAAATCGCCCTCATCGACATCGGGTCAAATTCCATGCGCCTCGAAATTGTGGCCATTCGCGGTGGGGATTTCTGGACAGTGGCCCGATACAAGAGCTCTGCCCGGATCGCCTCGGGGATGTACCCTTCCCTGACCATCACACCGGAGGCCATCGAACGAGCTTCAAAGGCTCTCGGGGATTTTCGGAAAAGAATCGCTCTCCACCAGGCCGACGAGCTTCGCTGCGTCGCCACATCGGCCGTCCGGGATGCCAGGAATCGCGAAGAGGTCCTTTCGCGGCTTTCGGCCTCCCTTGAGGCCCCTGTCGAAATTCTGGACGGAGAGCAGGAAGGGTCTTACAGCTGCCTGGGCGTCCAGAACGGCTTCGACAAGGGAGATGCCCTCGTTTTCGACATCGGGGGGGGAAGTGCCGAGCTGATCGACCTTCAGGACCATCGCCCGGGAACGATCCTGACCCTTCCTCTGGGCGCGGTTCGACTGACCGAGATGTTCTTCGAGAACAGGGGAAGGCCCTCCCCTGCGGAATGGAAAAGGATGGAGCGCCACATCGCCGCCGTCCTCGAGGACAGCGGCCTCTTCATCCGTCCCTTTCCGGCCCTGGTCGGGGTCGGGGGGACTGCCCGCCAGCTCGCCCGGATCTCCCAGAAGCTGCGTTCCTACCCTTTCCACCCTGATATCCATCATTACGAAATTCAGTCACGGGAAGTGGCCCGGATCGCGAAGCGCATCGGCCGCCGCCTGACTCCCGACCAGGCGCGGACACTCAACATCGGCGCCGACCGCTCCGACATCCTTCCCGCGGGGCTGGCCGTGATCTCCGCGATCACGGCTCTGTCCCGCTCTCCTGTCCTGACCTTTTCCCACTATGGCCTCCGTCAGGGTCTCTTCATGGAGCACTATCAGAAGACGGTGGGAAGAGAGGAAGGTCCGGTGAGCCGGGGGACCCTCCGGCGCATTGCCCGGCGCTACGGACGGATCCGGGATTCGAAGCCTCTGCGGGACATCCTTCATGAACTCGTCCGCCTTCTTTTTCCCTCGGGATTTCCTTCCGAACGTCTTCTCCTTCTCTGCGACATGCTGGGCACCCTGGCCCTCCTCCCCGTCTTCCACAACCCGTCTCCCAACACGCGGGAACTCTGGGACCTCCTTCTCCATGGAGATCTTCCGGGACTCTCCCAGCGGGATCGCCTGCTGTGCGGGCTCATCCTCTGCCAGACGGAAGACAGGCCGGGCCGTCCAAAAAAGAAAGGGCACCCTTACCTTCGGCACCTGAGCAAGGAAGACCTCCGCCTTCTCGGCATCCTGACCCCGCTTCTGGCCCTTGGCAGGGACATTCTTCTCGCTTCGGGAGGGGTCTCCGCCCCCCTGTCCTATCGGGCCTCCGTCCTCAGGGTCCTTCCCCCCGACCATGAGGAGTCGGATCAATCTCTCGCCCTGGCGATGACCGAAAGCCGCGATCTGGGCCTCGGTCATCCCCTCTCGATCCAGTGGTTCTCGGAGCCGGAAAGCCCCAGCGAATCCTGACCCCCTGTCCCCCCTTCCATTGACGGATCTTCCTGACCCATTCCGTAGAACCGACAAAGGGTTTATGGCAGGACCAAGAGGGATGATCGGATATTTCGGGAGTCCTTCAGAAAAGGCCGGTGATCAGGAGGGTCTGTCCCGGACAGTGCGGCTTCCGAGGAGGTACGCCAGGGACAGGACCAGAATCACTCCTATCCCGGTCAGTGTTTCCTCCATCGGAGAATCGGGAAGGAGGCTTTTCGCAAAGGTCGAGGCCAGGACGAAGACGCCCACGAAGAGGCTCAGAAGAACCACCGACCAACCCATGAGCCGGGAAAGCCGGACGCACTGACGGTCGGATCGTTCGATCAGACGGGCGATCCAGAGGCCATTGGCTCCGTCCGAAAGACACATTCCCAGAACGAAGGCCGCTCCGACGGCCAGGCCCTCCAGCCTTCCTCCGAGGGAGGAGGCGGCCAGGGAGAAGACAACCGTCTGGGACAATGTGTCGAAGGAGACGGCGAAGAGCATTCCCAAAAATACCAGAAAGACAGGCCTGTCCAAGGGAACGCCCCGGAGGAGAAGACGGGCCCTGAACCCCACAGGAACGAAGGGGACCGTCGCCTCCGAGCGCGCCAGAAAAAGACCGTTGGCCCCGGCCATGCCCAGGAGAAAAATTCCCGAAACGAGACCTCCGAAGAGAGAAAGGGCCGCTGGAACGCGGACGCGAAGAGCCAGGTTGAGAATGCAGGCCCCGAGGGTCATGACGACCACCCCATGGCCCAGGGAAAAAAAGAGTCCGGCCCACCGGACCACTCTCCTTTTCCGGACCGACTGGAACCGGAGAATGGCATCGATGGCCGTCAGATGGTCGGGATCGAGACCGTGGCGGAATCCCATTCCCAGGGCCATCAGAACAAGAAAAACGCTTCCGGCGGCCGCTCCGGAAGCGAGCGGAAAGGGCGTCGTCCCCCCGGCCGCGACTCCTGAAATGCCTGTCAACCTCAGCTCCTTTCTAGCAAATCCGGGGGAGAGGGTCTCCAAGGAGCCAGTCCACCGTCCGGGTACCGCCCATGAGGGTCTTCATCCGAACGCATCCGTCCGGGCGACCCTGCCTTCCTTTCTCGACCCTTCCGATCCGCGTCGCCTCTCGACCCGACGGGTGGGCGCGCAGGGCCGACAGGAGCCGGTCCGCGGCCTCGGGCCGACAGACCCCTACAAGCCGGCCTTCGTTGGCCAGATAGAGGGGGTCGATTCCCAGAAGCTCGGAGACCCCCCGAACCTCGGGACGGATCAGAAGCCCGGACTCCTCGATCTCGAAGCACAGACCCGAGATCCGGGCCCACTCGTTCAGGGTGGACGCCACCCCTCCCCGGGTCGGATCCCGGAGGCAGACGAGTCCCGGACCGGAGGCGAGCATCGCCGCGACCAGGCCGTCAAGCGGCGCCGAATCGGAGCGCAGGGACGTTGTGATCCTTCCTTCCTCCCGCGCGGCCAGGACGGTAGCCCCATGATCGCCGACCGGCCCCGAGATGAGGATTTCGTCACCCGGACGGATTCCGGATGGGTCGAGATCGACGCCCTCCGGAATCCGTCCGATCCCGGAGGTGTTGATGTAGAGGCCGTCCCCCTTGCCGCGCTCCACCACCTTGGTGTCTCCTGCCACCAGTGACACGCCGCACGCCCTGGCCGCACGCCCCATGCTCCGGACAATCCGGACGAGATCTGAAAGGGGGAATCCCTCCTCGAGGACGAAACCCGCCGTCAGATAGAGCGGACGGGCGCCTCCCATGGCCAGGTCGTTGACCGTCCCATGGACGGAGAGGGATCCGATGTCTCCCCCCGGAAAGAAGAGGGGTGACACCACGAAGGAGTCGGTGCTCATGGCCCATCGCCCCTCCGACAGATCGAGCTGGGCCTGGTCCCCCTCCTTCCTGAGCCACGGATTGTCGAAGGCCGGGAAGAAGATCTCCTCCACAAGCTGGGCCGAGGCCCGACCTCCGCTCCCATGGACCATCTCCACGCGCCCTCTTTCCAGATCGAGCCGGACTCCCAGCGATCCCCGCCCCCCGCTCAAGAGACGGCCCCTTCCCGGTCCCCATAGTGAAAAACCGCCGCACAGGCCCCTTCGGCGCTGACCATGCAGGCCCCGACCGGCGTGTCGGGAGTGCAGAGGGTCCCGAATATCCGGCAATCCCGGGGGCCCTTGGCTCCCTTCAGAATCTCTCCGCATTCGCAGATCCCCGGGTCGGAGACAGGACTGACCTCGACAGAGAACCGGCGTTGGGCATCGAAGAATCCGAACTCCTCCCGGATCGCCAGTCCGCTCCGGGGCAAGGCTCCAAGCCCCCGCCACTCGAAGAAGGACGCCCTTTCGAACACCCTTTCGATCAGCGCGAGCGAACGGGGATTCCCTTCCGGAACAACCGCGCGCGCGTATTCGTTCTCCACTTCCGCCCGCCCCTCCGCAATCTGGGACAAGAGCATCCGGAGGGCCAGCAGAATGTCCAGGGGCTCGAAGCCGGCCACCACCAGAGGAATCTTGTGGGTCCGGGAGACAAAGTCGTAGGCCCGGGTGCCGATGACCGTACTGACGTGGGAGGGGCCGATGACGCCGTCGAGCGTGGTCCCGGAGAGAATGGCTTCCATGGCGGGAGGCGTCAGTACGTGGTTCGCGAAAACGGAGAAGTTCCGGAGATTTCTCCGGCGGGCTTCGAGGATCACGGCCGCGGTGGGAGGAGTGGTCGTCTCGAACCCGATGGCAAAGAAGACGATTTCCCTGTCTGGGAAGGTTTCCGCCAGAGTCAGGGCCTCCATGGCCGAAACGACGGTCCGGACATCCGCCCCACGGGCCCGGGACTTCATGAGGGTTGTTCCGTGGGAGCCCGGGACCCGGAGAACATCTCCATAGACCGCGAGCATCGCCCTTTTGTCGAGAGCGAGTTCGATGGCCGTGTCGATGCGCCCCTTCGGAAGGACGCAGACAGGGCACCCCGGACCGTGGACCATGCGGATTTCCGGGGGGAGAAGTTCGAGAAGGCCGAAGCGGTGGAAGGCGTGGGTGTGGCCCCCGCAGAACTCCATGATCCGGACCGGAGACCGGGGCAGGCGACCCGCCGCAAGGGCCAGTGCATCCAGCAGGGATCGCCCCAGGAGCGGATCGCGGAAGGCTTCGATATACCGGAGATCGGACATCAGTCTCCTCCTTCTGAACCGGCGGCTTCCCGGATAAGATTCAGGGTCTTCTGCGCCTCTTCGCGGTCGAGCCGGCCCAGGGCGAAGCCGACGTGGACGATCACATAGTCCCCCTTCCGGAGCTCTTCAATCAGGACGGTCGAAATTTCCTGGGAAACGCCCCCCAAGCGCACCCGGGCTCGCGAATCCTCGAGAACCTCCTCCACCAGTGCCGGAACGGCAAGACACATCGGTCGTTCTCCTCTTTTTCTAAATTGAAGGACTCATCTCGGAGGCCCACACGGCAAAGGCCTGACCCAGAGCCAGCCCCCCGTCGTTCGCCGGAACCCTTGCCGGCTCGAGGAGTGCGAGGCCGGTTCCCTCGAGCCGCCGACGGAACAATCCGGCCAGCAGCCGGTTCTGGAAGACCCCTCCAGACAGGAGAACGGTCGAGAGGCCCGTCCGCGCCCTCCCGTCCTGAACCCATTCCGAGAGGCCTGTCGCAAGGGCCTCGTGAAAAAGGCGGGCGCCCCTCTCCCGGGAAGGTTCACCGGCAAGCCGGGAGAGGAGGGGACGGAAATCCAGGATGCCCGACTTGATCCGGTGGAACCGACCGAGCCTCTCGCCGGGGTCCGTGCGTCCCTTCCGGGCCCAGGACTCGAGCTCCATCGCCCCCTGCCCCTCATACGAGAGGTGTTCACGTCCACCGAGAAGGGCGTAGACCGCATCGAAGAGGCGTCCGGCGCTCGATGTCTGCGGGATGAGCCCGGAACGGCCTCCTTCAAGAACCGCCAGGATTTCTCCGGCGAGAGGGTTCCGGAATCGACGGAGGACCTCATCCCCACGCCCCAATGCCTGGAGGGCGGCCACACCCATGCGCCAGGGCTCCCGGAAGGCCCGGGCCCCGCCCGGAACGGGAAGGGGGGCAAAATGGCCCAGACGCATCGAGCCGGATCGATCCACCCGCAGAAGCTCCCCTCCCCAGAAGCTCCCGTCCGGCCCCAGGCCAAATCCGTCCAGCGCGAGCCCCAGGACGGGACCACAGACGCTCCTGTCAGCCATCACCGAGGCCACATGGGCATGGTGATGCTGGACCGGCACCACCGGAATCCCCCACGCCTCCCCCAGGTCGAAGGCCATCCGGGTGGAGGGAAAATCCGGATGGAGATCGCAGGCCAGATGGGTCGGAGGTCCCCCGTCCCGCTCGACGAATCGTTCCAGGGTCTTCCGGAAAAGGTCCCGGCTCTCTAACGTGTCGAGGTCCCCCATATGGGGGAGGACCAGGGCCCTCCCCTTCCGGATCCGGCAGGGAGCGGTCTTCTGGTGGCCTCCCAGGGCCAGGACGACCGGCTCAGACGGCAGACTTCCTCCCCGGAGGATCGAAAAGGAGGCGGGGACCCATCCCCGGGACCGGCGAAGCAGGATGGGTCCCTCCCGCTCCGGAACGGCCAGGCTGTCGTCCTGGCGTTCCCGGATCGGGCGGCCGTGGACGAGAAGGCCGTCCACTCGGCCCCGGAAATATCCCAGAACCTCGGCAAGGGATGCTGCGATCGGCTCTCCTTCCGGATTGGCGCTGGTCATGACGAGAGGCGGAAGGGAGCGTCCCGTCTCCCCGAAGAGAAGATGATGGATCGGGGTGGAGGGAAGAAAAAGTCCGATTCTGTCGAGACCGGGTGCGAGGCTCTCCCGGAGGACCGGCGCGTTTCGCCTGACGGGAAGCAGGACGATCGGATTCTCCGGGGAAAGAAGCAGCCGACGGGCTTCCGGTGATATCCGGGCAAGCTCCCCCGCGGCGGCGAGCGATCCCGCCATCACGGCCAGGGGCTTTTCCGGACGGCCCTTGAGCTCCCGGATCCGGGCAATCCCCTCCCGGCTTCCGGCATCGCAGGCCAGATGAACCCCCCCGAGCCCCTTGAGCGCCAGGACCCCCCCCTCACGGAGGCGGTGCGCCGCCTCCTCAAGGCAGCCGTCCTCCATTTTTCCCCCGCCGTCTCCCTCCAGAAACCAGGTTTTCGGGCCGCAGTCCGGGCATCCGATGGTCTGGGCGTGAAAACGCCGGTCGAACGGATCCCCATATTCTCTCCGGCACTTTGAACAGAGGGGAAAACGGCGGAGGGTGGTGCGGCACCGGTCGAAGGGGGTCCCAAGGGCGATCGAATACCGGGGGCCGCACACGGTGCAGGAAATCAGCGGATAACGGAAGCGACGATTGCCCGGATCGAAGAGTTCCCGAAGGCAGTCGGAGCAGACGGCCGAGTCCGGACGGAGGGACGAGAGATCCCGCTCCTCTCCTCGATTCCCTCTCCGGGAGCTCCGGAGAACAAAAGATCTTTCATTCCTTCTGACCGGTTGCTCTTCTCGGCGGAGACTGTCGATCCGGGCCCCGGGGGGGAGCTCCGATGCAAGCGCCTCCAGGAACCGTCCAAGCCAGGTCCGGTGTCCCTGGATCTCCAGCAAAACCCCCTCCGGAACATTCGCCACCGATCCCGTGAGGGAGAGTCCCCGGGCAAGCCGGACGACGAAGGGGCGAAAACCCACCCCCTGGACCCGTCCAGAAATCGCAAGGGAGATTCGGGCGATCTCGGCGGGACCTTCAAGGGATTCCGGAGCTTCCGCTCCAGAGGGAGAGGTCTTCACGATTGTCTCCGCTTCAGGCCGGGAGATCCGGAACTGTCCCGACCCCTGTCCGCCGTACAGAAAGCCAGGACAACCACCCTTCCATCCCCTCCCCCGTCCGGGAGGAGAGGGAGAGGATTTCTCCCCGGGGATTGACGGAGCGGAGGGCGTTTTCCGCCCGTTCGACCTCGAAATCCAGATGGGGAAGAAGATCCGCCTTGGTGAGAAGGGTCAGGTCGGCGTCGCGAAAGATCCGGGGATACTTGAGAGGCTTGTCTTCCCCTTCCGTCACCGAGAAAAGGACAACCCGGGCGGTCTCTCCGAGGTCGAAGAGCGCCGGACAGACCAGATTCCCGACATTCTCGATGACCAGGATCATCCCGGGGACAAGAGCGAGCTCGCCCACCGCATGGGCCACCTGGTGGGCATCGAGGTGGCAGCCGGCTCCGGTGTTGATCTGGACGGCAGGCACTCCCAAACGGCGAATCCGGTCCGCATCCCGGCTCGTCTCCTGGTCTCCTTCGATGACCGCCAGGGGGACCTTGTTCCCCAAAGCTCCGATCGTCCTCTCGAGAAGGGTGGTCTTTCCTGATCCCGGACTCGAGAGAAGATTCAGGACGAGGAGGCCGTTCGCCGTGAAAAAATCACGGTTGCCCTGGGCGATGCGGTTGTTTTTCCCCAGGATGTCCTGTTCGACCGAAATTCTCCGGTGAGACCCTCCGCCCTCCTCCTGCCCATGGGACTCATGAGACACCGAATGATCGCCTTCATCGTGATGGTGATGGGGAAGAACCCGCCCCCCCATTTTGCCCTCCCCCTGAGACCCGCACCCGCATTCCACGCACATTAATCCCCTCCTTTTTCCGGTATTTTCCCGGACCGGTCGTCGCGCACGATCAGCTCGCAAAGACGGAACTCCATCCCTCCCGTGGGAAGAACCCCGGAGCCCCCGCATCCGGGACAGCTCCGCAAGGGGTCTTGCAGAGACACTGTCTTTTCGCAGTGAAAGCACCACCCGGTTCCGGGAATCTCCCGGATCTCGAGTTCGGCAAATTCCGAGACCGTTCCCAGGACGGCAGATTCGAAGCTGAAGGTCAGGGCGGGAACCGAGACCCCCGAAAGCGCCCCCACCTCCAGGACAATCCGATCGATCCGTTCAAATCCTCCCCGGGATGCCTCGTCCTCGCAGAGTTCCAGGAGACTCATCACCAGAGAGAGTTCATGCATCCCGACCGTCCATTCCCCCGGTGAGAGCACGCTCCCTTACCACAACCGGGGCGCAGGGGTCGAAGACCCAGAGAGAATCCGCAACGAGCGCCCGAAGGCCCCTTCCGGAGCTCCTCTTTCGGGACAGGGCGGAACACCAGGAGGCGAAGGCGCCCCCTTCCGGAGAAAAGGTCCACTCCGTGGGAGCCAGGATCCGGACGCCCCTCACCCGCCCTTCCCTTAGGGTCCACCGATGAACCAAAAGTCCCCGGGAGGTCTCTCCCCAGGCGATACCGACCCCGTCACCCTGTGAGCGTGAACGGATCTCCGCCAGCCTGGCTTTATCTCCCCCACCGTCCTTCTCCCCCTTCGACCAGCGGGCAAGCTCGACCAGGCGGGCGGCCAAACGGGCCGACAGGGAGCGTCCGGACATCCAGAGATCCCACACCATAGGATGCTCTCTTTCGCGGGCCAGAGGACCGGTCTCCCGCCCCTCCCCTTCCAGGTGGGGCCATGACAGGAATTCCCGGTCGTCCATGGCGCGGGCCAGCTGCTCCAGGCAACCTGCATCCTGAAGGGAGAGCTCCGGGAGAAAGGGAATGGCCCCCTCCCCTTCGGGAGCCAGAAGAGCCGCCTTCCGGACGACCGGTGAGAGCATACGCCTGTCCCGGAGCCAGTCGTCCCAATCCCCGGCCGTTCCACGGGCCAGGAACCGGAAGACGCTCTCGCCCAGCACGACGCCTTCGAGAAGGGTCCGAAATCCCGTAAAAAAACTGCTCTCCGTCGAATGACGGTCCTTTCTTCCAAGATCCCGAAGATGTCTCCACGCTTCCTTTTCGGTAAAAGGGAGGATCGCCTCGCCGTTTATCGGCAGGAGGAGAGAGCGCAGGCTTTCGAAAAGGCTTTCCCGAAGGATCTCCCCCTCTTGAAAGGGCTCCTCGAGCGGCTTCCCCCGGGCGGCCCGGAGGGCTTGAAAAGCAAGTCGCTCCTGGGCCTTTCCGCAAAGATGGAACAGACTCCGGAGGCGGCGCAGGGCCTCCCCTTCCTCCACCCCTTCGAGAAGCCGCTGATGGGACAGATCCCTCGGGAAAAGGGTCAGACGCATTGGAGAATCCGTCCCCTCCTCCGGGTCCAGAATGGCTCGGAGGCATTCCCCCGGTCCTGGCTCCGACTCCTTCACGACAGGTCCCGGGCGACCCATTCCAGGAACTCGCGATAGTCCGCGAGGGACTGGGAGAGGTCTTCCGGGGCGGCGGCAATCTCGTCGGGAATGTCCGCGACGCAAAGGGCATCGAGAAGAGGGATTCCCTCGGGATTACTGTAGAGGACCCGCCACAGCCCTGAAAAACCGGTCGACACCACACGACAGTCCCCATATCCCTTTGACGCCAGGGCGATGCGCCCCCCCGCGCAGACACGGTCGATCCATTTTGCGTCCCCTTCCGAAAGAGGAAGCTTGTTGAGAAAGATCCGGTGGTTCTTCTTGTCCGGAGAGTATTCCGCAAGATGTTGGGCCGCTTCCATCATAAGAGGCAGGGCGTTCATGAGCTCCGGCCGAAGCTGGTCCGCGATCGGATCATCGGAGGCGAGACCCCCCGATTCGAGGAACGGGGAGGGCTCCGGTCTCTGAACCAGGATTCCGGGAGCCCGGCCGACCTCGATATGGGACAGAACCACCCCCTCGTCCTTCTCAGGTTTCACCCCCATCATCCAGATCCCCGGGTGGAACGATTCCCGAACATAAAGAGCCACTCCGTCTTCCCCAGGAGAAGCTTGGACCGATCCGGAGATCTCACCCTCCCCCAGGAGGGTGACGAGCCTCCGGCGTTCGCCGGGGGTCAGATCCCCCAATTCGGGACGCTGCGGAAGAGCAGGGGACGCCAATGCCCGTTCGAGAGCGGCGCCCACTCTTTCGAGAGCCGAGAACAGGGTGCGGGTGACCGGTTCCCCTTCCGGCCGTTCCTCCGGAGGCCGGGCGGTCATTCTTGATCTTTCCGGCCGGAGGCGGAGGGAAGTTCCGGAAAAAATCGGTCGAAATCCGTCTCCCCCGAGAGGGCCGCCTCAAGGGCATCAAGTGCCAGGTCGATCTGAAGGGCCTCCTCTCGGTCCAGGACCCGCTGTGCGTGGCCGGAAAAGACAAGGACAAAGCTTCCCTCGCTCTGGGGACCGACGAGGGCGAGATTGACGATCCTCTTCTCCCCGCGGCCCTCGCAGGTCGCCTGGAGTAAAAACTCGGAAGAGGGGGAGATCACACGCATGGGGATTCCCAGACACACGGCCTGATCCTTTTCTTCTAAACGGAGGACTGAAGGGCCCGTGGAAATAGAAATTCCCCGCAGGCCCCCTCCCGGCGGAGCCGAGGTTCGACGCCCCACTCCCGAAGGACCGATACCGCAGACTCAAGGGCTGTCGGGATGCTTTCCCTTGCCAGGGTAGTCAGATCCCCCCCGAAGGTATCCCAGTCCAAGGGCTGGAGGCCGATGAGGGCCATCTCCGGAGGACGACTTCCCAAAAGATCGCACAATACCAGAACCTCCTGGAATCCCGTCTGGTGAAGACTCATCTTTCCGGAGTGGAGGTAGGCCGGAACCTCCTCGTTTCTTCTCGTGACCATCGTCCCGGGAGGCTGTCCGAAGTCGACGGCGTCGAAGATCAGCAGATGGGTGGCCTCCTGGATATGGGGCATCAAGAGGAGCCCCTGGGTCCCGCCATCCATGAGGAGGACGGAGTTGGGATATTCGTAGGCCCGGCCGAAGGCTTCCACCGCGCGAACCCCGAACCCTTCGTCGGCCCAAAGGAGGTTTCCGATCCCAAGAACAAGGATCCGTCGCCCGGACAGGATATTGTCCTCCACCCTTTCCTCCGCTACTTCCGGAAGATCCTGAAGCCGCTGATCATCGTCCCGACCGAAGTCTGCCGCCCCACGATATCCTCGCGAACAGCCATGTAGATGTGACCCGCCACGAAGACGAGGATGAGCCACATTCCCAGATGGTGGAGCGTCCGAAGATCCTGGGGCTGACCGACGAGGGGCGTGACCCATCCGAAAAGGCGGTCGGCCCAGGAGCCGTCTCCAAGGCCTTCGGCATAGAGGGCTCCCCCGGTGAGGATCATGAGCAGGCTGCCCAGGACAAAGAAGAAAAACATGGCCAACTGGGCCATGGGGTTGTGGCCGTAATACTTTCGGGCGCGCTCCTCGAGAAAGAGATTCCAACGGGCCTCGTAGCCAAGCGAACCCCACCAGGAGCGGTCTTTCAGGGGCAGATGAAACAGCTCCCGGGAATAGGCGTTTCCCTCGAGGGCCCAGAGGAGCCGGATCAGAAATCCCCCCCCGAAAAGCCACGCGGCCACGAAATGAACAAAGCGGACATCCCCCATCAGGAAGTGGTGGCTGGCCTCTCCCATGAGGCTCGGGAAGGGATGGGCGATCAAGAGGCCGGTCACCGCCAGGGCGACGACAGAGCCGGCGTTGATCCAGTGCCAGAGGCGCACGGGGGCCTCATAGACGTAGAAAACGCCCTGTTCGTCCTCGGGGGCCGTCCGGAACCCCTCGCGTTCGTGTCGTCCCATGGATCCCTCCCGTCTGCCTCAGCAGACTTTGACGCTGTGAAGAGGTTCGCCGGCCGGGCCCATGATGTGGGTCGAACAGGCCAGGCAGGGATCGAAGCTGTGCAGGGTCCGCAGGATCTCCAGCGGCTGCTTCGGATTCGAGAGCGGGGTGTTCAGGAGGGCCGCCTCGTAGGCCCCGATCTGACCCTTCGGGTCGCGGGGAGACGCATTCCATGTCGTCGGAACCACCGCCTGGTAGTTCTCGATCTTTTCGTCCCGGATCCTGAGCCAGTGGGCGAGAGCGCCCCTTGGCGCTTCGCCGGACCCCACCCCCTTGCACTCCCGGGGCCATGTGGACGGCTCCCATTTTTCGGTGTTGGCGGTCGACGTGTCCCCGGCCCGGATGTTGGCCATGAGCCGGTCGTGGAAATACCGCATCTTGTGGGCGGCCCAGGAGGCCTCGAGACCCCGGGCCGCCGTTCTCCCCAGGGTGGAAAAGAGGGCCGAAACCGGGAGGCCGAGCGTCCCGAGCAGATTGTCGACAGGCTCCTTGAACTCCGGTTTTTTAAGCGCGTAGCCGACGATCCAGCGGGCCAGGGGGCCGACCTCCATGGCGTGGCCATTCCAGCGGGGAGCCTTGATGAAGGAATACTTTCCCTCTTCGTCGAGCTCCTGGATGTCCGTGGGCGTCCCTTTCGCCCTTTTCCCCAGGACATAGTGCGGATCGGTGATTCCATCCCAGGGATGAAGTCCCTTCGTCTCGTCGGGATAGCGATACCAGGAATGGACGACGTACTCCTTCACCTCTTCGGGGTTGCGGAGATCGACGGGATGAACGGTGGAGAGATCCCCGTTCACAATGGCCCCGCGGGGAAGGAGGAGGTTGTCGGGACTGTCATTGTTGGCCCGGTCGGGAAACTCTCCGTAAGCCAGGACATTCTGCCCCGACAAGCCGGCCCCGTAGAGCCAGTTCTTGTAGTAGGAGGCGATGGCGACGAGATCCGGAATGTAGACCTGGTCAATGAAGGCGATCGTCCGGTCGATGATCCCGGAGACGAAGTTCAGCCGCTCCATATTGATGGGCGCTCCGGACGCAAGGTCCCCGTCGATGTTGATCGCGCAGGGAACCCCTCCCACCAGCCAGTTGGGATGGGGGTTCTTTCCCCCGAAGATGGTCTGGATCTTGACGATATCCTTCTGGAAATCGAGCGCCTCGAGATAGTGCGTCACCGCCAGAAGGTTGACCGCCGACGGGAGCCGGTAGGACGCATTGCCCCAGTACCCGTTGGCGAAGGGACCCAGCTGACCCGACTCGACAAACTTTTTGAGCCGGTTCTGGACGTCCCTGAAGTATCCCGGGGAAGAATTCGGCCAGCGTGAAATCTTCTGGGCGATCGCGGATGTCTCGCGGGGGTCAGCCTTGAGCGCATCCGGAACATCCACCCAGTCCATGGCGTGGAGATGGTAGAAGTGGACCAGGTGGTCCTGGGCAAAGAGGGTGGCGTGCATGAGGTTCCGGATGATGTTCGCGTTTTCGGGGATCCGGATCCCCAGGGCATCCTCCACCGTCCGCACCGAGACCAGGGCATGGACCCCCGTGCAGACCCCGCAGATGCGCTGGGTGAAGGCCCAGGCGTCCCGGGGATCCCTCCCCCTGAGGATCGTCTCGATCCCTCGCCACATCGTTCCCGAGCTGACCGCGTTCCGGATCACGTTGTCGTGGTCGATGTTGACCTCGCACCTCAGATGGCCTTCGATCCGTGTCACGGGATCGACCACGACCCGCCGTCCCGAGTTGTCGAGGCGGAATCCCTGCGTTTCGTAGACACTCATGGGAGAAGCTCCTTCCCTTGTCGTGACTCTCCGTCAGACCTGGCCCTTGTCGTTTGGCTGGTCCCGGGCCTCTTCCCGCCCGGGTTTTCGTATTCCTGTGAGAACCGCATGGGCCGCCACTCCGGCGCCCGCCGCCCCCAGCGCGACCATCCCGATGGTGTCGGCGTCGGCCTCGACCCCGAATCCCTCGATATGGGACAGATGCTTGTAGAAGGGCCCCTTGTCCCAGAAATCCTTTTCGGAGCACCCGATGCATCCGTGGCCTGACTTGATCGGGAAGGAGACTCCGTTGTTCCAGCCGATCGTGGAGCAGGCGTTGTAGGTGACCGGCCCCTTGCATCCGACCTTGTAGAGACAATACCCCTTCCGGGCCCCCTCGTCGTCCCATCGCTCGACGTACTGGCCCGCGTCGAAGTTCGGTCGCCGGTAGCACTTGTCGTGGATCCTCTGGCTGTAAAACATCTTGGGTCGTCCTTCCCTGTCGAGGGCGGGAAGGCGGCCGAAGGCCGTGATGTAGGTGATGACGCCGGTCATCACCTCGGCGATGGGGGGACACCCGGGGATCTTGATCACCGAGTGGTCGGTCAGGACCTTGTGGATGGGCGTGGCCTGCGTCGGATTGGGCTTTGCGGCCTGGACGCAACCCCACGACGCACAGGAGCCCCAGGCGATGACGGCCTTGGCCTTCGCCGCAACCCGTTTGAGCTGCTCGACGAAGGGTTTCCCTCCGACGATGCAGTACATCCCGTCCTCGTTCAACGGGGGATTCCCCTCGACGGCCAGGATGTATTCTCCGGGGTATTTCTGCATGATGTCGTCGATGCAGGCCTCCGCCTGGAAGCCCGCCGCCGCCATGAGGGTGTCGTCGTAGTCCAGCGAGATCATCGACAGGATGACGTCCTTGGCCAGGGGATGGGAAGAACGGATGAAGGATTCGCTGCAGCAGGTGCATTCGAGTCCATGGAGCCAGAGCACGGGGACGCGCGGCTTGGTTTCAAGGGCCCGGGCGATGTCATAGACATAGGTCGGCCCCAGCGACAGGCCGGCGGCCATGACGCTGCAGAACTTGAGAAAACTTCTTCGTGTGATTCCCTGGCTTCGCATGACCTCGTAGACAGTCTCGGACATGGTCACCTCCTCAGATGAAGCGGGATCCCTCCCCGGAACGGGACTTTTTCCGTGGATGCCATGAATGCATGAATGAAGGTTGATGTCGTCTTCGGTGACGTTTGGATCGAAATGAGCCCAGGCTTCATCGCCTGAGGGAAGAAGAAAAGGGGCCGGAAGAGGAGCTCCAGGCCGGGAAATGTTTCCGCACGAACTATACCGCCCGCAAAACCAGAATGCAAGCCTGCTCGAACCGGAACCGGAAGAGCCCCTCTTGCTTGACTTTACCAGTCGTGGCTGATAGCTTTTTGAATCGAGCCCCGGACCGGGCACACCACCCACTCTCCAAGGAAGATTCCTGTTGGAACGGACCTCCCAGTATCCCGGACTCCTGATCGCCATCGAAGGCACCGACGGATCGGGTAAAACCACACAGGCCGAACTTCTGAAGCATTACTATCTGTCCCGAGGGGTGGCGGTGGTCGTCTCAGCCTGCAACACCGTCGAGCTCATTCGCCGGGCCATCTCCGACCTCAAGCAACAGAATTTTCTGGATCCCCTCACATTCAGCTTCCTCTACGCCGCCGACTTCGTCGACCGTTTCGAGCACCAGATCATTCCGGCCCTGGAAGCCGGCCAGCTCGTGATCGCCGAACAGTATGTCTACACCGTCTTCGGCCGGGCCATCCTCCGGGGGATCGCCCCGGAATGGATTGCGAACATCTTCGACTTCGCCCTTGTTCCGGCAAAGACCTTCTACCTCGATCTGCCGGTCGAGTCCCTCCTCGAGAGAATCCACTGGAAAACCCGTCAGGAACGCTTCTTCGATTACTACGAGGCCGGAATGGACATGAATCTTTCCAGCCGCAAGAAGGACTCCTTCGTCATCTACCAGCGCCGCCTCATCGAGCTCTACCGGGAAATGGCCAGGAAGCACGGAATGGAGACCATCGACGCCATGGCCCCCATCCATCGCCAGCAGAAGTCACTGCGGACGAAGATCGACAATCTTCTGGTCGCCCACCGCAAGGGGGGGGACCTTTCGGAAGGGATCCGGTGAGCCACACGCCCCCACACTCCTATCCGGGACGGCTCGTCGTCGTCGAGGGAATCGACGGTTCGGGGAAGTCCACCCAGATGGATCTACTCGCGGACTATCTCCAGTCCCGGGGCTTCGGCGTTCTCAAAAGCTCCTGGAATTCGAGCCCCGACATCTCCCCCGTCATCCGCAAGGCCAAGAAGAAGCAGGTTCTGACACCCTACGCCTTCAGCCTGCTTCATGCCGCCGACTTCAGCTTCCGCTATACCTATGAGATTCTTCCGGCCATGGAAGCCGGAATGATCGTCCTGTCCGACCGGTATATCTTCACCGCCATCGCCCGGGACTGTGCCCGGGGGATTCCCAGGAAATGGCTCGTCTCGAATTTCAGCTTCGCCATCGTTCCGGACCTGACCTTTTTCTTCCGCGTCGACCCCGAGACCTCCTATCAGCGCATCACCCGGACGCGCCCCATCAAGTTCTACGAGGCGGGAATGGATATGAACCTCTCCACCAATCCCCGGGAATCCTATACTCTCTTCCAGTCGCGGGTTCTTGCGGAGTACGAGTCCATGAAGGAGGAGTACGGATTCCATCTGGTGGACGCGACGCTGAGCCTCGAACGAACCCAGTCCCGGATGCGGCGCCTCATGGGGCCGATCATCCGCTCCCTCTCCTGACAAATCCTGAGTGACCCTAAGGGGTGCGGAGGCAGCCCCGGGTATGAACCCGCACGAGAAGGCTGTTTTTGGAGACGCGTTTTCCGTTGGAACTGTAAATCCGGAACTGGTAGGGAGTGCAGGGAAGGAGTCCCGTGATCCGGACCTGATTTGTCGGGACATCTTCGACCAGGCGATTGCCGTTATAGACGAGATAATCGGTGACATCGCTCACGCGCCGCCACTCGAGATAGATTCCGTCCCCCTCGCTCAGGGGAACGACATGGGAAAAGGTGGGGGGCTGAAGTTCGGTTCCGAAACTGGAATGCCCGCTTTTTGTGGTCGTTTCAGAGCTGGAAGGTGTCACCGTCTGCGAAGATCCGGGCTTCGAAGGAGAGAACAGGCCTCCGAGAAGCCCGTGGGGATTGTTCCATGCATCCGCGGTGCATCCGGACAGGAGGAGAAGGGCGAAAATCCCCGGACTGACAAAACGAACCCCCCATTTCCCCATCTTTTATCCATCCCTTCATCGGAAATTATCCCGCTTGCCCGGAGGTGTCAGGGTCGCATCCAATCCGTTTCAATGCTATAATTTTAAGATAAGCTGGTAAATTTGTCACCGGCAAAATCTGTCGCAAAAATAATCAAACGAAACGATCTCTTCAATGCCAAACGTCAGCACCGCACCGTCTCATATCTTCTTCGGTTCAGATCATGCGGGACGGGAACTCAAGGAGATTCTCATCGCCCACGCCAAGATGAGGGGGCTGGTTGTCGAGGATCTGGGGACCTACACCGACGAATCGGTCGATTATCCCGATTTTGCTGAAAAAGTGGCAAGGGCCGTCGTCTCCGACCCTGCCTCCTTGGGCGTTCTGGTCTGCGGGACCGGAATCGGAATGAGCATCGCCGCCAACAAGATCCATGGGATCCGGGCCGCCCTTCTTTATAACGAAAGCTCCGCCCGCCTCGCCCGGCAGCACAACAATGCCAACATCATCGCCATGGGCGGCCGGGAGATTTCTCCCGATCAGGCCATCACCTGGTTCGACATCTTTTTGGCGACCGTTTTCGAGGGAGGCCGTCACGGCCGTCGCCTGGAAAAGATCGCCCGCCTCGAGGGTCCGTGATTTTCAGGAATCACCGTCCCCCGCATACAGACATCCGGCGGATGGGAGTTGACCCTCCTGTCCGCCCCATTATCGAGAGAGGATCGACATTCCATGCTCTGGCTTGAACAGAAAGACCCCGAAACCTATCAGGCGATCATGAACGAAGTGAAGCGGGAACAGGATCGCTTGATCCTGATCGCCTCCGAGAACTATGTCAGCCCCTCCATCCTCGAGGCGGTCGGCTCGGTCATGACCAACAAGTATGCCGAAGGCTATCCCGGACGAAGATACTACGCCGGCTGCGAGGCGGTCGACCAGGTCGAGGAGCTGGCCATCTCCCGCGCCAGAACCCTCTTCGGGGCGGAGCACGTGAATGTCCAGCCCCACTCCGGATCCCAGGCCAACATGGCCGTCTATCTTGCGGCGATCAAGCCCGGGGACACCATCCTCGGAATGAACCTCGCCCACGGCGGCCATCTGACCCACGGCTCCCAGGTCTCCTTTTCAGGCCACTACTACAAGTCGGTCTTCTACGGGGTCGACCCGAAAACCGGACTGATCGACTACGACGGGCTCCGGGCCCAGGCCCGGGAGCACCGGCCGCGCATCATCATCGCCGGGGCGAGCTCCTATCCCCGGACCATCGACTTCGCCCCCTTCCGGGCGATCGCCGACGAAGTGGGGGCGACCCTGCTCGTGGATATGGCCCACATCGCCGGCCTCGTCGCCGCGGGCCTGCATCCTTCCCCCTTTCCCGTGGCCGACTTCGTCACAACCTCCACGCACAAAACCCTCCGCGGCCCTCGCGGGGGCATGGCCTTCTCCCGCGAGCCCATGGCCAAGGCTCTCGACAAGGCGGTTTTTCCGATGATGCAGGGAGGACCCCTGATGCATGTCGTGGCCGGCAAAGCGGTGATGCTGAACGAAGCCCTGGCCCCCTCCTTCCGGGACTACATGGGCCGGGTTCTGGAAAACTGCCGGGTCCTCGCCCGCTCCCTGTCGGAGGCCGGCTACAGCCTGCTCACCGGAGGGACGGACAACCACCTTCTCCTGATCGACCTGAGACCCCAGGGGCTGACGGGAAAAGACGCCGAACACTATCTGTCCCAGGCCGGCATTTTCGTGAACAAGAACGCGGTTCCCTTCGACGACAAGCCCCCGACGATCACCAGCGGCATCCGCATCGGAACTCCCGCGGCGACAACACGCGGACTGGGCCCCGAGGAAATGCTCCTGATCGGGGGATGGATCCGCCAGGCCCTCGAAAGCCGGGGCAAGGAAGAGGTCCTTCGGCGCATTTCCGGAGAGGTAGGCGACCTTCTTTCGCGCTTTCCCATCTATGGAGAAATCCGGAAGAGTCCTTCTTCCTCCCGTACATGAACTGTCCCTTCTGCCGCACCTCCGACTCGAAGGTGATCGACTCACGGCTGACCGCCGACGGACGGGGCATCCGCCGTCGGCGTGAATGCCCCTCCTGCCGGAATCGTTTCACCACCTACGAATGGGTGCAGGAATCGGCGCCGATGGTGGTCAAGAAGGACGGAAGGCGGGAGCCCTACGACCGGAACAAGCTCCTGGAAGGGCTTCAGAGGGCCTTCCAGAAGAGGCCTGTCCCGACGGGAACGATCGAGGAGCTCGTCCGGACCATCGAGCGGACCCTCTCGGAAATTCCCTCGACCGAGATTTCCTCCCAGAGGATCGGCGAACTCGTCATGGACCATCTCTCCCGGATCGATCATGTGGCCTATGTCCGGTTCGCTTCCGTCTATAAGAACTTCAGGGATCCGGAAGAGTTTGCCCTCGAAATTTCCCGACTGAAACATGCCCCCGACATCAAGCCCCTCTGACCGTCAGGTCAATGTTCTGCCCCTCGAGCCCCTCGAATCCCCTTTCCTGACATACCGCCTTCCGGAAGGCCGCGTCCTCCCCCTTGCCGGGACAAGGGTGATCGTACCCCTCGGACGTCGTCTGGTCACCGGGATCGTCTGGCCCGCATCGGTCCCCCCCTGGACCGGAGAAACACGGGAGATCGCCGATTTTCCCGATCCTCAACCCATTCTCCCGGAGTCCCTTTTTCCGCTTCTCGAGTTCGGATCCTGGTATTACCGGATTCCCCTTGGCTCTCTGGTCCGTTTCGCCCTTCCCCCGTCGCTCTCGGCTCCACGATCCCTGGTAGCCCGTTTCTGGAAGGAGTTGATGGAGCCAAAGGACGAAGTGGCTCCTTCCCCTCTTGCCCCTCTGTCGCCCCTGACTCCCGACCAGGACCGGGCCTTTGCAGAATGGGAGGGTCGACGCGCTTCCGGAGGCTTTGTCCCCTTTCTTCTCGAAGGAATCACAGGATCGGGCAAGACACGCCTCTACCAGGAGATGGCCGGCAAAGTCCTTTCCGAAGGAGGGACCGTCCTTGTCCTGACCCCCGAAATCGGCCTCGTGGGTCCCCTGCAGGGCTCCATGGAGCAGGTCTCACCGGAGACCGTCCCGGTCCATAGCCGCCAGACTCCGGCCACCCGTGCACGGGGATGGGCCCGCATTCTTTCGGGAAGAACCCGGATCGTCGTGGGACCCCGGTCCGCCCTTTTCGCCCCCCTTCCGAATCTGGGCCTGGTCATCGTGGACGAAGAGCACGACCCCTCCTACCAAGCCTACGAAGGCCTCTCCTTCAACGCGAGGAACCTGGCCATCAAGCGGGCCCAGGAGGCGGGGATTCCGATCGTTCTCGGATCTGCGACCCCCCTTTCCGACTCCCTGTTCCAGAGCTCCTCGGGACGATATCACCCGATCCGTCTCCCACACCGGATCGGGGGATTCTCCCTCCCACCCATCGACCTCGTCCTCCCTTCGGGAGACGCCACTTCCCTCCCTTCCGAAGTGCGCCAGGCCCTTGAAAGAACGCTTTCCCGGGGGGAACAGGCGGTCATCCTGCTGAACCGCCGGGGATACGTCCCCACGCTCCTCTGCCGGGATTGCCACGCCCACGTCTCCTGTCCCTCCTGCTCCGTCCGGCTCGTTCTTCACAAGGTTCCCGAACGCCGGATGATCTGCCACTTCTGCGCGGCCTCCTTCGCCGTTCCCACTTTGTGTCCGGCCTGCCGGGGACGCAACCTGGACCTTCGCGGAGTCGCCACCCAGAAGCTCGAAGAGGACCTTCGGGCTCTTTATCCGGAGGCCCGGGTCGTCCGGCTGGATCAGGACCAGAAGGAGGAGGGCTGGAATAAAATCGAAAGGTTCCGGAAAGGAGAGGGAGAGATTCTTATCGGAACCCAGGTGGTCGCCAAAGGCCACGATATCCCGGGCGTCACGCTGGGAGTTGTTCTGGAGGCGGATGGCATGCTGGCCTTCCCCGATTATCGGGCGAGCGAGCGGGCCTTCGGCCTATGGATTCAGTTGGCGGGACGCGTTGGACGCCACCGGGAGGGTGGACGCGTCATTATCGTGACACGGGAGCCGGAGAATCCGATTTTTGGCTGGGCCAAAGGCTACGATATCCGCTCATTTCACGCCAGCCTTCTCGAAGAGCGGCGGCTTCTGGGCTATCCTCCCTTTTGCCGTGTCGCCTCGGTCATCCTCTCGTCGGCCACGGAGGAGATCATCCAGGAGGTTCTGGCCGAACCTTCTCCCTTCGGGCCTTCCCTTCCCGGAAACGGGATCTTCGGTCCGATTCCCGCCCTTCCCGCCCGTCTCAAAAATCGTTATCGGGCACAGATCCTGATCAAGGCTCCGACGGTCCGGGAGATCCATGACCGTCTTTCCCGGATCCGGGAACACTACCGGCCGGGGAAGAAAATTCTGGTGGAATGGCAGATCGATCCGTTCGACCTGACTTAGGGATCGGAATCCGGTCGAGATAGGCCTCGATCATCGCTGAGCGGGCCAGGGGTTCCCTCTTCATCCATCCCGACACACGTCCCTCTCGAAGGACGGGGAGCCCCTCCGGGCGGCGGCCGAGGAGATCGAGAATGCGGCTTGGGGAATCGTCCTGAATGATGACAGGGCCCGGAACGATCCCGGGAAGATCAGAGACCCGGACACCGTCCCACTGGGAAAAGGACCGCGTCCTCAGGATTTCCCAGGATAACTCCCCCAGATAGCGCCCCTCCCCGGACGAGACGACGGGGACCCAACCTTCGACTCCCTGGAGGAAAGGGCCCAGGATCACTTCCTGCACCCACATTTCCGGTCTTACGAGAGCGGGTACGGGAAGGAGCCACCGTTCAATGCCTTCCTCTTCCAGAATCTGGGCGATCCTGTTCCTCTCCCGAAAGTCCATGAGGATATTCAGCACGAGATACCCGAGAATCAGTCCCCCGAATCCGGAAATCAGCAGCCCCCTGGCGACCAGGAGAAGTCCCGCCAGAGAGAGGATGAATCCGCCGGCCCATCCCAGTTTTTCCGGAAGGCTCCCCATTCCAGGACGATCTTTTCCCGTCGCCTGGGAAAAAACCAGCCCAATCAAGACGCCCGCGTCGAAAGGAAAGCCCGGGAAGAGGTTCAGAAGGGCGACGAGAAGGTTCAGATTCGCGAATATCCGGAGAAGATAGGCGATCTGCGGAAAGAAAAAGGCCCAGTCGCCTCCAGCGAAGGCCAGAACCGAGAGGGACATTTGCCATAGAAGAAGATTGACGACCGGCCCCGCGGCTCGGACAGCGATCTCTGCCGGACCTGGCGGCCCGAAATCGACACGGTGCTCCGGAAAGCCTCCCCAGAAAGAAAGCCGGCTTCCATCGTAGGGGACACGGAGAATCCGGGCCGTCATTCGGTGGCCCAGTTCATGAAGAAGGGTCACCAGAAGGGCCATAAATACGGTCGAGAGGCCCAGGACGACCGCCCCGTAGAGCCCCCCGGCCGGAACTCCCCCTGAAAATCCTGCTGCAGAGAAGAGGTAGACTCCGTAAAAAGCCCAGGAACGATCCAGCCGGATCTTTCCGTCAGAACCCGAGCGAGTCGCCAGGGAGCGGCTTCCCGAGACAAGACGGTTGAGCACAGGAGCCCTGCGGATCACAGGAAGCGGCCGGCTGCGGGGCGCCGTATCGGAAGGAGTGTCTTAACGGCCCGGACAATGATTTCCCTGGAAAAAGAGCGATAGTCCCTGTCCCCCGTCAGAATCGAGGCGTACAGCTCCAGAAGCTTGGGATATCTGCCCGTCAAGGAAAAAAAGAAGCCTGGAAACCGGTAAATCGTTTTGGCAAGCCGGGATCCCTGACGGAAATCGGGCCAAATTTCCTTGTTTAGCCAGTTGACATAATCATGAGTTGAGCGTTCAGGGAGGTCCGGGCCGGCCTCCGGTGAGATCCGGCTCCGGATGTAAGATTCCGCGGCCTTGGTCCCTGAAAGAACCGCATAATAAATTCCCTCTCCCAGGAAAGGATCGACGATTCCGCCCGCGTCTCCTACGAGAAAAAGTCCGGGAACCCGGCCATGGCGGGCCGAACGAAAGTTCGGAAGGGGCCATGTGAAGACGCCTCCCCCATCAAGGTTTGCCTGGCTCGATTCCAGATATCTTGCAAACACGGATCGTGGATCGACGAGAGGCTTGAGGAATCCGGCCACTCCGAGTCCAGAAAGAGAATCCTTTTTTGGAAAGGACCAAGCATACCCTCCCGCGACAAGTCCGAGGTCGATGGCCACATATCGCGTGTCGATAGGATCCCGGAGAGAGGCCCATCCCTCGGCGGAAGTCCAGGGTCGAAGAAGGGGATTGTCCCTCGTCTCCGTCATGGAGGAGGGATCAAGATCCCGGAGAACCTTGCTTGTCGCTCCGTCCGCCGCCATGACAGCCCTGGCCAGAACGGTCTTCTCCCCCATCTTCGCCTCGAAGCGATTCCCTTTGCGAGACAGCTGGATGCTCCGGACTCCGGTCATGATACGGGCACCGGACGCGCGGGCCCTGTCGAGGAGAGCAAGGTCGAACTGGTCGCGCCGGACCTGATAGGCGATCGGCCGTCCGAAATCCTGGCATTGCTCCCGGGTGCCCCGAAGGGTAAGCCGGATCCCCTGTGTCGTCTGGTAGGGAAGCTCATCCAGAAGTTTCGGGGGAAGATACGGCAATGTACGGGCGGAGACTCCCCCTCCACAGGGCTTTTCCCGAGGAAATTCAGCCCTGTCAACTCCCAGGGCAGAGACCCCGCCATCGACCAAGGTCCGGAGCGCCGTGCTTCCAGCAGGGCCCAGTCCCACGACCAGAACCTCTACCTCAAGTGGCCGGGAGTCCTTCTGGTCCGAGGGATTGGTTGTTTGGGTCATCGAAGATCCTGAGTCAGAGGTTGGGGGTCCAGCCGATATGATGCTGGGTGAGAAAGGCAGAAATAATGGTGAAGGCGTTCGTAAAGATCAGAGCCCCCATGACGACCAGGAACCCTCCTGAAAACCGGGTGATCCAGGGCATCCATTGCCGGAGGGAGCGCATACTCCCCAGGAAAAGGTTGAAAAGGACAGAGGCAAGAATGAAGGGAATGGCCAATCCCAGGGAATAGAAAGAGAGAAGGACGACCCCTTTCATCACCGTCCCCTGGGTCCCCGCATAAAAGAGGATCGCTCCGAGAATCGGCCCGACACAGGGGGTCCATCCCGCGGCGAACCCAAATCCGACCAAAAACGATCCGGAGAGAGTGGCCTTCTTCCCTCGAAAGGGAAGATGAAGCTCCTTGTTCAGAAAGGGAATTCTGAGCCAGCCGGCGATGAACAGGCCAAAGAGGATGATCAGGATCGCCCCGAGTTTGCGAATGACGTCCTGATAGGTCAGCAGCAGTTCTCCCAGGAAAGAGGCCGAAGCCCCAAACCCGATGAAGAGCGTCGAAAAGCCAAGGCTGAAAATCAGCGCATGAAAAAGGGATTCACGGACGATCACCTGTCGAGACAATGTTTGAGAGCGTCCCGTCAGCTCTTCGAAGGAAAGCCCCGTAATATAGGAGACGTAGGATGGAACGATTGGAAGAACGCATGGAGAGACAAAGGAGACAAGGCCTGCCAGGAATGCCAGAGTCCAGGAAATCGGCTGATGCGACATCAGAAACCCGCCTTTGATGAAATAAAACTCCTCAGGTAGCGTCGAACGCGCGGGTCATTCCAGTCGACCGCTCCGGTGACGCGGCTCACGATGCGCCCTCCGGAGTCGACGACAAAGGTCGTCGGAAGGCCGCGCACACCCATCGCCCGGGAAAAGGCCATCGAGGGATCCAAAAGGATTGAGAAGGGGAAATGCCCCTTCCCGAGAAACTTTTTCAAGGATTCCGGTCCGACCGGCCCTTCCAAAACTCCCTGAATCCGGATCAATCCCCCCGAAGACCGGGCCAGTCTCGAAAGGGACGGGATTTCCCGCAGGCAGGGGGCGCACCATGGAGCCAGGAAGTTCAAAATCAGGAGCGGCTGGCCCGATAGATTCGCTGTGTTGAACCGTTGCCCCCTGAGATCTCTGAGGACAATCGAGGGAAGGGCCGGAGGTCGGGAGAAACCACTGTCCAACCCGGCTGCGGATGCCGATGGCATTCCGACGCCCGATTCCCAGATAAAAAAAAGAACGCCCAAGATAACGAGAACCAGCGCATACTGGGAGGGGCCCGAAACCAGTCTCCCCGTCACGGCGAACCTTCTCATTGGAACCCTGTCAATAGCCTGATGCGGCATCCTTCTTGGCGGCAAGATAGGCTGCCGGAGTGCTGGGTCCATGATCGAGAAGACTGTGTACGGTCACCAGACTGTCCTTCATTCTCCAGTCGCGCGGACCGATCACATGCTCCGCCACGACCCCTTTCTGATCGATGATGAATGTTTCGGGAACCCCCGTGATCTTGTAGAGATGATCCAGCTTCCCCAGAGGGTCCACCGGAACAGGAAAGTCGATTCCGTACTTGGTGAGGAACGGCCTGATCTTGCCCTGATAGAATACGTTGTTCTCATTGACCGCGATCAACTCGAACCGCTCCCCCGCCAGATTCTTGAATCCATGATACATTTCTTCCATGGAGGGCATTTCCTGACGGCACGGTTTGCACCAGGTCGCCCAAAAGTTGAGCATCACGACCTTCCCCCTGAGATCCGACAGATGAACGGTTTTTCCATCGACGGTGGAGAGGGTGAAGTCGGGAGCGACCATCCCAACTGAAACCGGAGTGATGTTCGCCGTCTTGACGACATAGCCGATAACGAGCACGACGACAGCGGCTGCCACAATGTAAGGCCACTTTTCCTTCATTCCGCCCTTCATTTTGTTCCTCCCGCCTCCTTAAGCCGCGTAGGCATGGAGACCCGGGATGATAAAGCTGACGCCCCAATACAAAAAGATGACCGCGACAAATCCGAGTATCGAAAAGTAGGCACTCGGAGCACCCCGAAGCCCTCGAGTCATGCGGGCGTGCAGGTAGGCTGCATAAACGAACCAGGTGATCAGGGACCACGTCTCCTTGGGATCCCAGGACCAGTAGCCTCCCCAGGCCTCATAGGCCCACATTGCCCCAAAGATGACACCGAGCGTCAGAAGGGGGAAGCCGACGAGAACGGATTTGTAGGTCAGGTCGTCCAGGTCCTCCGCAGAAGGAAATTCTTGAAGGATCCAGCCCACAGACCCTTTTTTTTCGGCGCGACGCTTGGCGAGATAGATTCCCGCAAGCGCAGCCGAAATTCCAAAGGCGGCATAGGAAAGAAACATCGTGAAAACATGAATTTTGAGCCAGTAGGAATTGAGGGCGGGATTAAGGGGCTCGACCATCTGATAACGGTAAGGGAGCATGCGTGCAGCTCCCACCGCAAACATGACGAGTGTCAGGACAAAAGCTCCCGCAACGCGAACCTTGTATTTGAACTCCATGACCATGTAGCCGAGAACAGAAGCCCATGAGAACAGGAACAGGGTTTCGTAGAGATTGGACCAGGGAGCGTGGTGGTCCGCAACTCCGCGTCCCACAAGGGCGGCCGTGTTGACGATCCAGCCCGAGAACGTCACGGTGGACGCAATCTTACCCACCTCTTTCCGGTGGGAGATCAGGAAAAGGAAGTAAGCGACGGTTCCGGCAAGATAAAGGACGATCACGGTGTTGTAGAGTATGAAGGACGATCCGACAGAATTAATAAGGGACATCACCAGTCTCCTTGCTCAGTTTTCGACATATAAGATCTCCGGAGTTCCCACTCCAGGGAGAGTCTCTTTCGTTGACGCATCCTGCATGACTTTCCCCTCCGCCTATCCATTTGAAAGGGAGGGTCTCTGGGTCATTGCCCCGGACACTGGTTCCGGAGCCGGACGATCGGGGGGCGACAACGCCGTCTTCAGATCTGCGACAATCGCTTCGAACTCTCGCTCAAACCCGATCTTGTCCTTGTGTCCGAATCCGCCGACAGCGATGGAAAGAGCGTCGCCGTGCGGACGAACCCGAAGCCAGATCTTCCGATGGAAGATGAAGGAGGACAGGAAAAGACCTCCGACAAGCAGGAAAGATCCGGTCCAGACGATAGGAACGCCTGGATCTTTGGCTAGTTCAAGTCCTGTATAGAAAGGGGCATGATATCCTCCGAAGATGAAAAATTCCGGAACGCTCTTGAGAACCTGAACTTGGGGAAACTTATAGAACAACCAAGGACTTCCGAGAAGTTTTCCGTCCTGGTACACCTCGATTTGGACGGCAGGGTTCTTGGGCTTTTCAGACTGGGTGAAGACAGAACCGGTCTTGGGATCAAAGGCAAAATCCGACACGTATCGGACAGCCTTCAGGGTGTAAGGGGTTCTGGGAATCGGCGTTGCCTTGTCCCAGGCCAGGGAGAATCGTCCGATAAACTGCTTTTTCTCCTTGTCGACGACCAGAACGTCGGCCGACTCCAGGCGGTCCGGTGCCTCGCCGAAGCTCGCCTGGTAAAATCGAAGTCCCTGGAATGACAGCGGATGGTTGACCTGAATGATCTTGTGCTTCAGGATCTTGCCATCCTTCAGGATGTCCACATCGCTAAAATAGGACTTGACCATACCGTTCTTGTAATGGGTGATCCAGAACTTGTTGACCCGAAGATCCCATCCCCCCTGGGGAATGAAGGTGGTCGTATGCACATAGAAGGTCCCGAACAAGCGAAAACCTGTCAGACTGCCCAGCAGTCCTCCCGCCAGAATGACGATGACCGACAGGTGGGCCACATGGGATCCGATACGCCCGAGGACCCCTTTGTGAGCATATATCGCGGTTTCCTTCCCGTCACCTGCGGTCTGGACCTGGTAATGCCGGGCCTTGAGGGTATCGGCCACCAAGGAGGGGACTTCTGAAGGAATAACCGGAGAGCGTGCGATTTCTATCTCCTGATATTCTTTCTGTTTTTTCAGAAATTCACGGCTGACGCTGACCCGTTCCCTGAAGAGGGACCGGATGGTCACCGGAAAACGCCGGTAGACGCACGTCAGGGCATTGACGCAAAGGAGCGCCAGAAGACTCGTGTAATACCAGCTATGGTAAATGTTGTCGATCTTGAGGTTCAGGATCCAGGGCCCCCATTTGGGACCATAGGAGGTGAGATAGAAGGATGGATCCCTTCCCTGCTCGATGAATGTCCCGAAGATCGTTAGAACAGCCAGCGTCAGGAAGAGGACGATGGCGAGGATCAGGGAAGATAGAAAACGAATGAGAATATGATCACGGGCTCCCTGACCAGGAGAGGGTGAGGAGGGTCTCGAGGAATGACTGGTGTCATCGACACCAGACGTCCCTTCGATCTCAAGAGCCTGCTGCTCTTCAGGACTGTATCGCTCTGTCATTAACTATCCTTGGAATGATCAAAAAGACAACACACCCCTTTGCCGCCGAAAGAGCCGGACCTTAGGGGGATTATCCTGCCAGTGTTCCTTCAAACTCTTTTTCTGTCCTTTCAGAATACTGATCCGACGCCCTTTCGTCAAATTCTGAAGCGATTGAAGCTGGATCAGGGAAGATGTCCCGCGATGAGATACTTGAGGGTTTCGTCGTTCAAAATGATCCCGCCACCGACCAGGGGAGAGGCCACGCTCGAGTTGAAGGCATTGTAATATCCCGCGTTGAGCCAGATATGGTTGAAGAGCGTGTAGGTCAGGTACAGACGGGAATAGGGGTTGGGGGTCAACGGATCGTAGGTGCCGATATTGTAAACCGTCAGGGTGAGGAAGAGATTTTTTAAAATCTGGTAGTCGGCCCCGAACCCGAAGCTGTTCTGAATCAAACCGGCCCTGACGTCGAAGTCTCCGAACTTCTCCCCGAACTCCACACTGAACTTGATACCCTGGGTTGTCCCGGTAATCTGAGTCGGACCTGCCACATAGTTTCCGTTGATCTGGGTGTAGGGGGTCGATTGGGTGTAGTAGGGATTCGTGGTGCTCACCACCTGGATCCGGTAAAACTTGTCCGACCGGGGATAGAGATCGAGCGTGAAGAAGCCTTCGGCCGTGCCGGCTCTCGGCATATAGAAACCCCGCATCCAGACGTTCAGCTCCATGCGGTCCGCCTTGTTCGTGACCCCCGACAGCTTTTTGAGGGTTTTCGACAGGTTGTCATAGACGTCCGGATTGTTGACCAGCTTTCCGATCGTTCCCTGTCCCTCGTCGATCTTCTTCAGGATACTGTTCAGATGGGCCAGGGACTGGTCAGCATTGTCGTAGACGTCGTTCTTGTTGACCAGCGATCCGATTGTCCCCACCCCGTTGTCAATCTTGTTGGCGATGGAGTCGACCTTGTTGAGAATGTCCGGAGATTTTTTCTTGAGGCTCACCGTAAAATCCCGGAGATTGGTCGTAAGTTCGTCCAGATGCTTGAGGGTCCTTCGGAGCTGCTCCTTTCCCTGGGATGTCCCTATCGATCCTTTGAGGGAGTTGGAGACCGCCTGAATGTCATCGGCGATCTTGTTGAGCTTTTTGACAAGCCTGTTGACGCTCACGGTGGTTCCCGGGGCGACCAGGGTCGCACCCGGCTTGAGTTCTCCAGAAGGGGACGGATCGCGGGAACCTGGAGGAGAGGCAGACGGTGGGACAGTCGAAGGAGGCCCCCCCGAGGCGGGGGTATTTCCCTCATCGGCCCAAGCCTTGTCGGGCCCTGGAATTTCGCCAAAAATCCTGCGAAGGATTCCCGGAGGCTCCCGATCCCTTTCCGGGTCGAGACGAGGTCTGACCCCCGAAGGGCCGGGCTCGATCTCGACATACATCTTTCCCAAAAAGCCGTTGGAAAAGATGATCGCCCGGGCATCGGAGGGGATTACCACTTTCTTGCTGACCAGCATGCGGACACGAGCCAGGCCGGCAGGGCTCAGGGTAATGGCATCGACCTCTCCCACCTTTACGCCCGCCACCTCGACATCGGTCCCTTTTTCAAGGCCGTCCACGGAGGAAAATTCGGCATAAAAAGCAAATGAGTGGTCCGGCTTCAACTTGTGATGGCCAAGGCGCATGGAAAGAAAGGCGATCACCCCCAACGCGACCAGGACAAAGAAACCGAGCCGCGTTTCGGCGGACACTTTCAAGGACCGACTCCTTCGATTAGAGATCGTGACAATCCCAACACACGTCTTATGATCTTGTTGACGAATCGACTTCGGCAATAACCGGAATGGGACCGACGGTTTCACCCCGGACGAACTGTCCGAGAACAGGGTCCTTCGTCTCCCGAACTTCCTGGGATGTTCCGGAGAAATGAATTTTTCCCTGATAGAGGAACAGGATCCTGTCAGCAATCCTGAGAGCGCTGTTCATGTCATGGGTAATGACGAGGCTGGTCACATGAAGCTCCGCCTTCATTTTGATAATCAACTCGTCAATCGAGCTCGCCAGGATCGGGTCGAGGCCCGTGGTCGGCTCGTCATAAAGAAGAATTTCAGGTTCCAGGGCAATGGCTCTGGCAATGCCGACCCTTTTTTTCATTCCGCCGGAAATTTCGGAAGGGAATTTGTATTCCACCCGTGACAATCCGACCAGACGGATCTTATCGCGGGCAATTCGCTCGACCTCTTTTGCGGAGAGATCTCTTCGATGCATCGTCAGCCCAAAGGAGACATTTTCAAGGCAGGTCATCGAATCGAATAGCGCCGACTCCTGGAAGACCATTCCCATCTTTTTACGGACATCGTCGAGGGGCTTTCCCGAGAGTCCGACGATCGATTCCCCGTCGATCCGGACATCCCCTGAATCGGGGGCCAACAGCCGCATGACATGTTTGAGCAGAACCGACTTTCCTTGGCCGGACCCTCCGATAATACAATAAGTCTGCCCTCGGGGAACCTCAAAGGAGATGTTCCGGAGAACCTCCTGGGATCCGAATTTTTTGCTGAGGTTCGAAATGGCGATCGAAGCTGGGGGAGACATCAGAACAACCATGCCGTCAGAAAATAATCGATGACGAGGATGCTCATGGAGGCACTGACGACGGATCGGGTCACCGCCCGACCCACCCCTGCCGCCCCTCCGGAGGCAATAAATCCCGTCCGGCACGCCCACAAGGAAAGGATCCCACCGAAAAAGACGGCCTTGACGATCCCGGAAAGGAAGTCATGCAATTCGACATAATGTCGGATTTCCTGAAAATAGAGGTGGGGAGACAGGCCCAGCAACTTGACCGAAACGAAATATCCTCCCCCGATCCCGATAAGATCGGCCAGTGCCGTCAGAAGGGGAAGTGCCACAAGGGAAGCATAGAACCTCGGGGTCACGAGATAGTCGACAGGGTTTACGGCAAGACTTTCCAGAGCATCGATCTGCTCGGTGACGCGCATACTGCCAAGCTCTGCCGCCATCGCCGACCCTGAACGTCCTGTGACCATGAGGCTCGTGATAACCGGACCGAGTTCCCGGGTCATCGACAGCGTCACGACGGCACCGACAAGACTCTCGGCATTGAACTTCCTGAACCCTATCCACGCTTGAAGAGCCAGAACCATCCCTGTAAAAAAGGCTGTCACTCCGACTACGATCGTTGAATCAGCCCCGATTTTCAAAAGCTGCTCGAGAAAGTTCCTGAATAGAAAGGCCGGCCGGAACACTCCCAGGATCCCCCGAAGGCCTAGAATAAAGAGGGCTCCGGATCCCGCCAGGAGACCGGTGATTCCATCATTTAGCATCTTGAAGAGACCTTGCGGCATCTCCAACAAACCTCCTGTCCGACCGGTGACCGAGTAGGCAGAGGACCTCGTAGGGAATCGTTCCCATCCAGCGGGCCATCTGGTCGACCGTCATGGATTCGGGATCCTTCGGGTCGATGATCCCGACCCATTCTCCGACCTTCGGCTCACGAGGCAGACCTGTGAGATCGACGGCCACCATGTCCATGCAAACCCTTCCTGCAAAGGGGGCCTTCCTTCCGTCGACCACCCCCCAGCCCTTGCCGGAGAGGCCCCGGGACAGACCATCGGCATAACCCATGCCGAGAATCCCCACAATGCTGTCTCTGGCGAGAATCTCCGTTCTTCCGTACGAGATGGAATGTCCTTTGGGAAGTCTTCTGACCGACAGAAGGCGCGCTTCGACCTTGAAGATCGGGGCAATGTCGCTCCAGCCGGGGAGTTCCCCAAGGGGGGGATGGCCATAGAGCAAAAGGCCAGGTCTTGCCCAAAAGGAAAGTCGGCGGCCTGAGGGATGGGTGACCGGAAACGAGGTCAGTCCCTGCATCACAGCGGCACTGTTGGCCATATGAATGACCGAAAGGTTCGCCATTGAAGGATGGGCGACTATAGGAAGGAGTGTTTTCCGAAACAGGTCGACACAGCCCTCGGTGTCTTTCCGATCCTCCGAGAGGGGAAAATGAGTCATGATCCCCGTTACCCTCGCCTGGGGAAGCCGGGAAAGGAGGTCGAGGATCTCCGGTATTTCTTCAGGGAGAAAGCCGAGACGCCCCATTCCAGAGTCTATCTTGAGGTGGAGATCCAAAAATGTGTCTGGGAAGGACGCATGATCGAGGAGTCGAAGCTGGTCGGGATGATGGAGAACGGGAGTGAGCCGTTCCTGAAAACAAAGAGAAAGTTCTGGTCCGGAAAATCCTCCGAGAAGAATGATCGTTCCGGAAAACCCTCCCCTTCTCAGGGAAAGGGCTTCGTCGGCACCCATCACCGCCACGCGGTTGATTCCCATTGAAGAAATGGTCTTCATGATGGGAAGAAGTCCATGGCCATAGGCGTTGGCCTTGATGACCGGAAGGAGCTCCTCGTAAGGCTGGAGGAACGCTTCAACTTTCCGGACATTATGGACAAATTGATCGAGATCGACTGTCACCCGGGTCCGGCCCTCCGGAAACCCCGGCTCCGGAAGGGAGTGCAAGATGGGGGCCAGAAGTCTCATCGTGTCAGGTTGTCAGGATTTCCTGCTCCTTCTTGCGAGCATGTTCGTCCACCTTGGAACCCGCCCCGTCGACCAGCTTCTGAACCTCGTCCTGAAGCCGTTTTACCCGGTCTTCCTGGATGAGACCTTCCTTGTTTTTTTTCTTGATATCCTCATTTGCATCCCGGCGGATGTTTCGAAGAGAGACCTTTGCCTCCTCGGCCATTTTCTTGAGGAGTTTGACCATTTCCTTTCGCCGTTCCTCGGTCATTGGAGGAACGACGATCCTGACCGTCTTGCCATCATTCTGGGGTGTCAGCCCCAGGTTTGCGGCCATGATCGACTTTTCAATATCCCCGATAATCTTGGTTTCCCATGGGGTGATGGTGATCATCCGGTTGTCGACAATGTTGAGAGCCGCCACCTTGTCGAGCGAAACCTGATTTCCATAGTAATCGACCCGGATGTGCTCGATGAGCGTCAGTGAAGGACGACCCGTCCGCAGGGTCTGGATTTCCTTTCGGAAATGTTCCACCGCGTGATCCATTTTTTCCGCAAAGCCCTTCAGTTCCGCATCCATCTCAGCCTCCCGCTGTACACTCCCTGGGTTCTAGCGAACCAGAGTCCCGATCGATTCGCCCTGAACCACCCGGACGATATTGTTGGGACCGTTAAGATCGAAGACAATGATTGGAAGATTGTTGTCCATGCAGAGGGAAACGGCCGTTGAGTCCATCACCTTGAGCTTTTTCTCAAGGACATCGATGTAGCTAAGCTCCACATACCGTTCCGCATTATGATTTTTGCGGGGATCGTCACTGTAGATACCATCCACCTTTGTCGCCTTAAGGACCACTTCGGCTCCGATTTCCATTGCCCGAAGGGCGGCCGCGGTATCGGTGGTAAAATAAGGATTTCCGGTTCCTCCGGCAAAAATGATGACGCGGCCCTTTTCGAGGTGCCGCATCGCCCGGCGACGAATATAGGGTTCGGCCAGAGCCCGCATTTCGAGGGCCGTCAGGACCCTCGTGGACACACCTTTCTTCTCGAGAACAGACTGAAGGGCCAAAGCGTTCAGGATCGTTGAAAGCATCCCCATGTAATCCGCTGACGCCCGATCAATCCCCTGACTGATTCCCGAGAGGCCCCGGAAGAAATTTCCTCCGCCGATCACGACCCCAAGCTCAACGCTCTGGGAAACGACCGCCTGAATTTCTACGGCGATCCGATCTAGGACCGTGGGATCAATCCCGAAGGAAAGATCTCCCATCAACGCCTCTCCGGAAAGCTTGAGAAGAACCCTTTTATAGCCGGGCATCAGCCCTTCCCTTCTCCGATCTGGAACCGCGAGAAACGTTTGACGGAGATATTCTCGCCCATTTTGGCGATCTCGCCCGCAATCAGGTCCCGAACCACGACTCCCGGGTCCTTCACATAAGGCTGATCGAGAAGGCAGGCCTCCTGAAAATATTTTTCAAGCTTGCCTTCCACGATGTTGCCCCGAACCTTCTCAGGCTTGTCCTGCACCTCGGCCAAGAATCCGGCACGCACCTTCTCGATCTCTTCTTCCCGGAGGGCGCTTCTGTCGACATAAGTCGGAGCGGCCGCAGCGATATGCATGGCCAAATTCCGGACCAGCTCCTTGAAATTGTCTGTCCGGGCCACGAAATCCGTTTCGCAATTGACCTCAACCAGAACCCCGATCTTGCTACCGGCATGAATATAGGAACCGACAAGCCCTTCCGCCGTTTCCCGGTCTGCCTTCTTGCTGGCTTTGAGAGCGCCGCTCTTCTTCAGGATTTCGTAGGCCTTCTCGGGATCTCCATTGGCCTCGACAAGGGCCTTCCGGCAATCCATAAAGCCCGCCTGGGTTTTTTCCCGAAGCTCCTTGACCACATTTGCAGCAATTTCCATATCGATCCGTTCCTCCGTCTCTTTCCGTTCAGATCCTTCCCGACATCTCCAGCCTAACGATGAGAGAAAGCGGGAGAGGAAATCCCCCTCCCGCCGCGCTTATTTATTTCTCTCCGGAATTACCCGCCGAAAAAGCCTCCGCAAGCTCTGCATTGGCCGCGGCCGGCTCAGCGGCCGCCTTGCCGGGTGATCGCCGGGAGAGCGCTCCTTCGAGTACGGCATCGGCGATTCCCTCGGCCATCAGGCGGATAGACCGGATTGCGTCATCATTGGCCGGGATCGGATAGTCGATCAGATCGGGGTCGCAGTTCGTGTCAACCATGGCCACCACCGGAATCCCAAGCCGGTTCGCTTCGTGAATGGCGATATGTTCTTTCTTGGGATCCACGACAAAGATGGCTCCAGGAAGCTGTCCCATTCCACGAATACCCGAAAGAGTCGCTCGAAGCTTGGATTCTTCCTTTTCGATCTGGGCCACTTCCTTCTTCGGAAGGCGTGCCCACTGGTCGCTTTCCTTCATCGATTCGATCTTCTTCAGACGTTCGACCGACTTCCGGATCGTCTGATGATTTGTCAGCATGCCCCCAAGCCACCGCTGGGTGACATGAAACATCCCGCACCGCTCGGCCTCTTCCTGGATGATGGACTGAGCCTGCTTCTTGGTCGCAATGAAGAGGACCGACTTGCCCTCGGCCACCATATTTTTGATGAACCGCGTCGCCTGACGGTATCGGCGGGTCGTCTGCTGAAGATCAATGATGTAGATTCCGTTACGCTCTCCATAGATGAACCGCTTCATCTTCGGATTCCATCGCTTTGTCTGGTGTCCGAAGTGAACACCCGCATCCAGAAGTTCCTTGATTGTCACATTAGCCATTGATGTCTCCTGATCATTGGGTTGACCTTTGCGAACCGTTCCCGCCGCGTGGGATGGCGATTTGGATCTTCTGCGCGGACCCATGGGTTTTCCGGATTTTTTCCGGGGTTCGCTGTTTTTTGTGTTTGGCGATTCTGGCCGAAGGCCGCTGTCCTGATCTGCCTACAGGAACTCACTCTCATCCAGCAGGGCAAAACCGACAGAGAGGAATAAACGCCACCTTCCTCTAAAAAACATTTATTTATACCACAAAATGCTTAAGCAAACAATCGTCCTAAGTTCTTCCCTTGTATCCGGCATTGATCCGGACGTATTCGATGGACAGATCTGTGGTCCAGTACTCCGCTTCCATTGAGCCAAGTCCCAGCATGACACGCAGCGTAATTTCCTTTCCCTTCATCACCTCAAGGGCCTTTTCCTCCTGAAGAGGTCCGAGGCCAACCCCCTTGTGGACAAGCGCAACGGGCCCCATGAATATGTCGATCTTCTCCTCGAAGACCCTCACACCGGAGTTTCCGATGGCAACCATAATTCTCCCCCAGTTCACATCCTCACCAAAGAAGGCCGTCTTGACGAGAAGGGAGCGGGAAATGGCCTGGGCAACCTTCCGTGCGTCTCCACGGGAACGGGCTCCCGAAACCTGAATCCTGATAATCTTCGTGACACCTTCCCCGTCTCTGACAAGCTGATCTCTAAGAGACTGGCAGACGGAGAGAACAAGAGCACAGAAATCCTCGTATTCAGAAGAGTTTCTGGAAATACGAGCATTTCCTGCAAGGCCGCTTGCCAGGATCAGGGCCGTATCGTTCGTGCTCGTATCCCCGTCGACGGTCAGGGCGTTGAAAGTCTTGTCGGAAGCCTGAGCGAGAGCCCCCTGGAGAGCCCCTTTTTCCACGGATGCATCGGTTGTCAGAAATACAAGCAAGGTGGCCATCTGGGGATGGATCATCCCCACCCCTTTCGCGATACCCCCAACCCGGACGGGTCGACCGCCTATGATGGCTTCGGCCTGCGCAGACTTTGAGCGTGTATCAGTTGTCATGATGGCTTGAGCACAGGCTTCATGGCCAAGAGGATCAACCCCGGCAACCAGAGCGGGAAGAGCTGAAAGGATCGCTTCCATGTTGAGCGGGCGCCCGATGACTCCCGTGGAAGCCATAAGAATTTTCCTGGGGTCGCATCCCAGATGGCCCGAGAGCTTTTCGGAAATCAGAAGGGCGTCCCTCTCTCCCTGTTCGCCATTACACGCATTGGCGTTTCCGCTGTTGACGATAATCGCGCGAATGCCGGAACCCCGAACGCGCCTCTGGGAGATCCTGACGGCCGGTGCCTTGATCTGGTTCGTCGTAAAAACGCCGGCTGCATGACACTCCGATTCACAGAGAATCAGTGCCAGATCCGGCTTTCCGTTTTTCTTGACACCGGAGAAGAGGCCCCCTGCCGAAAATCCTTTCGGGAAGGTGATTCCTCCCGCCATTTTTTTTCTGGCCATGCCATCATTTCCATTAAAGAGTGAAATTATTGAAGTTACGGGAAGAGCGCACCCCGGCGCAATCCCTCTTGTTCTTCAAATCCAAAAATTCGGTTCATGGCCTGGATCGCCTGCCCCGCAGCTCCCCTCACAAGATTGTCGATGGCCGTCAGGACAACGAGACGATCCTCCCGGACTTTGGCATAGAGATGGACATTGTTCGTTCCCCTCACGCTCATTGTGTTTGGAGGGGAGGACACCCTTCGGACAAAGGGGCTGTCCCGATAGCTTTCATCAATCGTCCGGTCAATCTCCTCCTGGGAACAGGGATGGTCCAGAACCATGTAGATCGTAGACAGAATTCCCCGATTGAACGGCATCAGGTGAGGAACGAATGTGACTTTTCCTCCTTCCAGAGACTGCTCCATCTCCGGAACATGCCTGTGATCAAGAAGCTTGTAGGCAAGAACCCCTTCAGAAATTTCAGGAAAATGGGTCTCAAGTGTGAGAGACCTTCCTGCCCCCGTGATCCCCGACTTTCCATCCACGACGATCATATCCCGCCTGATTTGCCCTGAGCGGAGAAAAGGGAGTATGCCCAAAAGGGCTCCAGTCGGAAAGCATCCTGGACAGGCCACGAGGCGCGCTTTGGCGAGAGCCTGTCCCGTCCATTCAGGAAGGGCATAAACGGCCTGGGGGAGCCCCTCGGGAAATCCATGCTCGATTCCATAAACCCTGCGATAGAGTTCGGGATCTTTCAGCCTGTAGTCGGGCCCAAGGTCAACGACCACCGTTCCCCGCTCGAGATAGCGGGGGACAAGGGAGAAGCTCTGCCCCGCGGGAAGGGCGAAAAAAACGACATCGACATCGTCCCAAAGGGGGGCGTCCGAAATTTTTTCCAGAACTGCAGGAGAGTCGAGATGGGGAAAAAGATCCCTGATTCTCGAACCTGCCCGGGATTCACCGGCAAGACGAACCACCCGTGCGGAGCGATGGGAGGCAAGAAGATTAAGTAACTCCCCTCCTGCATATCCCGACGCTCCCGCAATTCCGATACGAACTTCTTTTTCTCGCGATTTTTCCTGCATTTTTCTCCAGAATCAGCACGAAAAAAGGGGAGACCGCGGTCTCCCCTTCCTTCGTGGGACACCCACTCAAGCTTAGCGTTTCGAAAATTGAAAACGCTTTCTGGCGCCTTTCTGGCCGAACTTTTTACGCTCCTTGGCCCTGGCGTCACGAGTCAGAAAGCCTTCTTTTTTCAAGGAGTCACGGAACTCCGGATTGATTTCGAGAAGAGCGCGGGAAATTCCATGGCGGATGGCCTCAGCCTGTCCCGTCAACCCCCCTCCCGTCACTTTTGCGAAAACATCGAGCTTTCCGGCCATATTGGTCAGTTCGATGGGGGCTTTGACCTGGGTCGTCCAGAGTGTCCGGGGAAAATATTCTTCCAGAGGTCTGTCATTGACCTGGATCAAACCGGTACCAACCTGTACCCTGACCCGAGCAATGGCTGTCTTGCGCTTCCCTGTTGCAGAACCCCGTCCGTCCTCGTTCGGTTCTCTTTCCATCAACGACCTCCTAAGGCATAGACTTCAGGATTCTGAGCCTGGTGGGGATGCGTTTCCTGCGCATAGACCTTGAGCCGGCTCATAAACTGATTGGACAACTTGTTTTTGGGGAGCATGCCCTTCACGGCATGGATGACCAGGTGCTCCGGATTCCGGCTCCGGACTTCCTTCGCGGTCGCCGACTTGAACCCACCCGGGTAGCCACTGTGGCGGTAATACATTTTCTGGGTCCATTTTTTACCGGTAAATGCCACTTTGGCGGCATTGATCACGATGACGAAGTCCCCGGCATCCTGATGAGGGGTAAAGAAAACCTTGTTTTTGCCTCTCAGAAGAAGAGCAACGGCTGTCGAGAGTCTTCCAACGGTCTGCCCGTCGGCATCCACAACATACCATTTTTTCTGTGAGAGCTCTTCAGCGGTTGCAATTCGTGTCATTTTTTCCATCGACTGAAAGTCTCCTTCGGCTCAGAGGTGTCCTAGGACGACAACTGGACCATGACCGGCTTCACTTCATCAACCGATGTCGGACTGATGGTTCTGATACCGGTCATCGTTTCCTTGTACGCCTGATGCACTCTGTCCAGATCTTTTGTAAAAAACGCTCCAAGTTGAGCCAGTGAGGAATAGAGGGAGCCATCTTGTTTGTCGAGAAACAGGGAGACGGCTGTCGGAGCCGACTGCTTGTGCTGGTTCATCCATTGTTTCAGACTCTCGATCTTCTGGAAGAACTCCTCTTCTCCCTGCCGTGCCCGCTCCATCACCGGCAACACGATACAGTCCACCTTTCCCCGAATTCTAGAAAGGGCCGTCGGATCCTCTTGCCCATCGGGAGGCACTTCGGAAAAGGGGACCACTGAACTGCCAAGCCTTGCAAAGAACGCGACAAGGCCTGAACCCAGTTCCGAGTCGAGAATGAATCTCGGAACTCCCACACGGTTCGTGCGTGGAATTTGGGAGGAAGACTCCTTTCCTTCCTCCGCTTTTTCAAAGACTGTCGATCGGAGCTCCTCAAGAAAGCTGTTATTTTCCCGTCGCCAGTTCTTCAAAAGATTTTTTGCGCCAAACTGGATCAGCGTCGAATAATAGTCTCGCCTCATCGCACTTCGGGCAATGTTTTTCCAGGAGTAGAAATCCTCCATGGCCGCAATCGCCGCCTCATTTAGCTCGTAGGCGGTCATATTCTTCGGACGGTACACCGTATGGTGCCCATCGTAGAGGCTCCAGTCCTTGTAGAGCAGTTCGCGGTTACCCGTCGCATAGAAATGATCGAAATCCGGGGATCCTGGTAAGGGTGTCAGGATCATCAGCTGGATTGACTGAAGATTCCATTCCTTGGCGAGGCGGGCCGTCTCAAAAATCGTCGCCTTGTCGTCAGTATCGGCCCCGACCACGAACATCCCGTGAATTCTAATCCCATGCTTGTTGAAAGCCTCAACCGACCGGACAATTTTTTCATAGGTCTGACGTTTATTGAAAAGATCAAGCGTCTGCGGGTTGATCGATTCAAACCCAATAAAGACGTTGAAGCAGTTGCTGGCCTTCATAAGCTCAAGAAGTTCCGGGTCGAAGGCCGTTTCCGTCCTGATCTGGGCTCCCCATTCAGGAGTCAGCCCTTCAGCGATCATTCTTTTCAGAAGATCCTTCGTCCTTTTCCGGTTGGCTGTAAACAGGTCGTCGGCAAAAAAGACATATTTCGGGTTATTGACCCGAATCTCCTCAATGACCCGATCGATGGAATGCATCCTGAAGCCGTGGCCATACATTCCCGGAACAGAACAGAATGTGCAGGTGAAAGGGCAACCCCTGGAGGTCGCAATGGAAATCAGGCCTCTCTTTTGGGTATCCCATCCCTCCACAATGCCATAATCGGGAATGGGATTGGAGTCGAGATCTTCCTTGAGGGGTCGGTCAGGATTATGGGCTTTCCTGTTGTTTTTCCAGTAGGAAAGTCCGAGGATCTTCTCCATGTCACCACGACCATCCATGGCCTCCAGGAGTTCAAACAGCGTTTCCTCCCCTTCACCGCGCACGACATAATCCGAATAATCGAGGGCCTCATCCGGAAGGAAGGACACATGAGTCCCGCCGATGACAACGGGAATCCCAGCCTCACGGACGATATTCGCAAGCCGGTAGGATTGGGGAGCCGTGGAGGTCAGAGTCGAAATTCCCACTACGTCTGCAGAAAGAACTTCCTTCATGTCAACAGGCGCTACATCCTCAATATAGACCCGGACATCCCACCCCCTGTTCCTCAGCATGGTCCCCAGGAGTATGACTCCGAGTCTCGGAATGGTGAACGAACTATAAACATGGAGATGGGTCGACTTCGGCTCGACTAGTACAAATTTCCTGGCCATTCATTGCTCCCTTCAGGGGAGCCCCCCTGCGAGAAAGCGCAAGGGGGGGAACCCCGTTATCCGTTCGGATGAATCCGGTCTTTCTTCGCGAGAAGCTGCTCTTTTGTTTCGACGTAATTGGGATCAGGTATGCAGCATTCGTCAATGGGACAAACGGCAGCACACTGGGGTTCATCGTGGAACCCGATGCATTCCGTGCAGAGATCCGGATCGATCACGTAAATGGGATCCCCTTCGCTGATAGCGTCATTCGGACACTCCGGAAGGCAGGCTCCGCAGGAAATGCAGTTATCGGCAATCAGAATAGACATCCAGGCCTCCTTGACCATTTCTTTGCTTGAAAGAAGACAAACCGCGGGCCCGCGCCCGAGGCACTCTCCATTATCCGGGCCCGAGAAACCAGGACCTCGCTCAAAAGGCACTCTCCATCGGAAAAGAGGCCGAGGTTACTACAAGACCCTTATTCTATCGATAATCCTACTGACAAATCAACTGACCCGTCCAAAATACCGTGCGGGGCTTTCAATTCTTCCGGCATTATACTCTCGCTATCATATCAAAATTCCCAGGTTGAGGAAGAGAAAGCGGGAAAAAGCCTCTCCGAAGAGAATCATGAGGAGGGCGACATAGAGAAGTCCGGTTGCGGCCTGTGTCGAATGCATCCGTACCGTCTTGTATGCCAGGTAAGAGATCACAAGTCCCCCGATAACACCGATGAGAAGACGTCCCCACAGATAAAGTCCCTGAAATGATTCAAGGAGGAGCCCCTCGGCAAATCCGGGATGCTCTTTCCAGTTCAGACCGGTCATGATTCCCGAAGTGAGGGCCGTCAGTCCGGCGCATCCCAGGAGTGTGCGCGACAGAAAGGCCAAAGGTTCAATGGGAAGCGTCGGGTTGGTCAGATAGAAATGCCCCCAGTTCATGGCCAGGAGAACGGCACCGAGAAGAAAGGTGGAGATGAACATCGACATGAGAAGGAGGATTCCCGAGGCGGAAAGGGAGAGGGAGGCGTTGAGAAAGAGCGTGGCTGTCCCTGTGGCTCCCAAAAGCAGAATGGCCGAGAGATTCAGAAGCGGCCTCGAAATGGAACGGCCTCTGTCCCAGGAGATGAAGTTGAGAAGGACATTGTAGGCCAGGAGTCCTCCCGTCCCCAGCATCACCAGATAAACAGTCAACTGGTCCAGGCGGCCCGGATGAAAAGCGGGAATCCTCAATCCGGATGGACCGAGAGCAAAAAGAGCACCTCCCGCAAACAGAAGGAACAGGAGTCCGTGCAATCTGTAAAAAGACCGGTTGACCGAAGGATACCGATAAAGAAAGGTCATGAGAAAGCAGCCTCCGGCCGTCGTTTGCAAAAGAAGCAGTCCAAAAACATTGGGATGAAAGATCATGGCGCCCTTTCCTGGCTTGATTCGGTGCCGTTTCTCCGCCGACCTTCCCATCCCGCCCTGTTTTCCCTTATCGTCAGGCCGACACGGTCGAGGGCGAGCGGAAGGGGAGGAGGATCCTTCCAGAGGGACAGCGTGACCTCCGAGGCCCCGGGGAAGTGCCCCAATACATGATCAGATAGAATTTCCCCCAGACGCTCGAGGAGACAACACTCCGACCCTTCCCCTTTCGCAACAATCTCCCTGATGAGACGGTCATAGTCCACCGTTTTCTGGATCAGGTCGTTCCCCCAGGGAATCTCGGCCAACTCAATCTTTCCCGAAATAAAAATCTTCTGGGGCCGGGCCCTTTCCTCCGATCCCGTCCCTATCTTCACCATGAGAGAGAGTTTTTCGAAATAAAGCGTCTTCGGCATGGTTTACCGGCCACTCCCGGAAACGGAGGGCAATTCCCTGTCGATCACGATCCTGACGGGAGGTCCGCCGACGGCGCCATCCACAGGGACCGTTCCACTATATTCCCCGTTTGCAACAAGGGAACTGCCCGACTCAAGAGAGAGGCGAGCCACAAGGCGGACAGGCCCCTGAAAGGTGATCCCGGTAAGACGGACGTCCTTTTGGGAGATCTCGAAGGGGACAGGAAATGTCGGATGAACGAAGACCACGCGGGCGACAGGAAGCCAGTCCGGAGAGGTGGGGCCCTTCATCAGGGCCACCACGGCCAGCGAGCCGTGGGTCATCCAGAGAGGAACCTTCGGGTCAAGAAGGACTGTTCCTACAACCTTGCCTGGGACCTGCCCATTGTCGGATGAAGTCCGGGTACACCCTCCCGAGAGAAAGGCCACCACGAGCAGGATTCCCGACAGGATCCTGCCGGCAGCCATCAGATTTCTTGGGCCCATGAACACACTCCCTTCGCGCATCGTCACCTCAAGGGGATACGATGACAAATTCTTCAATATGATAAAGGGGATCGCTCTTGATGATCACCTTTCTCCGAATCACCTGCTGAACGGCATCCAGAAAGATTTTTTCCGAGGCAAGTTCCGCCTCCACATCGGGATGGACATAGAGGATCACCCGCCGGTCCTTGGCGCCCCGCCCTGACGGAAGCTTTCGAAGATCTTCAAAAATTTCGTAAATGATGGTTCTGACAGATTTGACGTAACCCTTTCCGTCACAATAAGAACATGTTTCTCCCAGCAGATGGACCAGATCTTCCCGGACCCTCTTTCTCGACATCTCCACGAGACCGAGATCCGAAATCTTGAGAGCGTTCGTGCGGGCCTTGTCCCGGGTCAACAATTCCTGCAATCCCTGGAAGACCTTTTCACGATTTTTTTCCTTCTCCATGTCGATGAAGTCGAGGATGATGATTCCGCCGATGTTGCGAAGGCGCAATTGGTGGGCGATCTCCTCCACCGCCTCGAGATTGGTCTTGAGGATTGTCTCCTCGGGATCCTTGTCTCCTACGAAACGCCCCGTATTCACATCCACCACAGTCAGCGCCTCGGCCCTGTCGATCACGAGATAGCCCCCTGATTTGAGCCACACCTTTTTCTCGAGAGCCCGGGCGACTTGCTGGTCGACAGAATACTCCTGAAATAGAAGGGTCTTCCTGTTCCATAATTCGATCTTGTCCGCGTAGGCAGGAAGATAGGTCCGGACAAATTCGATCACCCTCTGGTATTCCTTGGGACTGTCGATGACGAGGCGGTCCACTTCATTGGTCAGGTAATCACGGATTGTCCTGAACACCACATCGAGATCGACACGGACGAGCGCAGGAGCACGAACGGCCTCTTTCTTCGCCTTGATGTCCTCCCACAGCATGTCCAGAAAAACCATATCCATCCGGGCTTCGTCCTCGGTCATCCCTTCTGCCACCGTTCGGATGATGTAGCCTCCCTTGTGGGTCCGGAGGCCCCCCACGATCTCCTTGAGCCTCTGCCGTTCCGCTTCGTTCGTGATCCTGCGGGAGACCCCGATGTGATTGACCTGGGGCATGTAGACAAGATACCTTCCGGGAAGGCTAATGTAGGTTGTCGCACGGGGTCCCTTCGTGCTGATCGGTTCCTTTGTCGTCTGGATCAGGAGCTCCTGTCCATCGTTCAGCAATTCCTCGATCGGGCGCCTTCCTGAACGTTTGGCGGGCTCGGGAGCCGTCTCCCCCTCCGGTGTGGCCGGGACGGCGCCCTCCACTTCGATGGTCCCTCCGGTGGGAGATTCCTCCCGAAGGGCATCCGGAAGAATCTCGGCTCCCTCGACAAAGACATCGTCCACATAGAGAAACGCCGCTTTTTCAAGCCCAACATCCACAAAGGCCGCCTGCATTCCCGGCAGGACCTTGCTGACCTTTCCCTTGTATATGTTTCCGACAATACCCTGGGCCTGCTTCCGGTCAAAAAAATATTCGACCAATCGCTTGCCTTCGATGATGGCCACTTTTGTTTCTTCCTCTGTCACATGAATCAAAATTTCCGAACCCATTCTCAACCCTCCTGAAACCTCTATGAACAATCAAAACTGCAATCATCGGACACCGGGATTCCTCTCCCCGCCAAGGGGGATTCGCCACCTGGAGCTCAGTCAATCCTTGCCCGGAGAACACAAACCGGCCCTACCTTTTCGCGTAGAGACGGACATTCATCAGAAGCGCCATGGCGCCCAAAGAGACAATCATGGCCGACCCTCCGTAACTCATGAGCGGCATGGGAACTCCCACAACCGGCAAAATTCCCAGAACCATCAAGACATTAATCAGAAAACAGAACAGAAAGAATCCCGTCACGCCCGCGGCCAAGTAAAAACCGGAAGGATCGCGACATTCCATGGCCGTTCGAAAGCCAAACCAGACCAGATATGAGACCAGTGCCAGAAAAAACAAGGCTCCGACAAATCCCCACTCTTCCGTATAGACGGCAAAAACAAAATCGGTGTGGGCTCCGGGAAGAAACTGATAGCGCACCTGCGTGGCTCCGGACATTCCCTGCCCGAACCATCCCCCCGAACCGACCGCGACAATGGACTGAATGGTGTGGTATCCCAGACCGGACGGATCGGATGCCGGATTGATAAAGGCCCGGATCCGGTCCTTCTGAAACTCGTGAAGATGGGACCAGACCCCTTCCCAGAGGACCGGAAAGAAGGCCAGACCTCCAAGTATGGACAGAGTCACGATCCGGCTAGGAATGCCCTTCAGAAAAACATAGACGGAAAAAATGATCATCAACTCGAAGGCTGTTCCCAGATCCGGCTGACGAGCGATGAGAACGGCCGGGACAACAGAAGCCAGAAGTCCCCCTGCAAAAAGAGCCGGAGAGAGGGGGATATCCCTTTTTCCCGGAACGAACAGCCATGTCAGAAAAAGGATCAGCCCAAGGATCATGAATTCCGAAGGCTGGATCTGAAACCAGCCCAGGCCGATCCAGCGTCTGGCCCCGTGGCTCGCATGGCCCCCAATGAAAACAATGGCAAGGAGCGCCAGGACGAACCCATAGATCCACCGGGCATTCTGCAGGAAAAGCGGATAGGGAACCAGCAGGATTCCCAAACCCATCAGAAGACCGGCCAACTCCCACATTCCCTGCTTGACCGCCAGATAGGGGGACACGGAAAAAAGAGTCAGAAGATCGATCAGCATGATGGCAGAGAGAACCACCAGAAACACCGGATGCACCCTGACAACATAAGCGAGCAGCTTGGCGACCAAATTCCCGTGTTCCTTCCTCAGGATGCGACAGCCGGCCTGGAGCTTCCCTTCGCAGCCAGCCGCGTGATGTAGAACATGCGAAAAACCTCCCGGGCCACCGGCCCGGCCACATCTCCGCCGTCTCCTCCGTTTTCGATCAGAACGGCGACAACAATCTTCGGATCTTCAAAGGGACCGAACCCCACAAACCAGGAATCCGCCTTGGGAGGTTTGTACCCCTTGCTTTTCCCCCGGTTGCTCACGACCTGGGCTGTTCCGGTCTTTCCGGCAATCGCAAAAAAGGGGAGATTCACCGGATGCCCCGTTCCGTGAGGGGCCGCGACCACATCCCTGAGATCGGCCTTGACGATTTCAAAGTCCTTTTTCGGTACGGGAATGAAAGTCAGACCTGAAATCTTCGACTGACCCTCCTGTCGGGAATCCCCGAGAAGAAGATGCGGTCTGGAAATTGCTCCCTCCATCGCGACGGCTCCCATCAGACGGGCCATCTCCAGGGGTGTGACGGTCAAAAAGCCCTGACCGATGGCCATGGGGGGAGTTTCTCCCGGATACCAGGGTGTGTGTAAATATTTTTTCTTCCATTCCCGATCTGGCACGACACCCGACTGCTCGGCAGGAAGGTCGATGCCCGTTCGGCTCCCCAATCCGAAAGACCGTGCCATCCTGGCGATCGGTTCGGGACCCAGGGTCATTCCGAGATGATAAAAATAAATGTCGCAAGACTGTTCTATGGCCCGGTGCAAGTGGAGAATTCCGTGGCCTCCCTTCTTCCAGTCATGAAAAATCACGGAGCCGACGCGAAAAGTCCCGGCACAATGAAACGGCTGGTCCGGATCGAGCTTGTGTTCACTAAGGCCGGCGAGTGTCGTGACGATCTTGAAGACCGAGCCCGGAGGGTAAAGCCCCTGGGTCGCCCTGTCCGTCAGGGGATGATCCGGTGCATGGACGAGAGCGTTCCAGCGACTGGAACTCATGGCCTGCGAAAGCTCTTCCGAATCGTAGGCCGGATGGCTTGCCAGAGCAAGGATCTCCCCATTTCTGGGATCGAGGGCCACAACAGCCCCCCTCCTGTTTCCCAGAAATCTCTCTGCAGTCATCTGAAGGCGCATGTCGATGGTGAGGCGGAGGGAATGGCCCTCCTTGGGAGGATCGTTCTTGAGGTTCCGGATCATTCGCCCATGGGAGTCGACAAGCTGGCGACGGAGGCCGGGCGCCCCCTGCAGGAGAGCATCGTACTCCTTCTCGATGCCGGACTTTCCGATTCCGGTTCCAGGGGGAAGGTGACGATAGAACGATCCCTTGAGATCAGCTGATGTGAAGGATCCGACATATCCCAGGAGATGGGCGGCCATATCGTCCGCCGGGTAGATGCGTTTGGGCATAACTTGAATGAAAAATCCCGGGAGGCGATAGAGATCCATGTTGACCCGGCCGACCTGGGCCATTGAAAGTCCTGTCTGGAGGGGGACGGGAACATGGGAAGGAAGGACGTAGCCCAAACGGGAAAGGGCATGTCGGAGAACTTTCTCGGGAACGCCAAGGTCGTAGGCTAGCCAGGCCAGTTCCCTTCGGGGGTGGACGACCTCCCCCGGAATTTCGAAGACCGCGAAGTCGGGTCCGTTTCTCACCAGAACCACTCCGTTCCGGTCTGTGATCTCTCCCCGCAGGGGTGGAATGGGCACGACCTTGACGACGTTGTCCCGGGCCAGAGCCAGATAATGGTGGTGTTTGATCACCTGCACGACATAAAGGCGGACAACGACCACCGAAAGGCCCAGCCAGAAGACAAAAATCAACCCGTAGAGACGCGCCCTCGGAGACCCGAGGATCCCATTTTTATGAAAGCGGAATTCCGATGCCATGTTGTTTTCGGGAAGGAGGATCGGACGTCCAACCAAGGGAGCGCATCACAAACACCAGAAACATCCCCAGGAAGCCCGTCGCCCCTTCCATCACCAGCCAATCTCTTAATAGTTGTATCTCCAGGGGGAATTCAAGAAGCTTCCGAAGCAGAAGTCCAACCCCCATATCGATCGCGAGAACAATCCAAACCAGAACGTATTGCCGGACGCCTGAACGGGTCGATGCCTCCGAAAGCCGTGAAATAATCCAGGCTTCAGAAACATACAGAAGAACCCAGAACAACCCGGGTCCGTAGGAAACGAGAGCGGCAAGAAGACCGGCCACCCCTCCCAGAACCAGAAACCCGTACTTCTCCCTTCTCCGGAGAAGAAAAAAAAGAAACAGGGGAACGGGATTGATTCCCGCCGCAAGGGTCGGGAACCACCGAAGCCCGGAAATCGCCATGACCATGAAAACGACCAGGAGAATGGTCCTGAGCGGAAGGTTCATGGCTGCCTCTTCCCGAGCAGAGGCTTTTCTGTCCACTCGAGCGGAGGAACAAGAACCATGACCGCCCAAAGAGAGTCCAGCCTTTCGGCGCTTTCGAGCCTGACCGAGCGAAAGATCTGATGGCCGGGATTCAGACTCCTGACAACGGTTCCAATCGGTTCCTCCGGAGGGAAGAAGCCATCCTCTCCCGTCGTCACAACATGCGACCCATTCTCAAGGGACGTCATGGCAGGTATGTATTCAAGCTTCAGAAAATGGCCCGAGCCCCGCCCTCTCACAAGTCCGCTCTGACCGGAATCCAAAAGACGTCCTTCCAGAGCGAAGAGGGGATCTTCGACCCAAAGAACCTGCGAGAAGCCGGAAAAGACCCTCACCACATATCCCACCACCCCATGGGTCCCAATGACGCCATCCCGGACTTGAACCCCTCTTCTGGAGCCGCAATCGAGCAGAAGGGTTCGGGGAGCGATCGTCGGATTGTCCGCGATCACGTGGCAGGCGATTCCCTTCTGCGGCGTCCTTTTCTTCAAATCGAGGAGGGCCAGGAGATCCTCGTTCCTTGCGGAAAGACTTCGGTAATGGTCGAGCGATCTCCGAAGACTTTCAACTTCGAGGCGGAGTTTCCGGTTTTCTTCTTCGCTCCTGGCAAGGTCCAGATAATGGGTCCAGAGTCCCGTCGATCCCCGCGACAACCCCGTGGCCCCCGAGAAAGCAAGGCGAAGCATGTTCAGGGGAGGATCCAGAATCCAACGCCGGAAAAACTCCGGATAGAACCCCAGGATAACCAGAACCGCAAGCGATATCAGAAGTACCGGAACGGCCTTGAAGGATGAGGGTCGTTTCAGTGAAGGTCGCACCGTTTCGCCTAGTCTCCGAGTGTGACCTTCCTCAGGACATCGAGTTCTTCGAGGGTCTTCCCCGTCCCGATCACGACCGTCGTCAGCGGATCGTCCACCGTGATGATAGGAAGACGGATTTCATCACGGATCCGGAGATCAAGCCCACGCAACATGGATCCCCCCCCCGTCAGGACGATTCCGCGGTCGATGATGTCCGCGGATAGCTCGGGAGGTGTGTTTTCCAGTGTCTTCTGCACGATCGTCACGATACTGTTGATGGTATCGGACAGGGCTCCCCGAATTTCCTCCTCGGTGATCTTGAGGGTCTTCGGAAGACCGGTAATGAGGTCTCTCCCCTTGATAATCATGACATGGCCTTCCTTCTGGGGGCAGGCGGACCCAATCTCCATTTTGATCCGTTCCGCCATCGAGTCCCCGATCAGAAGATTGTGCTGCTTCTTGATGTAGGCGATGATGTCCTCATCCATCTTGTCGCCGGCCACCTTGATAGACTCGCTGTAGACCGTTCCTCCAAGGGAAATCACCGCGACATCCGTCGTTCCTCCCCCGATGTCGATCACCATGTTCCCGGAGGGCTCCATGATCGGAAGTCCTGCCCCGATCGCCGCGGCAAGAGGCTCCTCGATCAGATAGACCTCTCGTGCACCGGCCATTCGGGCCGAATCCTTGACAGCCCTCTGGGCAACCATCGAGATCCTGGAGGGAACGCAGATCACCATCCGAGGCCGGACAAACGCCGAACGACGGTGGACCTTGTTGATAAAATAGGACAGCATCTGCTGGGCAATGTCGGGATTGTCGATGACGCCGTTCCGGACAGGCCGGACAGCCACGATGTTCCCTGGAGTCCGTCCAAGCATTTTTTTGGCTTCCCGGCCGATCGCGAGGACCGAGCCTGATTTCTGGTCCATCGCCACGATCGATGGTTCGTTGATGACGATCCCCTGGTCACGCACATAGACAAGGGTGTTGGCCGTGCCAAGATCGATTGCCAGATCCTGGGAAAGAAAACCGAAAAGATTTGCGATGAGCCCCAAGATGTTTTTCCTTTATTCTTTAGGGAGTCGTCGACTCCGTTGTCTCAGCGCGGGTGACCTCCGCGGCCTTGTCCTGCCGTCTCTCAATCCCCCCGAATGCGCCCTTTCTCACCATCGTTCCCACCAGATCGTCACCGAACCGCCGGTCGGACGGCATTCCAGCCAGAATCAGACCTTCGACGGAGGCGACAAGAAGTCCCAGGGCCCAGCCGATCCAAGGAATCTGGGACAGAATGTAGGCCAACCCCAGCGGAATGTTGCGGATGGTGGATTCGTAAAAACTGCACGGGTCTCCCGAACGTCCCGAAACCCACAGTCCGCTCAATCTTTTCCCGAGACTTTTACCGCCAGGAAGTCCGTCGGCAACAAGGATGTAAGCTGTCGCCGCAAGCCAGGCCAACCAGGAGCTCCCCAGCAAAAAACCGGCATGTTCAAGAGAGAGGGCCAGCAGGTAGTCGACAAACTTGGCCAGGAACCTGTCAAAAAGGTAGGAAAAACGATCGGACGGTTCCCTGATCTCCACCCCTTCCTCCTTCAACCCGGCCAGAAATGCCATAAAATTCTTCGCAAAACAAAACTTACCCCAGCACGCATGAAAAATGCAACACGAGGAGCGCTTCTTTCACGACGGAAGAGATCGGCTCTGAAAGATTCCGGGAGAAATATTATTCAAGCAAAAATGATTAATGGAATTTAACTCGTTTCGAGACGCTTCCGGATTTCCCGGAAGACCGTTTCGCAGGGTGTGTCGCCAAAAATGGCGGAACCCATGACGATGGTGTCGGCTCCGCAGTCCACCACCTGGGCGATATTGGCGGGCTTTATCCCCCCGTCGACCTCCAGCCTCACGTGCGCCGCGCCACGACTGTCCAGAAGGGCCCGCATGGCGGCGATTTTTTCGAAGGAATGTCCGATAAAGGACTGTCCCCCGAAGCCGGGATTCACCGTCATGACGAGAACCAGGTCGATCATGTCCAGGATATCGGCCACCATGGACACGGGTGTTGCCGGAGAGAGCGCAATCCCCGCCCGCATTCCGAGATCCCTGATCCGGGAGAGGACATAATGGAGATGGGACGAGGCCTCCCAGTGGACGGTCACACGGTGCATTCCCCCGGTCGCAAGATCTGGAAGATAAATCTCGGGACTCTCCACCATCAGATGGGCTTCCAGGGGAACGGAGGTGATTGTCCTGAGCCTCTCGACGACGGGAGGGCCAAAGGTGAGATTGGGGACGAAATGGCCATCCATCATGTCCAGGTGCAGGAGGTCGGCCCCCGCCGCGGACGCTTCCCGGACCTCCTCTCCCAGGGCGAGGAAATCGGCGGACAGAATGGATGGGGCGATCAGGACCTCTCGGCCATTCCTTGAACGTATCATCTAGAAAGCATGCCGGGAAAGGGAGGTATGGGAGCCGGCCATGGCCTCGAGCCGCCGGATGCGTTCCTCCGTGGGGGGATGCGTCGAGAACAGGGCGACCAGCCCTCCGGCATGGAAGGGTTCCAGGATGAACATGTGGGCCGTCGACGGATTGGCCGCCATGGGAACGGCATCGATCCCTCTTTCGAGTTTGGCCAGGGCACGGGCCAGAAAGAGGGGATTTCCGCAAAGCCTCGCTCCGCCTTCGTCCGCCGCGAATTCGCGAGACCGGGAAATCGCCATCTGCACCAGCATGGCCGCAATCGGAGCCAGAATGATCATCAGAAGGTCCCCGAATCCACCGCCCTCCCTCTCCTCCCGTTCACGGCCACCGAAGATGGCGGCCCACTGGGCCATGTTCGCGAGCATCGTCACCGCTCCCGCGATGGAGGCGGCCACCGTCGAAGTCAGGGTGTCCCGGTTGATCACATGGGTCAGTTCGTGGCCAAGAACCCCTGACAGCTCTTCCGGCGTCATGAGGTCCATGATCCCGGTCGTGACCGCCACCGCCGCGTGGGAAGGATCGCGACCGGTCGCGAAGGCGTTGGGAGACGGATCGTCGATGATATAGAGGCGAGGAACGGGAATCCCACCCCGCCGGGCCAACGCGACAAGAAGTTGCTGGATCTCCGCGATTTGGGGATTGCCGTTCTCCCCGGTCACCTCATGGGCCTGGTACATCGAAAGGACGATCCTGTCGGAAAACCACCAGGAAAAGAAATTCATTCCGACCGAAAGGACGAGGGCAATGACCATCCCCGTCTGTCCTCCCAGCTGTTTTCCGATGAAAAGGAGAAATCCGGTCAGAAGCCCGAGGAGAAGGACGGTCTTGAGCGAATTGAACATTCTTTCACAACTCCAGTAAAGTGGCCGTCATTATTCCTTCAACTCTCCGACGGCTCGCGGGGAACAAAGTCAAGAATTTCTCCGGGCGCAAACCTCCGCCCCGACAGGAACTCGGAAACCGGGAGCATCCGGCCCCCTTCCCTCTGGAGGGAATGGATCCGGTAGACGCCATTTCCGCAGGCCACATCGATTCCCTCTGGAGCCTGGGACAGAACCTGGCCTGCGACTGATTCCCTCCCGGCCTCCCGAAGAACCCGTCCCGACCCGATTCTGAGCCGGCCAAGAGAGGATCCGACAATCGCTCCGGGCCACGGATTCATCGCCCGGACATGCGCGTCGACCTCCAGCGCTGACGATTCCAGAGGCAACCGGCCATCCTCCTTCCGGAGGATCGGGGCCAGGGATCCTTCGGCCGGCTGGGGGATGGGACGAAGAAGGCCCGCGAGATAGCGCTCGAGCCCCAGAATCAGAAACTCCGGTCCTTTTTCGATCATCCGTTCCGAAAGGGAGACCGACGTCTCATCCGGAGCCAACGGGATTTCAAGCCGGTCGAGCACGGGACCCGTATCCATCCCCCTGTCCAGAAGCATCAGGGACAGGCCTGAAACGGTCAACCTGTTCCGGATGGCCCAGACTATGGGAGAAGCTCCCCTCAAGGCCGGTAGAAGACTGGCATGGACATTCACGCACCCCCACCGTGGAGCTGCCAGAACCTCCTCTGGAAGTATTTTACCATAAGCCACCACCACGATCAGATCCGGGCACCAGTCCCGAAGGAATTGTCGCCCTTCTGGAATTCGGAGGGACGTGGGAGCGACGGTCGGAATCCCCTTTTCCAGGGCCCAGGCCCGGACAGGAACGGGGGTCAGAGCCTGTCCCCGGCCCCGGGGACGATCGGGCTGGGTCACGACCCCCCGGAGATCGAAGCCCCGGTCGACGAGAGCCGAAAGAAATGGAACGGCAAAGTCGGGACTTCCCATGAAGACCGTCCGGATCCCCGAAACATCGGTCACGGCTGTTTCTCCCATCTTTCCTCCCACCGCGTCCGCCGCCAGTGGGACAAAAGACGCGAGAGGGCGGGTTGACGATCCGGTAGAAGAATTCCTTCGAGATGGTCGACCTCGTGCTCGACCATCCGGGCGAAGAGCCCCGACCCGGTATAGACCACTCGGTCGCCCTTCTCATCGAATCCGGCGACAGTCACTTTTTCCGGACGGCGGATGGACAGGTCCAGGCCGGGAAAGGAGAGACACCCCTCCACCACCGGAACCGAACCGGTGCGCTCCAGGATCTCCGGATTGACGAGAACCCCCTTTGCGGGGGGACCTCCCTGATCCCGGGGCCGTTTCAGGTTCCAGACGAAAAGACGCAAGGAAATCCCGATCTGGGGAGCGGCCATGGCAATTCCCCGCTGCGTCGCCAAAGTCTCCCGAAGATCCGCCACCGCCTCCCGCACTTCGCTCGAAGCGGGATCGGCCATGCGAGCAACGGCCCTCAGAAATGGCTCCCTGTGCCCCACCAGAGGACGAACCGGCATACAGTCTTCCTGACCCGGCCTCAGGAGCCTTTTCCCGTCGACGGACAGGAAAAAGGAGCTCCTCCGGGGACGACGACCCGAACCGGCACCTCATCGGTCTTGACGATCTGGTCCTTTCCCGCAAGCTCGAATCCCAGGCGATGCCGGCCGGCCCGAAGATGGCCCACGCAAATCTCGAGGATCCCCTCCGGTTCGATCCTGCGCCCCAGGAGACGCCCCCTGTCGACAGAAAGATGAAGAAAACGGCCGGCCGGCCTTTTGGGGATTCTGAACCGAAGGGTCACAACCGATCCGTGGACGGAGAGAGAGGTCAGGACGGGCCCTTGGACGGAACCTTTGGCTCCCGCTTCGGCTAGGCCGGAGAAGACGAAAAGCTGGCCTATAAAGACCGGAATCGCCAGAGAAAGCGCAAGACGCCCGCTTCGGGAACACCTGGACATCTCTTTGATGGGCGGATACCTCCTGCGAGGGGATGGGAGCATGGGCTCTATCCTATCGCGATGCGGGGCAGGGACTCAACATCTCGGGGAGGGACGGGAGTCCGAACGAATCAGACCGGTCGCTCAAGGCCGTTTTTTCACGACTCAAGGATCCCGCCCATCCAGGAGCCGATGTCCCCGATCTCCGGGAGGCAGACGGAATGGCCCATCGCATACTGCTCCCATTTCCGGGCTCCTTTTGTTCCCAGCCCCTCGAGCGTCTCGAAGGTCTTCCGGCCGAGGCGGAATGGAACGACGGGATCTTCCGTGCCGTGCGCCATGAAAAGAGGGGTCGGACTATCCGAGAGGAGAAGCCCCGAATCGAGAGGGAGATAGGTGGACAGGGCCAGGACACCTCCCCATCGAATCCTTGGATCCCCGAAGACGGTCAGAAGAACGATCACTCCTCCCTGGGAGAAGCCGGCCAGGATGATCCGTTCCGGGGGAATTCCACGCTCCTCCTCCCTCTTCGCGAGCGCCTGCAGGTGGCTCACGGACCGATTCATTCCCACGAGGTCGGGATAGCGGGAGAGGTCGGCCAGTGCGACGTCATACCAGGCCCGCATGGGGGCCCCTCCGTTGACCCTGACCCGCATGACCGGAGCGTGCGGGAAGATGAAGCGGAGGGGAACGGGAGGAAGAGGAATCTCAGGAACGATTCCCTCGAAGTCATGGCCGTCGGCGCCCAGTCCGTGGAGCCAGATCACCGCCCATCGGGGATCTGGCCCCGTCTCGAGGATCACCGCATCAAGCATGGCTTCCTCCAGCCGTTCCAATCGCCGCCAGCTCCGACAGAAAATGCCCGGAATCCCCATCGACCGGGGCAAGGCATCCGAAGGTTCCGCAGATCCAGGCCCGGGTGACCCCTGTTGCCCCCGGAGCCTTCCCGGAGACTGGAGTTCCTTCCCGAGAGAGAACGATCCATGCCGGAGATCCGGCAGACCTTGCCTGCGACTGCCAGGAGGCGGCATTCGGCCCCTGGAGAACCACCGTCGGAGCCCCGGAGAGTCGGTAGGAAAGGGCGGAAAGAAGGGTGTCGAAACCCTCCGGCCGGGTGTTGAAGGTCCCCGCGAAGAGCGTGAGGCTCCTTTCTGCCGCTTCGAGCATGGGGAGATCCCCGAGAAGGGATCCGAGACGGAGGAGGCTCCGGACAGCGACCCCGTTTCCGTTGGGAAGGGACTGGTCGTGGCCGGTCTTGATCCGGCAGAGGAGTTCTTCATGATCGCGAGCGGTAAAGAAAAAACCTCCCTCCGCACGGTCTTCGAACTGGTCCAGAAGGACCCCGGCAATCTCCTTCGCCCAGGCCAGCCGATCTTCGGAGTAGGCGGCCGAGAGACTTTCCAGAAGGGCCTCGAGCAGGAAGGCGTAGTCGTCGAGATAGGCGGGGAGGCGGCTCTCTCCCAGGGTCCGGACGGCCAGAAGACGACCGTCCTTCCACAAATGGGTCCGAATGGCGGAAAAGCCGGCCAGGGCGCGTTCGATCCAGTCCGGCCGCTCGAGGATCCTTCCGGCCTCGAGGAGCCCCCGCAGGTAGAGGGCGTTCCAGGAGGTCAGGATCTTTTCGTCGCGGCCGGGGCGTACGCGGCCTTCCCGGATCTCGAAAAGACGCTTGCGGGCCGATTCCAGAAGGCGACGGACCTCCTCCGGATTCCTCCCTTCCTCCTGGGCATACTCCTCGGGGGTCCGGACGAGGACGGGATTCCAGTACTGGTGCTCGAAATTGGGGGGAAGGCCGAATCCGAAGCAGGCGTCGGCGACCCGCCTCTCCTCCTCCGACAGAACCGCCTCTATTTCCTCACGGCTCCATCGTGCAAACTTCCCTTCTTCTCCTTCGGCGTCGGCATCGAGGGAGGCATACCAGAGGCTTTCAGGGGCCCTCATCTCCCGATCGGCCCAGGCAACCGTCTCCTCCGCCACCCTCCGGAAGAAGGGATCTTTCGACAGGTCGTAGGCCCGGGCGTAGAGCCCGAGAAGGGGGCCGTTGTCGTAAAGCATTTTTTCGAAATGGGGGATTTCCCAACGATCATCGACGCTGTACCGTGCGAACCCTCCTCCGATCTGGTCGTAGATCCCCCCGCGCCCCATCTTGCGAAGGGTGAAGAGGGCCATTTCCCGGTCCCCGGCTTCGGGGGAGTCGAGCAGAAAGGCCAGACCCTGGGCGTGGGGGAACTTCGGAGCCCCCCCGAACCCTCCGTCCTGAGCGTCGAAGAGCTGCCGCAAATGGGCCCGAAGGGCTTCGACGGGAGCGGCCGACAGAACAACACCCTCCGTGCGCTTCGGGACCAGGAGATCCAGTGTCTCCACGACCGACCGGTTGTCCGGACTTTCGAGCTGGTCCCTGTGCTCGACATAGAAGCCGTGGATCCGGTTCAGAACCTCGGAGAATCCGGGAAGGCCGAATCGTCCGGTCTTGGGAAAGTAGGTTCCGGCAGCGAAGGGGACCTTGCGTCCGGTCAAGAAGATGGTGAGGGGCCATCCTCCCCCGCGCCGGGCCAGAAGCTGGTGGGCGGTCTGGTAGATATGGTCAAGGTCGGGGCGCTCCTCCCGGTCCACCTTGATGTTGACGAACAGGTCGTTCATCAGGCGGGCCGTTTCGGGATCCTCGAAGGACTCGTGGGCCATGACATGGCACCAGTGGCAGGCCGCGTACCCGATGGAGAGAAGGACCGGCTTGCCGGTCTCTCCCGCCGCCTTCCAGGCCTCCTCTCCCCAGGGATACCAGTCCACCGGATTGTCGGCGTGCTGACGAAGATAGGGACTGGTTTCCCGTCCCAGGCGATTGGCCATGAATGTCCTCTCTTTCCAGAAAATATCCAATTGACGTTGTCGTGGGCCTTTCAGAAATTCGTGACCTCCATTCTAAAGGCCTCCTACTGCCCGCGTCCAATGGATCCTGTTGAAGGACCCGGACCAATCGGGTAAGATTCGCTGAAAAAGGAGACGGAATGGAGCGCGAGGAAACGACCGATCGCGAGAAGGATTTTTCACGCCCACCGGGAAGCCAGGCCGGCCCCCGCGACCTTGGCCCCCTGGGGGCCGTTCCGGATGTTTCCGGGACGCTCTTCCGGGTCTGGGCCCCCCGGGTCCGGACCCTCGATCTCATCGTGGAAGGGCCGGGGACACCCTCCCGCCATCGTCTGGAGCGGGAGGAAAACGGCTATTTCCGAACCTTCCTCGAGGGAGCCCTCCCCGGGACCACCTACCGCTACCTGATCGACGGGGAGATCCTCCGTCCCGATCCGGCCTCCCGTCTCCAGCGGGAGGGCGTCCATGGACCCTCGACCGTCTGGGGGCCCCCGGAGGCTCCCCCGCACCCCTTTCCCGGCCACTCCCTTGCGGATCTCCTCTTTTACGAGCTTCACGTCGGAACCTTTTCGCCCTCCTCCTCATTCGAGGGGATCCTCCCCTCTCTCGACCACCTCGCACGGACCGGCGTGACCGCCATCGAACTCATGCCGGTGGCCCAGTTCCCCGGCGTCCGGAACTGGGGGTATGACGGAGTCTTCCCCTATGCCGTCCAATGGTCCTACGGGGGCCCGGACGGCCTTTTCCGCCTCGTTCGGGAGGCGCACCGGCGAGGCTTGTCGGTCTTTCTCGACGTCGTCTTCAACCACCTGGGGCCGGAAGGCAACTACCTCTCGTCCTTCGGACCCTATTTCTCGGAGACGACCCGGACTCCCTGGGGAGAGGCGCTGAACTTCGACGGACCGGAGAGCGACCATGTCCGGCACTTCTTTCTCGAGAACCTGAGAACCCTCGCCGTTCTCTTCGATCTGGACGGATTCCGTCTCGACGCGATCCATGCCATCCGCGACCAGTCCCCCCATCCCTTTCTGGCCGACGTGTCGCATCTGGCAAAAAACATCGCCTCCCGCCGGGGCCGTATCCTCCATCTCGTCGCCGAATCGAACGCCAACGACCGCCGGACGGTCCTCCCCGTCTCAAGAGGCGGACTGGGATTCGACGCCCAGTGGAGCGACGACTTCCACCACGCCCTCCATGTCCACTTCACCGGCGAGAGGGACGGCTATTATCAGGACTTTTCCGAAACGGAGGACCTCGTCCTCGCCCTTTCGAAGGGCTTCGTCTACCAGGGGCAGCCTTCACCCTCTTTCCGGTGCCGGCGGGGATCCCCCTCCGAAGACCTTCCCGCTCGCTCCTTCGTCTTTTTTGCCCAGAACCACGACCAAACAGGCAACCGCAGGAACGGAGACCGCCTCTCGACCCTTCTTCCGCCGGAGGCTCTTCCCCTCGTGGCCGCCCTGGTCCTCCTCTCTCCCGGACTCCCCTTGCTCTTCATGGGGGAGGAATACGGAGAGACGCGCCCCTTCCTCTACTTCACGGACCACGGAGACGCCGACCTCGTGCAGGCGGTGCGCGAAGGCCGGAAGAAGGAGTTCTCCGCCTTCGGCTGGTCGGGAGAGGTGCCGGACCCCCAGTCCCCCGAGACCTTCGACCGCTCCCGGTTGACCCTGACCGACCCGGGAGCCTCCCTCTCTCCCTTCCAGCAATCCCTCCTGGGCTGGACCTCCCGTCTCGCCGAAATCCGGAGGACCTCTCCGGCCCTTCTCCCTCCTGACCCGATCGGAACTCCCCAAAACCGTGTTTTCTCTCCCGGAGACGGCCTCCTCTTCCTCATGCGGGGAGAGGTTAACAAACCACGGATCCTCCTTCTGGCCAACGCTTCCCGGGAGCCCCGGACCCTCCCGGCTCCATTTTTCCCGACCGACTGGAAGGTAGGGGTCCTCTCCCTTCTTCTCGACTCGGGTCCTTTCTTCGGAGGAAAGGCCTCCACCTTCTCTCCTGCCGACCAGACGGAACTCCTTCTCGAGCCCTACCGGATCCTCCTTCTGACCGAGACCAGCCCATGAAGCCCTATTTCACCGGGGAGACGGGGCCGCTTCCTCTTGCCACCTGCCGACTGGGCTTTTCCCGGAACTTCCGCCTGACAGCGGCCGCACGCCTCGTTCCCTATCTCGAGCGCTTGGGTGTCACCACGATCTACGCCTCCCCCCTCTTCGCCGCCCGTTCGGGGAGCGGACACGGCTACGACCTCATCGACCCCACCCGGCAAAACCCCGAGATCGGAACTCCCGCCGACATGGAGCACCTGTCCCGGACACTCCGGAGCCGGGGAATGGGTCTGATTCTGGACATCGTCCCCAACCACATGGCCGCCCACTATGAAAATCCCTGGTGGCGGGATCTTCTTGAAAACGGAGAAGCCTCCCCCTTTTCCATGTTCTTCGACGTGGACTGGAACCCGCCCCAGCGCGCCCTCGAGCACCGGCTCAGCCTGCCGGTTCTCGGCGACTCCTACCGGAAAGTTCTGGAAAACCAGGAACTCGAACTGGTCTACGGTAAAAACGGCTTCGCCGTCCGCTACTACGAGACCCTTTTCCCCGTCGACCCGGCCACGCTGGCCCCGGTCTTCCGGGAGATCAAGGAGGCTCTTCCCTCCGGATCTCGCCCTGATGCCGAATTGCTCCGAAACACTCTCGACCTTTTGTTAAAACGCACGGAATCCCTTCCCGAACGTCGTTCCGATCCCCTGTCCCGGCGCCTCAGATCCCGCTCCCGACGGACGCTCCACCTTCTTCTGAAACGGCTGTACCAGAGCAACGACCTGTTCCGGGAGGCCCTGGAACGGGTTCTGGCCGAATATCGGGGAATCCGGGGGATTTCCTCCTCCTTCGACCGGATGGACGCCCTTCTTTCCGCCCAGGCCTACTGGCTGTCCCACTGGAAAACGGTGACGCGAACCCTGAATTATCGGCGCTTCTTCGATGTGGCGGACCTCGCCGGAGTCCGAATGGAGGATGACCGTGTCTTCGATGCCTTCCACCGGCTCGTCCGGGAGTGGAGCCGGAACGGATGGATCGACGGGGTCCGTGTCGACCACGTCGATGGGCTCCGGGACCCCGCCGACTACCTCCACCGCCTCTCGCGCCTCCTCCAGGAGGAGCGGCCGGAATGGCCCCCCCTCATCTGGGTGGAGAAGATTCTGGCCCGGGACGAATCCCTGCCGGACTGGACGGTCTTGGGAACGACCGGCTATGAGTTCGCGGCCTTCCTGTCCGGACTCTTCACAGACCCGGAAGGGGCCCGGCAGCTCTCGGAATGGTACGAAACCGTTCTCGCCCCCGACCGCTCCTTTTCGGACATCGCCTACCAGCAAAAAAAATTTGTGGCGGAAACCCTCATGGGGGGTGAACTGCGCCGGCTGACCCTCCTCCTTGAATGGATCGCCATGGAGGAGCGCGACGTGCGGGAAACGGGATTCCGCGAGCTTCAGGCCGGACTGGTCGAGGTGACGGCCTGCCTTGAGGTCTACCGGACCTATATCCGGGATGGCAGCGTCCCCGAAGAGGCCCGGGCCCGGATCGAACGGGCGCTCGACCTTGCCCGGCTGCGCCATCCCTCCCGAAGGGCGGGGCTTTTCCGCTTTTTCGAACGGCTTCTGACTCTTGATTTTCCTGCCGGAAGCAGTCACGAGAAACGGAATCGATGGACAGACTTCGTCCTCAAGTGGCAACAGTTTTCGGGGGCCGTCATGGCCAAGGGAATCGAGGACACCTCCTTTTACCTCTATACCCCCCTGATCTCCGCCAATGAAGTGGGAAACGATCCGGGCCTCCCTCCCCAGGGACCCGATGCGTTCCACCGCTTCAACCGGGACCGGCTCGAACGGCTCCCCCTCTCCCTTTCCACGACCTCCACCCACGACACCAAGCGAAGCGCCGATCTCCGGGCCCGGATCACGGCCCTTTCCGGCCACGCCGCCCTGTGGATCGAACGGGTCGAAAAATGGCGGGTCATGAATCGGGATCTGAGAACCCGGGACAAAAGCGATGCCGCTGTCCCCGACCCTTCCCTCGAACATTTTCTCTACCAGACCCTGATCGGGGCCTGGCCCCTTCCCGGCCGGGAGGAACCGGATTTTGGACAGCGTCTGGAGGCTTATGTGGTCAAAGCCCTCCGGGAGTCCAAGCGCCACACCAACTGGATCACCCCAGACCTCGTTTACGAGGAGGCGGTCTGCCGCTTTCTCCGGGAGATTCTCCGTCCCGAGAGGCCGTCCCCCTTTCTGAAGGACTTTCTGTCCCTCCAGAGGGTCCTCGCTCAGGAAGGGGCCGCCATCTCGCTCTCCCAGATCGTTCTCAAAGCCGCCTCTCCGGGAGTCTTCGACCTTTACCGCGGGGACGAACTCTGGGACCTCTCCCTGGTCGACCCCGACAACCGCCGGCCCGTCGACTTTTCCAGAAGGACCCGCCTTCTGAAGTCCGTCATAGACCAATGGACCGCCAATCCGGAATACGCCTTCCGGCGATTTTTGACCCACTGGACCGACGGCCGCATCAAGCTTTTTCTTACCTGGATCCTCTTAAATCTCAGAAAGAGCCACCCCTCCCTCTTTCTCGAAGGAGACTATCGCCCCTTTCCCCCGGAATGGGAAGAAGATCATGGTATGCTGGGGTTCAGGCGAAGCCTTCCCGACCGGGACCTTCTCGTGGTGGTCGATCGTCGCGTGGCCGGGAGCCTCGAGGAAGGGGGCGGACTGCTCTCCCGTAAAAGGCCGGTGGGGTCGATTCCCCTGCCGGAGGGGGAAAGCGATCCCTGGACCCACCTGCTGACGGGACGAAAAATCGCTCCCCGCCAATCCGGCGGACGCGAGGGGCTCCCTCTGGATTCTGCGATGGGAGGCACAGTGTTCACCGTCCTTTTCCGGGGGCCCGGACCGGTCTCCCCCAAGGAGGGCCATTGATGGACGACACCGAGCTCTGGATCTCCCGCGGGATCCTTTACGAAATCTACATCCGAAGCTTCTATGACAAATCCGGAGACGGGGTGGGGGACTTCCGGGGGATTCTCGAACGGATGGACTACATCGCCCGCCTCGGGGTGAAGGGGATCCTGTTGAACTGCCCCTTCCAGTCCTTCTCCGGCAACAGCCGCCACCCCCTGACCGACTGGATGCGTCCGGACGCCTCCCTGGGATCGCTCTCCGAACTTCTGGTCGTCATCGAGGCCGCCCACGCCAAGGGGCTCAAGGTCCTGGCCTCCCTTCCGATCAATGCGACCAGCGACCGGCACACCTGGTTTCTCGAATCCCGGGACCGAAGCTCCCGATACCTGAGGAAGAGCTTCTTCTGGTCGAACCGCCTCAAGCTCCCTTCCTCCCCGGACCAGGAGACGCCGGAAATCTCGAACTGGGCCAAGGACGACGAGACGGGCCAGTACTACTGGTACCAGGACCACAAGGACGAACCGGCGATCAACTACGGGGACCCGGATATCTGCGAGGAGATCCGGAGGGTCTTCGAGCACTGGTTCACCCTGGGATTCGACGGATTCCGGCTCGCGGGATCGGGCCGGCTCCACCGTCTGGGCAAAGAGGGAATCGAGCTGGTCACCGACCCCTTCCGGCAGCTTTCGGGGATCCTCGCTCCCCTCCGGAGCTCTTTTCCCGATCGGGTCTTCCTCTTCGAGACAAGCGCGCCCCCCCGGGGCGCCTTCTCCCAGGATCCCCGACTCTTCTACCACTACAACGGATTCTTTCCCTCGGTCATCCGGTCGGTGAAGGAGGAAAACAAAGAGGCCCTCGAACAGGCCATCGCCTCGGGCGAACGCGAGTTCCACACCCGGAAGGATCTTCCGATCCGATGGACCCTCGACCTCCGGGAACGCTCCGAAGAGACCTTCGAAAAGTTTCTCGAGGAGGACGGAGGGGACGCGATCTTCCCCCTCGAGGAGGTCTCCTCGGAGGAGCGCCCGGTCCTGGCCCGCGTGGCCCGGATCATGGAGAACGGACGCCGCAGGATCCAGCTCGCAGCCAGCCTCTTCTTCACCTTTCCCGGTCTTCCCGTCCTCTATTACGGCGACGAGATCGGCATGGGGGACCATCCCCACCTCCCGGGCCGAAACCCCGTCCGCACCCCCATGCAGTGGTCTTCGGACCGCAACGCGGGATTTTCCGCCGCCGACCCGGAAGAGCTCTACAATCCGGTCATCGACGACCCCCTTTACAGCTACACGATGGTCAACGTGGAGAGCCAGGAACGATTCGCCGATTCCCATCTCTGGAACGTCCGGAGGATGATCGAGGTGCGGAACCGACAGCCCGCCCTCTGGAGCCAGGGCCAGTTCGGCATCGTCGAAACCACTCACCCCGCTCTCTTCGCCTTTACCCGCCGGGCGGGCGACGAAACCTGCCTCCTGGTCCACAATCTCTCGAAGAACTCCGTCAGCGGGGAGCTCAAACTCGGAAAATTTGCCTCCCTTCTCCCCCGTGAACTTTTCGGGGGAGCCCTGTTCCCGAAAATTCCCCGCCATCCCTATCTCGTCACGATGACCCCCTACTCCTTCATCTGGCTCGAACTCCTTCCCGGCCGCCGTCCGGTCCGGAAGAAAAAAGCGGAGGCCACCCCATGACAACCCTCGGAGGAGCCTCCGACTGGTACAAGGACGTCATCATCTACGAAATCCCGGTCAAGTCTTTTTTCGACTCCAACGCCGACGGAATCGGAGACTTTGCCGGACTGACGGGACGCCTCGACTATCTTCAGGACCTGGGCGTCACGGCCCTCTGGCTCCTTCCTTTCACCGACTCCCCGCTTCGGGACGACGGCTACGACATCCGGAACTACTACGCCCTCTACCCCCCCTACGGAACGATGGAGGAGTTCCAGCGCTTCCTCTCGGCGGCCCATGACCGTGGGATCCGCGTCATCACGGAGCTGGTGCTGAACCACACCTCCAACACCCATCCCTGGTTCATTTCCGCCGCCTCCTCCCGCTCCTCTCCCTTCCGGGACTACTACGTCTGGAGCGACACCCCGGACCGCTACAAGGAAACCCGGATCATTTTCAGCGACACGGAGAAGTCGAACTGGACCTGGGAGCCCCGCACGCGCCAGTACTACTGGCACCGTTTCTTTCACCACCAGCCCGACCTGAACTTCGACAATCCCATGGTCCAGGAGGAGCTTCTGAAGGTGGTCAAGTTCTGGTTCTCCCTCGGGGTGGACGGCCTCCGCTGCGACGCCGTTCCCTATCTCTACGAGCGGGAGGGCACGAACTGCGAGAACCTTCCGGAGACCCACGCCTTCATGAAGCGCCTCCGGGCCGAGGTCGACCGTGAGTTCCCCGGCCGGATGCTTCTGGCCGAGGCCAACCAGTGGCCCCAGGACGTCCTTCCCTACTTCGGAAACGGCGACGAGTTCCACATGGCCTACCACTTCCCCCTCATGCCCCGGCTCTTCATCGCCATCGCCCGGGGAGACCGGAAGCCCGTCATCGACATCCTCGAGCAGACCCCGCCCATTCCGGAGAGCTGCCAATGGGCGATCTTCCTCAGAAACCACGACGAGCTGACCCTCGAGATGGTGAGCGACCAGGAGCGCGACTACCTGTGGTCCACCTACGCCCAGGATCCGCGGATGCGGCTCAACATCGGGATCCGGCGGAGGCTCGCTCCCCTCATGCAGAACGACCGCCGGAAGATCGACCTCATGCACAGCCTGCTCCTGACCCTTCCCGGAACACCCATTCTTTACTATGGCGACGAAATCGGCATGGGAGACAATGTCCATCTCGGGGACCGGAACGGAGTCCGGACCCCGATGCAATGGTCCTCCGACCGGAATGGAGGATTTTCCCGGGCCAACCCCTCCGACCTTTACGCTCCGGTCATCCAGAACCCCATCTACGGCTACCAGGTCGTCAATGTGGAAAACCAGGCCCGCTATCCCACCAGCCCCCTCAACACCCTCCGGCAGATGCTGGCCGTCCGGCAGGCGACCAGACTGTTCGGGCGCGGGCGGTTGACCATCCTGAATACCCGAAACCGGAGTGTTCTGGCCTATCTGCGCGAGCTGGGGGACGATGTCGTCCTGATCCTCAACAACCTCTCGGACCGCACCGAATCAGTGACGGTCGACCTCTCCCGATTCCGGAACCATGTTCCCGTGGAGCTTTTCGGCAACAATCCCTTCCCCCCCATCCGGAATTCCCGATTTCACTTCACGGTGAGTCCCTATGGGTTCTTCTGGCTCGCATTGCACCCTCCCGGCCGCACTCAAGGAGCCCCCCACTCCCACCCCCACCGTCGTCTGGGAGATGTCCAGTCGCCTGAGAATCCGAAAAAAAAGACGCGCGCTTCGGGATCTCCCCGGTCCGGGCGCCGCTCCACGGCCGGGCCCGAAGGACAGGGACCGTGAGGACCATGCCCGGAAAACCCTTTCCCCTGGGAGCCACCTGGGACGGAAAAGGGGTCAACTTCTCCCTTTTTTCCGAGAACGCGGAAGGGGTGGAACTCTGCCTCTTTCCCGACGGCTCCGCCACCGCCGAATCGATCCGCATTCCCCTCTCCGAGCGGACCAACCACATCTGGCACCTCTACCTTCCCGATGCCCGGCCGGGGCTGATTTACGGTTATCGGGTCCATGGAGCCTACGATCCCGACAGAGGACTTAGGTTCAATCCGAACAAGGTCGTTCTGGATCCCTATGCCAAGGAGATCGCCCGGAGGGTCCGGTGGGACGACACGCTCTTCGCCTATCCTCTCGGCCATCCCGAAGGGGACAAGGTGATGGACACCCGGGACAATGCCGCAGGGGCCCCTCTCGCGGTCGTTCTCGATCCGGCCTACGTCTGGGGGACCGACCGGCCTCCCCGGACCCCCTGGTCGGAGACGGTCATCTACGAAACCCACGTCAAGGGGCTCACCGCCTTGCACCCGGATCTTCCGCCGGAGCTTCGCGGCACTTACGCCGGGCTCGCCAGCGAACCGGTCGTCGACTATCTCACGGATCTGGGGATCACCGCCGTCGAACTTCTGCCGGTCCACCAACACGCGAGTGAGCACACACTCGTCACCCGGGGGCTCACCAACTACTGGGGATACAACACCCTCTCCTACTTTGCCCCGGACAACCGCTACGGCTCGGGAACCATGTCTCCCTCGAACGAGTTCAAGCGGATGGTCCGGACGCTCCACGACGCGGGCATCGAGGTCATCCTCGACGTGGTCTACAACCACACCTGCGAGGGAAACCACCTGGGTCCCACCCTGTCGCTCCGGGGAATCGACAACCCGACCTACTACCGCCTGATGGAAAAGGAGCCCCGGTACTACATGGACTACACCGGGTGCGGAAACACCCTGAACATGCGCCATCCCCAGGTCCTCCAGATGATCATGGACAGCCTCCGCTACTGGATCCTCGAGATGCATGTGGACGGATTCCGGTTCGACCTGGCCAGCGCCCTGGCCCGGGAGCTCCACGAGGTCGACAAGCTCTCCGCCTTCTTCGACGTCATCCAGCAGGACCCTGTCGTCTCCCAGGTGAAGCTGATCGCCGAACCGTGGGACGTGGGAGAAGGCGGCTACCAGGTCGGGAACTTTCCCTCACTCTGGACTGAATGGAACGGGCTGTACCGGGACACGATCCGTCGCTTCTGGAAAGGGGACGGGCGCCAGGTGGCGGAACTCGCCACCCGCCTCTCCGGAAGCAGCGATCTCTATGAGCAGGAGGGACGACGCCCCCACGCGAGCATCAACTTCGTCACCGCCCACGACGGATTCACCTTAAACGACCTCGTGAGTTACAACGACAAGCACAACGAGGCCAATCTCGAGGAAAACCGTGACGGAAACAACGACAACATCAGCTGGAACTGCGGAGAAGAGGGCCCGACCGACAAACCTGAGATCCGCGATCTCAGGCTCCGCCAGATGCGGAACTTCATCGCAACCCTCATGGTCTCCCAGGGAGTCCCGATGCTCTGCGGCGGCGACGAGATCGCCCGGACCCAGCGGGGAAACAACAACGCCTACTGCCAGGACAACGACCTCTCCTGGTATGACTGGACCCTGACGGCCGACCAGAAAAACCTTCTCGCCTTCACCCGCTTCATGATCGCCCTCCGCCGCTCCTCCCCTGTCCTCCGGCGGAGGAAGTTCTTCCACGGGCGCAAGATCCGCGGCTCGGAGATCAAGGACATCTCCTGGTTCTCCCCCACCGGCCACGAGATGACCGACGAGGAGTGGAACGCCGATTTTGTCCGGACCCTGGGGGTCAGACTCTCGGGAGACCTGATCGATGAGCGGGACAGCCGGGGGCGTCCCCTGTCGGGAGACACCCTCCTCATCCTCTTCAACGCCCACTACGACACCGTCTCCTTCATCCTGCCCGCCCACCGGAAGGGCGCCCACTGGTCCCTTCTTCTCGACACCGCCCACCCCCGTCCGGGGGCCCTCCCTCCCCGCCGGAGCTTTTTTCGGGGAGGGCGCCCTTATGATACCCCGGGGCGGTCGATGGCCCTCTTCGTCCTGCAGGAAAGCAAATCCGGAGCAGAGGTCGCCCGGCCTCTCCCACGCCCGATTCCTGCCGGGGGTAACGGTTCCTCTCCATGAATCCCCCTGGCCGCCTCCCCCTTTCACAGTTTCTCCTTCCCGCAGGACGGCGCTTCGGACTCCCGGCCCTTCTTCTGGTGCTCCTTCTCTTGCCTGGAATCGCGTCGGCCGAGCTCCATCCACCGGTTGCCCATCCGGGTCTGAAGAAGCCCGAAGCCAGATCTCCCTCCCTGCGGCGTTTTGTTGGCCGCCTCGACAGCCTGGATCTGTCACACCACCCTATGACCCTGACCGCCACCCTGGGGAAGGACCCTTTTCTTGTCTTCCTCTTCGGAGGGGTTCTGGTCCCCGACACGATGGTCTACTCCGGGGGCCGGACGGTGGGGGTCAGGGCCCTCAAAAAAGGGACGGACCTCGAGATCGATTATCGGGAGACGCCGAAGGGCGCCCTGATCCAGAAAATCCTTCTCTTGCCCACCGTCCCGAAGGGGACCGGCAATCGTCAGTAATCAAACCCCTCCTTGGCCCGAAAACGTTCCGGGGCTCCCTCTCCGGCCTCCTCAAAACCTTCTCCCCTGAAAATGACCTGACCGCTACCCTGTGCTGACAGGATCCCCGGCTTGCTGTTCCGCCAACCCGGGATGAAACTTTTCGTCCGGGCCAAAGCCGATGGTCAAGCTCGCGACTGTGAGGAGAGAGCACAACCTTTGTCGGGGTCAGGCGTTATGTCATAATAATCATCATCAATTGATGACTTTTTTGATGCAACAATAAGGAAAAAATGTGAGAACGACCTTGAACATTGACGACGAACTTCTCGCCAAGCCCAAAAAAATAAGTGGGGCGAACGAAAAAACAGCACTGGTGCGAGAGGGGCTCAAAGCGTTGATCGAGCGGGAAAGAGCAAGACGCCTCGCTCTTTTGGGAGGGAGCGAACCCCAACTAAAGTCCGTTCCCCGACGCCGGCCAAGCCGTCGGACCTAGCCGCGTGGTTCTTGTCGATACCTCTGTCTGGATCGATCATTTGCGCAAGGAAGTCCTGTCCTTCAGGACCTTCTCGAAGCAGGCCAGGTCCTGATCCACCCTTTTATCGTCGGGGAACTCGCCTGTTGAAATCTGAAGAATCGGAAGGAGATTCTTGAGTTCCTTCAAAATCTGCCCCGGGCTCCTTCCTCCACCGAAGAAGAATTTCTGTTTTTCATCGAACATCGAGGAATCTCCGGAAAAGGGATCGGCTATCTTGATGCCCATCTCCTTTCTTCGGTTTCACTTTCTGAAAGGGGATCCCTCTGGACTCGGGACAGGAGGCTCCATTCGGTCTCCCTTTCCCTGAAGATCTCCTTTGCAAGGCTGTGAGCTTTCAGATTCCCGTCAAAGCCAGAGCTGAAGAAAAACTCCGATCCGAGAGGACCCGGTAAGGATGAGCCTCAGAAAAATGTGACGTGAATGTGTCAAGGCGGCCTCATTTCATATGGGCCGACTAGCTTGACCCCGATCTCCGGAACTCTTGACCGGCGGGAGTGCAGGGTCACAACACAAGCGAAACCTGACCAAATGGCCCTGCAGCGGTCCGACGTCGGCTCGTGACCCCTGACACACGGAGGGCACGCAGTCCATGAGGACGATCCGAATGGATTTGCAAACACAGTGAAGGTGTTCCTGAAGGGTCTTTTCTTAAAGTCCCGGTCGCTGGGAAATCGGGAACTCCGAACAAATTTCCCTTTTTAGAAAGGAGCCTGTGTGGCTTTCACCCTTGACGAGATCGTTCCCTGGGGGCGATCCTACGAGGAATACCGGGAGATGTTTGCTCTTTCGGAGGGGGATCTTGCAGAACGGATCCTGGGGTGCGCCGATGGTCCGGCGAGCTTCAACGCGGGACTCACATCCCGGGGAGGAGCGGTCGTCTCGGTCGATCCCCTTTACCGATTCTCCTGTGGAGAGATCCGGACCCGGATCGATCAGGTCTTCGACACCGTTCTTTCCGAAACCCGGAAGAATGCCCACGAATTCGTTTGGAAAACGATTCCTTCCGTCGAGTCTCTGGGTCAGACCCGAATGGACGCCATGAACGCCTTCCTGGAAGACTATCCCCGGGGGCGCAAAGACGGGCGGTATCTCGACCTCTCATTGCCGGAACTCCCCTTCCGGACGGGCGAATTCGGGCTCGCACTCTGCTCCCATTACCTCTTTCTCTACAGTCCCCACCTCTCACTCGACTTCCATCTTCGGTCAATCCGGGAGCTTCGCCGGGTAGCCCGGGAGATCCGAGTGTTCCCTCTTCTGGAGTTGGGGGCGGTCTGGTCACGCCATCTGGACCCTGTCGTGGAAAGCCTGTCCGAAGAAGGCTACCGCATCGCGATCGAACCGGTTCCCTACGAGTTCCAGCGGGGAGGAAATCAGATGATGATCATCCGGTGAGGAAAGGCGATCCATCCTGGCCGTAAGGACGAATCGTTGCGTCCTTTTTGATGAGGGAGAAAGGCTGTCCAAACTCAGAAGAGCCACGCCCCCTTTCCGGGCGGAAACGGCAATGAAGCAATCAGCCAGCCCCAGGGCCATTCCCTGCTTCCGGAGCCGGAAAGACAGGTCCCCAACCTTTCTCCAAAGGGAAGGATTTTCCGGCAGCAACGCGAAGGCATGGATGAATTCCCTAAAACTTCCAATCCTTTACCGTCTTCGATCCTTGCATCAGTTCGGCAAAAATGGGCCCGACCATACAGGCCCTATCCTTGGCGAGGAGGGTCTAAACGAGAGTGTAGAAATGACCAGATTTAATAAAAACTTAATCCAGACGGAGGTGTCGACCAAGACCTTATCCAAGCCGCTCGTCTCCGTGGCGCAATTTCTCCGCAGATCTCACAAATTCCATGGAGCCGGCCACTGACTGGACTCTTTCCACTTTTTTTCGTCGGATCTCCTCCAGAACGGCCTTCATGACGGTCTCCGTCTTGCTTTTGGCATGGAGGAGGTACATCAACTCATTCAAAAGCTCTCTGGGCAATATAATGGTGGCCTTTGACATGGGAGCCTCCTTATAACGCCCATGGATTATTACCATGTAAATCATATGAAAAAATATCCTTAAATTTCCAGGATGTCAGAAACAGGGACGATTTTTTCCGAAAGAGAAAGATCTGGTTCTTTTATCGATTCTTGTCGTGGCCTATGCGGCCGATGCCTCAAGGATCCTCCGGACCCTTTCAAAGACATCCGGACTGGAGGGAAGAACCACCCCTAGCGCCCGGAAAAGGCCCCCTCAAGGAACGGCGCGCGGGGGGTCTGGCATGAAATGGGAGAAGATCCCCGCGGCCAGAGCGGCGATTCCGGCGAAGACGAGAAAGGCGAAGCGGAACCCCACATCCCCTACCGAAACCCCCTGGAGGGCCGGCCCCACGACCGAGCCCAACGCCATGGCGATCTGGGAGAGTCCCATCAGGAGATTGAATCCCTTCCTTCCCCGGGTCAGATCGCTCACGATCAGGGCCACCGAAACCCCGTAGATCCCTGCCGCGACCCCGTCCAGGATCTGCGTCGCCAGGAGAATCTCCGTGTTCATGGTGGAGGCGCAGATCATCGACCGGAGCGGCATGATGAAAAAGGCCAGCGAAAAGACGAGCTTGTGGCCCCACCGCGAGCTGAGCCGGGCCGCGGCCCAGGCTACGGGAATCATGGTGGCCTGGGCCAGGATCACGACCCAGGCAAGCATCCCGTTTCCGCCATTTAAAAAGCGCAGATAAAGCATGAGAAGCGGCATGACCGGGGCGTTGGCGACCTGAAAGAGGGCGGTCGAGAGAAGCAGGACCCTGACGGCGGGGGTCCTGAAAAAGTCGAGAAAGACCCGTCCGAGGGTTCGGTCGTCCCGGATTTCGTCCCGACCCTCTGGATCGCTTCCTTGCGCCAGATGGTGATAGACCATGTCCCGGCGACGGATCAGTCCGATGGAGAGGATCCCCAGGACCGAGCCCAGCGTGATGGGCAAAAAGCCCGCCGCAAGGCCCAGATGATGGATCAGGGCGGCCGTTCCCGCAGCCGAGACGAGAAAGCCCGCATGATTTGACATCTGGGTCTGCCCCATGATCCGGGCAAACTTCTGGTGGCCCGAAAGCGAAAAGGCCAGCGTGGAGGAGAGCGTGAAGAAGAAGGCGCTGGCCCCGCCCGAAAGAAACAGGAGCCCGTCGACCACGGCGTGAAACCCTCCCGCGAAGGGCAGCAAGGTGAGTCCGAGGCCGTAGATGAAGACGACCAGGGCCAGAAGCGTCCTGTGGTGGGGGATCATTTCAGCGAAGAGCCCCGACAGGGGCTGGAAAAGGAGAGTTCCCGCCCCAAAGAGGGCGGTGGCTACCCCGATCTCGGAAAAGCTCCAGCGGGACTCCTTAAGGTAGTCGGTCAGGAAGGGAACGCTCACCCCGATCACGACCCCGAGCCAGAGGTTCAGGAGATTGAGGCCGAGGAGGCTTTGGAAACGGCGCCAGCCGGCCTGATCCTCCGGATCGCCGGCCGATGGGTCCTGTCTCACGGACCCTCTCCGAAGTCGAACGAAGGGGCTGTGAGGACCGCCTCGATCCCTGCCAGGGGAACCCCCAGCCAGTCCGGGCGGTTGTCGAGTTCGTACTGAAGTTCATAGAGGGCCTTCCGGAGAAGACAGAGAGCGAGGATCCTTCCCAAGACCCCCGGAGAGGGAATCAACCCGGAGGACCGGGACATCACCGAAGCGTAGGCCCGGAGGTACCGGCGGGACTGAAGGACATACCAGCGCTCCGCCGCCTCCCGATGCGTCGGCGAATTTAGAATGACGGACAGGGACAGGTAATGAAGGGAGCGGAGCATTCCGGCCACATCCAGGAGGGGGGTCTTCCGGAGCCTTCGAAGGGCCAGCGGAAGAGCCGGCTCCCCTTCGAAGTCCAGAAACACCACCTCTTCCTCCGGCGTCACCAGAACCTGTCCGAGATGAAAGTCTCCGTGGCAGCGGATGCACTGCCCTCCCGTCCCCCCGGACTGGCAGGCCTCGAGAAACAGCTCCATCCTGGGCCCGCTTGACAGAAATGTCCGGGACTGACGGCGGAGACGGTCGGAGAGCTCCGGAAGAGCGTTTTCCAGGGTTCCCCTGACGTGGTCGAAACGCTCCCGGACTTCCCCGACCAGAGCCTCCAGGTCCTCCTCCTCGAAGGGGAGCGGGGCAAAATCGGGATCGGACTGATCGCTTCCCAGGGCCCGATGGAGCCGGGCCGTCCCGCGTCCCAGCCGCTCCACCATCCGGTCGAGGCGCTCCCCCCCCTCTTCCCCGGAGAAGACCCTCGGGAGGCGGGAAAGGAACCAGGACCATCCGTCTCCCACGTTGGGGACGAATTCCTGGAGGAGGGCCAGAACGAGGGGATCCCCTTCGGGAGACTTCCCGAGCAGGGCTCCGAAGGTGGCGGGGATGGGAACCCCCTCTCCCCGCCTGGCCAGGAATGCGCCGACCTCGACGTCTGGATTCATGCCGGTGACAAGTTTCCGGAATCCCTTGAGCATGAGACTGTTCCCGAAGAGAAGAGAGGTATTGCTCTGCTCGCCCCGGAAGACCGAGGGAACGACGTCAGGGGCAATGCTCCCCTCCCATCGCCCGAGGGCGGCGGTGCGCAAAATGCCGAGCCCTGACCGGGGGGGGGCGAGCGAGAGAATCTCCCGGAGGAGACCGCGACCGGTCTCGGGAAGATAAAAACCGTCCACCAGAAGGGAATACTCGTCGGAGGGGGCCAGCCAGGCGATCTCCGCGGCGGGCGGAACCTCCCCGGCCCGACAGCGCCCCAGGGGGAGGAAGTAGCGCTCCCCCTCTCCCTCCCGGAACTCCCCCCTGAGAATACAGAGAAAAATTGTCCCCCTCATCTCCCCGTCAAACGGGAAGATCGACTCGAAACGGAGGGATCGGAGGGATCGGGACTTCGATCCGAACCACCGTCGAAAGGGGATCACGGAGGCCAGAATGTCGGAGAGGGCATCCTCCCCGGCCCAGTCCGGGAACTGCTCCCAGCTCTTTCCGGAAAGATCGAGGGTCCGGAGGCCCCCCCCGCTCACCGGACCCTCCGGAAGACATGGAAGGGAAGTCGGGCCGGATCCCCGGGGTCGAGGCGGATGAAGCGCGCGCCCGGAGGCCAGGAATACCGGGTCCCGTCCATGAGGTCCAGAACCTCCAGGGCCTCCTCCAGAAAGGTCAGCCGTCCCTCCTCGACGCCATTGGGATTGAGGTTGACCACCATCAGGATCCAGTCGTCCGGCCCCTCCCCTTCCTTCGAATAGGCGATCAGCTGGTCGTTGTCGACCGGATAGAAGCGGAGGGTGTGGTTAAAGCCGAGGGCCGGCACCTCCCGCCGGATCGCGTTCAGGCGGGTAATGACCGGGGCCAGGGAGTGTTCCGGATCCGGGCGCCAGTGGCGGATTTCGTACTTCTCCGAATCGAGATACTCCTCGCTCCCCTCCCGGAGGGGGCGATTTTCGCACCACTCGTAGGCCGGTCCGTAGATTCCGTAGGAGGCGGACAGGGTGGCGGCGAGGGCCAGCCGCACCAGAAAGGCCGGTCGCCCCCCTTTCTGCAGATATTCGTGAAGGATATCGGGGGTATTGGGCCACAGATTCGGGCGAAAGAAGTCCCGGACCGGCGGGGTTACGAGCTCGGTCAGATATTCGACGATCTCCTCCCGGGTGTTTCTCCAGGTGAAGTAGGTATAGGACTGGGAAAATCCGATATGGCCCAGGTGGTACATGACCTTGGGCCGGGTGAAGGCCTCCGCGAGGAAGACCACCTCCGGATCCACCGCCCGGACCTCCGCCATCAGCCATTCCCAGAAGGGGAAGGGCTTGGTGTGGGGATTGTCGACCCGAAAGAGCCGAACGCCTTTTGCGACCCAGAAGAGAACAACCCTCCTGAGTTCCTGCCAGAGGGAGTCCCAGTCTTCCGACAGAAAGTCGAAGGGATAGATGTCCTGGTACTTTTTGGGAGGATTCTCGGCGTAGTGGATCGACCCGTCCGGACGCCTCCGGAACCATTCCGGATGAGCCGAAACGTAGGGATGGTCGGGGGAGCACTGGAAGGCCAGGTCGAGGGCCACCTCGAGCCCCAGCCCTTCAGCCACTTGGAGAAGATCCTGGAAATCCCTCATCGTTCCCAGGCGGGAGTCGATGGCGGTGTGGCCGCCCTCCTCCGACCCGATCGCCCAAGGAGATCCCGGAACATCTCCTTCGGCGCTCGGCGTGTTGTTCGGCCCCTTTCGGAAGGCATGGCCGATCGGATGGATCGGGGGAAGATAGACCACGTCGAACCCCATGGAGGCGATCGCCGGAAGCCGGCGGGCCGCGTCGCGAAGGGTTCCATGAAGGCCAGGGACCGTTCCGGCGCTTCTCGGAAAGAACTCGTACCAGGCCCCCCGAAGAGCCCGATCCCGTTCGACATGAATTGGAAAAATGTCGGAGACGGTCAGAAATCGGGGATCAGGAAAGGCCGCGGCCTCCTCTCCCCGAACAGGATCGAGGGCGAGGGCAACGCGTTGGTCCAGATCGCCCTCCCTGTCCCATTCTGACAACCATTGACCCAGCGCCTCAGACACTCTTCCCTTTTCGGCCCGGGCGATATGTCGCCGGATGATCCCGGCCCCTTCCCGAAGCTCGATCTCCAGATCCTCCCGCTGGCCGGCCCGGGCTTTTTTTCCAAGCCCGTCCTGCCAGTGGGCCACCTCGTCGATCCAGGCCAGGATCCGGAATCCGGCCATCCCCTTCCGGGCGAAGGACAGCTCCCCCGTCCAGAGGTCGTTTCCCTGGGAACGCATCGGAAGGAATCTCCAGGAGCTCTCACCCGGATCCCTGACCTCGAGACGCACCCGAAGGAGTTCGTGGCCGTCGGACAGGACATCGGCCTCAACAGTGAGGGGTTCTCCGCAGATCCGCTTGACCGGGTATCGCCCTCCGTCGACGGAGGGGGACACCCGCTCAATCCGGACACGATGGCGTCCTTCGGCCAGAGAGGTTTGTGAGAGGGGGGGGAGTGATCTTTTTTCATGATCGGGTCGATGGGGGTTCGTCACATTGCGCCTCCTGTCATCTTGTTGGAAAAGACAGTCTGTCCGGTTGCCGGCTCATTTGTCCGAATCGTTTTCGACACGGGTGGGCCCCCGGAAGGGGTCCGGGAGCAAGGGGGAGACGTCCGCGAGAGGCCGTCCTGTCCAGACTAGCGGGAGGGGAAAAAAATTACAAGGAGACGGGGCGAAAGGGAGGGAGAATCACGGACAAGATCAGGACGGCTTCAGTCCGGAAAAGAAAAAGTCCTTCTCGAAAAAGGGAGGCAGGAATCCGGCCGCAAGAGGCCGGGAGAACAGGAACCCCTGGGCCAGGGAACACCCGTTCTCCCGGAGAAAGGCCACCTGATCGACGCTTTCCGCTCCCTCTCCGATGGCGGAAAGTCCCAGATCCTTCGCCAGGGAGAGCATCGTCCGGACGATGGCCGTGGCCCGGGGATCCCGTCCGATCTCCGCCACGAAATCCCGGTCGATCTTGACCCGATCCACCGGGAACTTCCGGAGGGAGCCCAGCGAGGAGAATCCCTTTCCGAAATCGTCGATGACCAGACGGACCCCGATCTCCCGGAGTTCGGACAAGATACGTCCCACATCCTTCTGGAAAAAGATGGTCTCGGAGAACTCGAGCTCGAGCCTCTGCGGAGGCAGCCCCGTCTCTTCGAGAACGACCCGGAGCGAATCGGGAAAGGAGGCGTCCTGAAGCTGACGCCCGGAGATGTTCACCGAGAAGAAGATCCCGCTTCCGTTCCATCGGACGGCTTCCCGGCAGGCTTCCCTGAGAACCCAGGATCCGAGGCTTCCGATCAGCCCGGTCGACTCGGCATGGTCGATGAACTCCCCCGGAAGCAGGAGACCCTTTTCCGGGTGGCGCCAGCGCACCAGGGTCTCGAAACCGACGGGTTTGTTCGAGACGAGGTCAACGACCGGCTGGAACTCGAGAAAGATCTCAGATCGGACCAGGGCCTGCCGGAGCGCATTGGTCATGGATACCCTCCGGTCGAGGGCGGCCGACATCTCCCCGGAGAAGAATTCCACGGCATTGGAGCGCCGCTCCTTGGCCTTGTACATGGCGATGTCGGCATTCCTGAGGAGCTCCGAAGCCTCGAGTCCGTCCCGCGGATAAACGGAGACCCCGATGCTGGCGGAGACCACGAGGTCCCGGCCCCCGATCCGGATCGGCTGGGAGAGCTCGCCGAAGATCCGGTCGACGGCCGACAGGATCCCCTCCTGGGAGTCGAAGCCGGTCATGATGACGGTGAATTCATCCCCTCCCATCCGGGCAACCGTGTCCTCTCCCCGGGTCACACGGACGAGCCGGGTGGCGGCTTCCCGGAGAACGAGGTCTCCGGCCTGGTGGCCCAGGCTGTCGTTGACCTCCTTGAAGCTGTCGAGATCCATGTAGAGAAGGGCCAGTGGCGCCCCCTGGCGGCGGGCCCGTTCCAGGGCCTGGTCGAGACGGTCGTGAAAAAGGACGCGGTTGGGAATCCGCGTAAGATGGTCGAACTGGGCCTGATAGGCGAGACGGCGCTCCATTTCGCGCTTTTCCGTCACGTCCCGAAACACCAGGACGATCCCGGTGATCCGGTGTTCGGTATCCAGAACGGGAGAAGCGGTCTCCTCGATCGCAATCTTCTGTCCGTTCCGGGAGAGAAGGGCGATGTGATTGGAGAGACCGGACAGACGTTCTCCGGCAAGGCAGCGCCGGACCGGGTCGTCGACACGCGCTCCGGTCGTCTCGTCTTCGATCCGGAAGACCTCGTCCACCGGCCGTCCCGAGGCCTCGAGGAGGGAATAGCCGGTCAGGGTTTCGGCGACGGGATTCATGAAGGTGACCAGACCCTGGCCGTCTGTCACGACAACGGCGTCCCCGAGGGACTTGAGGGTCACGAACCACTGCTCCCGCTCCCGGGCGAGCGCAACCATGAGCTGCTTTCTCCGGGAGATGTCCCGGATCATGACCATGAAGCCTGCGATCTTTCCGTTTCCCCGAGACGAGAGGATCTTTCGTCCGGAGGCCTCCCCGGGAAAGGTCGTTCCGTCCTTCCGACGGTACTCCACTTCGTAAGGGGCGAGACTTTCGGAGGCCTCCATCGAGTACCGGAGCCGTCCCTGCTCGACGAAGTCTTCGTGGCGATGATAGAGAACGGCGATGGACTGGCCGATGAGCTCGGAAGGATCATAGCCGAAAATCCGCTGGACGGAGGGGCTGGCCAGAACGATGTGCCGCTGGGGATCGACGGCCAGGATGGCGTCGACGGAGGACTCGAAGATCGCCTGGAACCGGAAGTGCTCCTCTTCCCAACGGTTCTTGCGCCCAGTCACGGGCTCTCCTTGCCGACCGACGATCGCGGTCGACTTTTAACAGTTCGTGGGTGACGCCTTATAGGGAGAACGGGATACGTTTCGGTCCGATACCCCAGAGGTATGATTTCCGACATCTGAAAAAATTATAGGATTCTGCCTAAGAAGTCAACACATAAAAACAATCATTTATATATCAATAAATATTATCATTATTTAATTTAAAAAAGAACCTCCTGTCGATGACAGGGACTTCTCCGGAGGAGCACAGCACAAGCAGCGCTTTCCTGCGGGTTGCCGCAAAAAATCCGGACCTTTCTGGGCTAGCAGACCGCCGGCCGGCGGCGGAATTTGCGGGGGAATGTTCGCTCCCCGGACAGGGCCGAGGCGGCCCGATCGATATCCTCGAGAAGAAGGTCGACCATGTCCCGGCTGAAATTCTCCTTCACCACCACCCGGAGGACCGAGCGGTGATTCAGGTCGGGAGGAAGGGTGTAGGCGGGCAGGATCCAGCCCCGCTCCCGGATCTTCTCCGACAGATCGGTCTCGGAAAATCCCGCATCGGGGGCAACCGAGAAAGTTACGATCGGAAGATGGTCCGCGGGACCCACCACCTTGAAGCGGCGATCACCGGCCAGATTCTTGGCAAGGGTGCGGGCATTGGCGAGGGACACGGAATGGATCCGCCGGTACCCCTCGAATCCAAGCCGGAGAAGCATGTAGTACTGGGCCAGCATCATGGAGCTTCCCCGGGAGAAGTTCAGGGTGTAGGTCGCCTCCTCTCCTCCCAGGTAGTTGACCCGGAAGACGAGCTCATCCGGAAGATCCTTCTCCTCCCGGAAAAGGAGCCAGCCGATCCCTGGATAGACCAGCCCGTACTTGTGTCCGGAGACGTTGATGGAGCGGACGTGGGGGAGCCGAAAGTCCCAGGCGAGATCGGGCTCGAGGAAGGGCAGGACGAATCCCCCGCTCGCTCCGTCGACATGAAGGGGGATGTCCCAGCCTTTTTTCGCCTTGATTTCGGAAAGAACCCGGTCGATCTCCTCCACTGGATCGAGATGTCCGGTGTAGGTCGAACCCAGGATCGCCCCGACGCAGATCGTCCGCTCGTCCACTGCCTCCGCCACGGCCCCGGGATCGAGGGTATACCTCTCCCCGGCCACCGGAAGAAGCCGGAGCTCCACATCAAAGTAGCGGGCGAACTTTTCCCAGACCACGTGAACGCCGCTCGAGGCGACGATGTTCGGGCGGTCGACGGGGAGCTCCCGGGCGAGACGGGCCTTTTTCCAGGTCGTCTTGTGGGCCAGAAGGGCCAGCATGATCGCCTCGGAGGAGCCGACCGTCGCCGTCCCGATTCCCGACGCGCCCTTCGGTGCATGAAAGAGACGGGCGAGCATGTTGACTGCACGCTCCTGGATCACCCCCGTCTGGGGGTACTCCTCCTGATCCACCAGATTTTTGTTGAGGGTGCAGGCGATCAGCTTTTCGGCCTCGGGCTCCATCCAGGTAGTGACAAAAGTGGCGAGGTTCAGGGCGGGATTGCCGTCGAGATTCAGCTCGTCGGAGATGAGGCGGTAGGCGGCTTCTGCCGGCATTCCCTCCTCCGGGATTTCGAAGCGGGGGATCTCACGGGAGAAGGTCCGGCTCCCGTAGGTCACGGAGAGAATAAGTTCTTCGGGAGAGAGGGTCGAGAGGGAGCGTTTTTTTGAAAGCATGGAGCGTCTCCTTTCGGTTCGGTGGATGCGAAAACGATCCCGGCCCCGGGTTTTAGGGAGACTTCTCCGGACGATCCCGCCTCCGTCAGTCGGAGGGATGGGAGAGGTCGGGAGAGGGCTCCTTCGGAACCTGGATCTCCTGGTGGTACCGGGAATGGTAGAGCGTTTCGATCTTCTCGAAGGGAACCTTGCCGATGCAGGCCCGGGAGAGGGTGCTGGCCTTCCGGTCGCAGGAGAGGCTCATCCGAAACAGGGCATCCCGGTCGTCGACGGTCATCCAGAGATCCTTCCGCCCTCCCGGGGTCAGGGCCGCCGGCGTTCCGTTGGACAGAGGGAAGAGTCGGAGATCGAAACACCCCTCGGGACAGTCCTTCGAGGCGCGGAAGTATCCGGCGTGGGGATGGGAGCCCCCGGTCACGAGAAAGACCCCTCCGGAGGGCAGGGCCGCGATCCGGGAAATGGATCCCGTTGTCGGCTCGAGATCCTGGATGTGAAGGGAGGCGGGGTTTTTTCCGAGGTCGACCCACCCCAGGGCCCCCCCTTTCTTGAGGCTCAGGTAGAGGCGGTCTTCGGCAGCGGAAACGACCGGAGAGGCCGGAAACTCTTCGGCTACGGAGGCGGGGTAGGCCACTGCGCAGGAGGTCTTTCGGCAGCCGGAGGGAATCCGGACGATCGATCCGGTTCGGCCAAAGGTCACCCAGAGATCGGCCCGCTTCGGATCGTAGGCAAGGCCAGTCGCAGGCCCCAGGACCGGAAGGCGGACGAAGGAAAGGCACTGTCTTCGGAGGCAGCCTCCCGACAGAAAGACCACCCGGTTGGCCAGGCGGTCCAGAACGGCGAGCCTATCCCTTCCGGTGTCGTAGACGGCCCGGAAGGGATAGGACGGCCGTTCCGGAAGAAGAAAGGTCCGGAGGCAGGATTCCGAGAGACAGCGGGGGGGAACATAGGTCACCCGGTCACCCAGGCGGAGAAGGACGTAGGCCCCTCCCCGCTTCGAGTCGGCCACCACATCCCCCGGGTCCCCCAGAGAGGGGGCGAGCCGGATCAGGGTCGCGCAATCCTCGCTTCGGCAGGAGGGAGGGAGGATATAGAGCCCGTTTCTGAGGGAGGAGGCGACAAAAAGGGTTCCTCTTTTATCCCGGGCGATCCCCCTGAATCCGAAGTTGCTGACCGGAAGGGCCAGAGAGGAATACTGGGTCACCGGTCCGGGAGACTCCTCACCGGAAAGATCCTGAGGTGCCGCCATGGCGGGACTTCCGGAAAGGAGGGCCCCGGTCAGGACCCCCACCAGAAGAAGAATGATCAAAGGAATACGTCGGTCAGACCGGGGGATGAATGGCATTTTCGTCTCCGATTTCGTGAAACAAATTCAGAATGTAGTTCCGGTCGGCTCCCAGATCGGGAGACTCCGAGAGTGAGGAGGCTTCCACGTCCATCCGGAGGCCTCCCCGAAGCGGAGAGAGCGTCACCACAAGCCGGGAGCCATGATGCCAGAAGGAAGGCGAGACCCGAACGACGAGACGACCGGAATCCGCGCTCTCGATCCGCCATCCGGAAAAACTCCTGACCGAATGGGTGATGTTCGCATAGAGCTTGGCCGGATCCCCGTAGAACACCCGGGGGTGGACCTCCGGGAGGGGATACCCCCCCGTCGTCCAGGCCCGGTTCAATGTGAAATAGACATGGAGGCGCGCCAGCGGGCCCGGGGTATTGATGAAGGCGGTATTGTTCGCAATGAGGTCCCCGCCGAGGTAGACCAGCCCCAGAAAGATCGACAGGGCGACAATCTTTAAGATTTTCAAGGGGGACTACCTCTTTTCGACACCGGAGGCCTCGAGGAAGCGCTCCGCGTCGATCGCCGCCATGCAACCGGTTCCCGCCGCCGAGATCGCCTGGCGGTAGACGGGATCGGAAACATCTCCGGCGGCGAAGAGCCCCGGCACACTGGTCTTCGACCCGGAGGTCGTCTTGAGGTACCCCACGGCATCCGTCTCGGCCAGGCCGTGAAGAAAGGCGGTATTGGGGCTATGGCCGATGGCGACGAAGAAACCGCTGCAGGGATGGATCGACTCCTCACCGGTCTTCGTGTCCCGGATCCGGACTCCGGTCACCTGCTGCATCGAGATGTCGAGAACTTCGAGGATTTCCTTGTTCCAGAGAAAATCGATCTTCGGATTCTCGAAGGCCTTCTCCTGCATGATCTTGGAGGCACGAAGGGTCTCCCGGCGATGAATGACGGTCACCTTCGTGGCAAAACGGGTCAGGAACATGGCTTCCTCGAGCGCGGTATCGCCACCTCCCACCACCACGATCTCCTTTCCCCTGAAAAAGAATCCGTCGCAGGTGGCGCAGGCGGAGACTCCCGCCCCCATCAGGGCCTTCTCCGAAGGCAGCCCCAGGAACTTGGCCGAGGCGCCGGTGGCCACGATCACCGTCCAGCTTTCGTAAGTCTTCCCGTCGTCGGTCATCACCCGGAAACCGCCCCCTTCCCGTCTTTCAACCCGTTCGATCACCGCAGACTCGATACGGGCTCCAAACCGGAGGACCTGTCCCCTCATCCGCTCGATCAGCTCCGGCCCCGTGATCCCGTCCGGGAATCCCGGAAAGTTTTCGACCTCGGTCGTGATCGTGAGCTGTCCCCCGGCCTGGGGTCCTTCCAGAACCAGCGGCGACAGAAAGGCCCGCGCCGTGTAAAGAGCGGCCGTCAACCCCGCCGGTCCCGTTCCCAGTATGATCACCTTTTCCACGCCCAATCCTCCACCTTCACACTATGCCTGTCCCCGGGCCCTCTCCTGTCCCGCACTTCCGTCAACAATAGCAAGAGGGACAAAATCCGGTCAACTCGTCACTTCGCCACGGGATCCTGCCCCACCACCTTCTTGCGCACCCCGGGAAGATAGGCCAGGTAGTCGACCCCTTCGGCAAACCGGAACGTCGCCCGATCCACCTGGTAGCGGTACTGATAGGTGGCAAGAGCCGCTTCGGTATTGAGCAGATAGACCTCGGCCAGGGTCAGGTCGACGATCGAGATCAGGTTTGCCGTGTAACGCTTGTTGGCCAGGACCAGGGCGAGCTTCGCCTCCTTCACCGCCTCGGTGTAGGCCCGGATGTCGGCGAGGTCGGAGCGCGTGCGGGCCCGGGCACGCACCACCTGATAGCGGATGTTGTGGGACCAATCGGAGATCCCGTATTGCCGCTCCCGGGATTTTTCATGGGCCCGCTCGGTTTCGCCCCGGATCATTCCACCGGTGTAGATGGGAACGGTGATCGTGCCGCCCCCCGACCACATGCCGGGAACATAACTCTCATTTGTCACCAGGTTGGCCATGAAACCATAATTGCCGAAGGCGGAGATCAGAGGATAGTGCTGGGCCCTCATGAACCGGGTCCGTTCTTTTTCCTGCTGGAAAAGGTTTCGGTAGGCATTGATCTCCGGCCGGTAGGTGAGCCCCCGTGTCACCGCCTCGTCACGTCCCACCACCACATCGGAGACCTGTCCCAGATTCCCGGTCAGATGGTAGTCGTTCCGTCCGGCCTGTCCAAGACCCATGGCATCGTTCAAGTGGGCGATCTGGGCCACAAGGTCGTCCTTTTCGGACTCCAGAAGCGCCCGGGCTTTTTCGTAGTCGACCTTGGCCAGATCATAGTCGAGCTGGGAGCGGTAATCGGCCTTGTAAAGGGATCTTGTCAGATTCTTGACAAGTTTTCGCTGTTCGAGGTTCTTCTGGTAGACCGCGATCAGCTTCCGGTCCAGAAGGACATGGTAGTAGGCCTCCTTCACCTGGAGAATGACCCAGGCATCCTGGCTGTAGAGCCAGAACTCGGAGGCGCGCTTTCCCGCGAGCCGCTGCTTGACCCGGTGCTCGAACTTGCCGAAGTCGAGCAGGAGCTGGTTGACCCCGATCGTCGCCAGACCTGCCGGTTCGTTCGGGGCGGAGAGGGGACCCATCTTGGTATAGTCCATGGGAAAGACCGGCGTCACGAAGTTCAGGTTGTTGAGGAATTCGTTGCCGAGACCCGGGTTGGCGATCCCGTACATCGCCCCCACACCGACGTGAGGATAGAAGTGGGACTTGGACACCTTGACACGGGCCCCTTTTTTCCTGACCGTGTGGCGAAACCAGAAAAGTTTCGGATGGTGGGCAAGACCGAAGCTGACCGCCTGGTCGACCGAAAGCGTGTCTGGCGGCACGTCCTCCGAGGAAATGACCGTCTGGTTGTCCGCCTGGGCCCAAGAGGGAAGTCCAAGAAGAGTCGCCCCTTCAAGCAGAAAGAACAGAAGTCCAGCGAGGAGTCGCGCCCCACGGGCACGGGCTCCCCCCTTGCCGTCCTTTGCCGGAAGGTGTTTTTTCGCCTTTATTGTTTCTTTGGAGATCATCGCAGTCGATCCTTCCATAGGACGTCCGGCAGAAAAGGGCGTCGGACGTGCGTCACAGCTGTCTGGCCGGCCGGAACGGCACCGGCTTGTAGGGTACGGCCCTGACCTTCTGTCCCGAATGGACATGCCATTTTCCGGCAAGGACAAGCTCGTCCCCGGCGGAGAGGCCCGAGAGAACCTGGACCCACTTGGCGTTGTCAATGCCCAGCGTCACCGGAACCTCGAGCACCTTCCCGTTTTTGACGATCATGACCGAATAGGGCTTGTCGCGCCGGGCCATGACGGCCATTCCCGGAATGAGGATCGAGTCGGGATAGCGCTGAAGATAAAAGGTGAACTTGCCGTACATCCCGGGATGGATGACGAAGTCCGGATTTTCCATGTCGACCTCGGTCCGCATCGTTCTCGTTCTCTGATTCTCCTCGAAATCGTACCGGGTGACCCGGCCCCAGAATGTCTGGTGGGGGAGGCCCGCGAAATGGACCTTGACCCGCTGACCCCGGCGGATCAGGGGCGCCACGTCGGCCGGGACCCAGACGTAGGCCCGAAGGGTATCTACCTGCTCGAGCGTCACGATCGGCTGGGCGGTCGCAGTGGCATTGGTCCCTTCCGATATCAGCTTGCCGGGATCCACATAGCGATGGGTGATCATTCCGTCGAAGGGAGCCGCGATGGTCTTGTAGGAAATCAGCGCCTCCTCGTGGCGCATTTCCGCCACCGCCTTCAGGTAGGCCGCGAGTTTCTGCTGGACCCGCTCCTTCGAGATGAGGGCCGGATGGTCGAGCCAGACCCTCTTGATCCGGTGGTAAGTGAGGTCGGCGATGCGGACCCGGGCAACGGAGCGCTGGTAGGTCTGGTAGAGCTCAGGATCCTGGATATAGGCCAGCACCTGGCCTTTGTGCACATAGTCCCCCTTGTCGACGTTCAGATACTTGAGGTAGCCCGGCACATGGGCGTACAGGATGGCCTTCCGGAAAGACTCGATTCCCGCCGGGATCGTCACCTTGTGGTGGAGGGTCCGGAGGCGGACCGGCAGGACCTGAACCACGGCAAGGGGCTGGACCGGAGGCTTCGGAGGGAAGATCCAGTAGTAGACGAAAAGGATGAGGGGTCCGATGATCAGGACGGCGAAAAGGACAAGGATGATCCGCCGGGCGCGCGGAGAAAGGTGTACATCGGTGAGGTCGATTTCATTTCTCCACTCTGGACGGAAGGACTCATGGTCCTCTCCAGCCGGATGGCCGCCCTCGGTGTTCGCCGCGGGAGTGGTTTCTCCGTCACTCATCTTTTTTTCCTCCGGCCCCTCCGGTCGGGATATTTTTTCTAATCATTGACACCATTCGATTCGTCTCCCTAATATCAGCAAAGGACGCTTTCATGGACCCAGACGACAACTCCCGGGAGAAAAACCCGGAATTAGGAGCCCCGCATCCATGCAGACACACCCCACAGATACCCGCCCGGCCCACGCACACGCCGGACTTTTCGCCCCCGCCACTTCCCGGTCGCTCATCTCCGTCTCCGGGGAAGATCGCGTCACCTTTCTCCAGGGTCTTCTCTGCCAGGACGTGGCGACACAGCCAACGGGATCCCTTCGCTACGGTTTTTTCCTGAATCCCAAGGCCCGCATTCTCTTCGACGCCTGGATCGCCGTCCGGCCCGACGACATCCTTCTCTCCCCCTCCGGAGGGATGGAAGAGGAGTTTGTTGCTCATCTTAAAAAATATCTCTTCTTTCGAACCAAAGCGACCCTCACATCCCTGACCGCTGGGTTTCGAAGCCTCACTCTGGTCGGCCGGGAAGCGCCCGCACTGGCCACTCCCCTCTTTTCGAGCGATCCGGCGGAAGACGGTCTCCGGACCCTTGCGGGGGGCGGATTTGCCTTCCTCCATCCTCACCGGTTCGCCTTCGAACGGGAGACAGGCCCCTGGATCGATCTCTGGATTCCCGGGGACTCCTTCGAAAAAACCCTCCAGGACCTTGAGCGCCGTGTCCTCTCGGCCGGGGGGAGGCGTCTCGCTCCCGAAGACATGGAGATCTTCCGCCTCGAATGCGGCATTCCCCTTCCCCCCTTCGAGCTGAACGAAGGCCACTTTCCGGCCGAGGCCGGCCTCGACGCCGTCGCCGTTTCCTACAACAAAGGATGCTATGTCGGCCAGGAGCCGGTCACCCGCCTCAAGTTCCAGGGACAGCTCTCGAGAAAGCTCACCGGACTCCGGGCGAAGACCCCAAAGATCCTGGAGACTGCCTGCCCCCGTCCTCTTTTTTCGGCCCTTGACGGCTCGGAGGCCGGGAGCATCACCTCGCTCGCCTATTCTCCCGCCGCCGGAGGCGTCATCGGCCTGGGGTACGTGAAACGGGCCCACTGGGAGCCGGGAACGACCCTCATCGACGGAGCGGGACAATCTTTCGAGATCTCCGACTTTCCCTTCGTCTCCCCCGACTGATCCGAATCCTTCCCTTTCCTCAACCCTCACCGGCTCCTGATCGCGGGAGCCGGCCTTATCCATGAGGAATCCTCACCCCTCAGTCTATCTCCCGGCTCTCCGGGCCCTCCATTTCTCCTCCCATGTGTGGAGAATCACATAGAAAATGGGAACCTGAACGAGCGTCAGGACTGTCATGACCATGAGGCCCCCGATCACGGCCCGGGCCAGAGGCTCCTCGGCTCCGGAGCCGACCCCCATCCCGATGGCGGTCGGGATCATGGCAAGAACCGTTCCGACCGCCGTCATCAGGATCGGACGAAGACGCGTGGAACCCGCCTCCACCACCGCTCGATAGAGGGGCGCCCCCTGGGCGCGCAGACGGATGGCAAATTCCACCAGGAGGACCGAATTCGAAACCCCGATCCCGATGTCCATGATGACCCCGATCATGGACTCCACGTTGATCCCGGTTCCGGTGGCATACAGCATGGCGAAGACCCCGATGAGGCCGAAGGGGACGGACATCATGATGATGAAGGGATCGAGGAAGGACTGGAACTGGGCCACAAGGGCCAGGTAAACCAGGGCCATGGCCAGGAGAACCGCAAGGCCCATCGAACTGAACGACCGATGCATCGAGGCCAGCATCCCCGACTCTCTCCAGGAGTAACCCTTCGGAAAATTCATTTTTCCCAGATAGGTGTCGATCTTGCTCCCGACTCCGCCCAGGGAGACCCCCGGATCATGAGTCACGTTGACCAGGATGTCGACCACCCGCTGAACGTTGTAATGGAAGATGGCCGGAGGAATAGTGATCCTGCGAATCTGGGCGATGTCCCGGAGGTAGATGGGAGGATTCTCCACTCCCGATTCCGTATAGTCCGATCCCTTGAGCTGGCGAATGAGGATGTTCGAGAGGGCGTCCATGGAGTTGATCTTGTCCTCGGGATACTGGGCGGTCAGGAAATAAGGATTCCCCGTAGTCTGATCCACCCAGAAGTTTTCCCCGATCGCAACGTCCGTCACGAGGCTCGTGATGACGTTCCGCTCCACGTCGAGCTCGGTCACCCCCAGAAACTGGGCTTTGCTCCGGTCCACATCGATGAACATCGAGGGGTAATGGATGTTCTGCTTCAAGCGTACATCGGTGGTGCCGGGAATGGTCCGAATGTGGTCCACGATCCTGTGGGCAATCTCCCCCAGCTTCCGATAGGAGGGACCCAGGAGCTGGATATCGATCGGGGCCTCCCCCGAGCCCGCCAGGATCTGCGTGATGATGGAGGAGGATTCGAAGTAGAACTCGACGTTGGGAAAATGGGCGACAAGATAGGGCCTGAGCTCGTGCTGAAAATCCCACATCGAGCGCTTGCGCTCGTTGGAGGGATTGAGCTGGACGAGAACGAAGGCCATGTGGCTCCAGAGATTGGTGGTGTACATGGCATCCCAACCGGGCCGGACCCCTTCGTTGATCACGATGTGGACGATGTCCTTGGACGGAATGATTCGGCGGATGGCGGCGTCGACCCGGGCGCTGACTGCATCGGTCTTTTCGATCCGGCTCCCATCTGGCAGGCGCATCTGGATGATGAAGGCCCCGGTGTCGTCGGGTGGAAAGTATTCGGAGCCGATTCGGGAAAATAGGAAGAAGGAGCCAACGAAGGCCAGGAAGATCAGGATCGAGACCGGACCACGATGGAGAAGGGCGATCTTCAGATAAGTCCTGTATATTTTTCTGAACCTGTCGAAAAAGTCGTTGAACCGGGTGACCCCCCGGCGAAAAAGGGACCGGCTGTTCTTGTAGGCCGACTCCGGCTTCAGAAACCATGCCGAAAGGACCGGGACCAGAGTCATGGAGACGAAGTAGGAGGCCAGCATGGAATAGGCGACGGCTGCAGCCAGGGGGGTGAAGAGATACTTGCCCTTGCCCAGGAGGAAGAGAACCGGGGAAAACACGATCATGGTGGCGATCGTCGAGGCCAGAACCGGCATGGCGACCTCTCCGGCCCCGTCCAAGGCCGCCTGGGATGGCGCTTTTCCCATCTCCAGATGGCGGTTTGTGTTTTCGAGGACCACGATGGCGTCGTCGACCAAGCGCCCGATGGCCAGGGCCAATCCTCCCAGGGTCATGATGTTGATCGTCTGGCCGGTGGCGTTCAGCATGACGAATCCCACCAGAAGAGACAGGGGAATGGAGGTGGTGATGATGAGGGTGGAGCGGACGTTTCCGAGAAAGATCAAGATCATGGCCGCGGTCAACAGGATCCCGACGGCCCCTTCACGCTCAAGCGAGGCGACCGAGTCCCGGATGTAGACGGACTGGTCGAAGACCAGCGAGATGTCGAGGCTTTTCGGAAGACCGTAGAAGGTCTTGATCGCGTTTCTCGTGGCGTCGATCACCTTGACGGTGTTGGCCCCTTCCTGCTTCAGAACGGGAATGTACACGGATTTCCGGCCGTCGACCCGGACGGGATTGGTCTGGATGCGGTAGGAGTCCTTGGCAACTCCGATATCCTTGATGTAAACGGGTTGTCCATGCTCGACCTTGATCGGAACGTCCCCGATCGTCTTGACCGGCCCCAGAAGGGCGTTCACAAAGACGTTGTAGCTCATATCGCCGATCTTGGCGAATCCCGCCGGCCAGACGATGTTCTGCCTGTTCAGGGCGTTGACCACATCCCAGATCGTGAGCCCCCGGGCCAGAAGAGCGGTATTGTTGGTGTAGACCTGGATCTGCCGGGAGAGACCTCCGAAAACGGGGGGAGCGGCCACGCCGGGGACTGTCCCCATCTGGGAGCGGACATTGTAATATCCGAGGTCGAACATCTGCATCTGGGTCAGCTCCTTCGAGGAGAGGACCAGATCCGCAATGGGGATGGCCGAGATGCCGAAGGGAATGATGATGGGGGGAAAGATGCCGGGAGGAAGATACTTGAGCGAAGAGTAGACGAGCGATGTCACCATCGAGACCCCGGCCGACAGCGAATAGGTCGACCGGAAGCGGATCTGGATCATGCTGATCCCGACCAGACTCTCCGACTTCACCGACCGGATGTAAGGGGCCTGGAGGATGATGCGCTCCATCTGTTCGGTGATGTCCATCTCGGTGTTGTAGACATTCATTCCCGGGAAGACGGTCAGGACCTCGACGACCGGCAGGGGAATCCGGGGAAGAATGGAGACGTTCATGGAGGAGAGGCTCTGGGCGCCCAGCAGAACGATGGCCAGGGCCATCGCGATGATCGAATAGGGGCTCTTGAGCGACATCCTGACTAGAAACATGAAGCATCTCCCTTTTCCGTTGATCCCCGGTTATCCGGAGTAGCAGGTTTGCAGGATCTTAGAAAATTGTTTTGTGAAGCTTGACGAGGACTGTCTCCGACCCGTCGAGCCCCTGGAGAATCTCGGTGTAGTCCCCGTTCCGGTATCCCACCACCACAGGACGCTTGACCTTCTTTCCGTTCCGAAGGACAAAGATGAAATTTCCGTGGCGCTCCTCGATCACCGCCATATGGTGGACGGAGAGGACGTGAGGATAGACATGAAGGCGGATGCGGGCATCCACGAACATGCCTGGGTGAAGGAGATGACGGGGATTATCGACATCGATTTCGGTCCGCATCGTGCGCGTTTCCGGGTTGAGACGGAAGGCATACCGGGTGACCCGGGCCTTGAAGATCTGGCCCGGAAGTCCCTGGGCCCGGAGTTCCGTGGGCAATCCCCGTTTGATGAATCGGACGAAATGCTCGGGAACGCCGACATAGAGACGCATTTCGTCCACATCCGTGACCTTGACGATGGGAAGGGCGGGAGTCGTCCCCCCGGTTCCCCGGGAGACGAGGTTCCAGGGATCCACATAACGATGAGTAATGATGCCGGTGAAAGGGGCGACGATTGTCTTGTAGCGGACAAGGGAATGGTAATACTTTGCCCGGGCCTCGCGTTCCTTCCAGAGCGCCTCGGCCATCTGGACCCGCTGCAGGGAGATGACCCGGGGGTCGTCCTTCCAGACCCGGTATTTCCGGAGGAAGGTGATGTGGGCGATCTCGGCTTCCGCAAGCGCCCGCTGCCAGCTCTGATAAAGCTCCGGATCGTAGATGTATCCCAGGACCTGTCCCCGGGTGACCCAGTCCCCCTTGTCGACATTTAAAAATTTGAGATACCCCGGAACATGGCCATAGACGATCGCTTTCCGGAAACCGTGGATGACCCCGGGAATCGAGGTCCAGAGTTCGAAGTGGCGGTAGCGGACGCGGCCGGGGCGATAGCGGGAGGGATCGTAGGGAAGAGAGGCTTTCTCGAGGGGGAGCGGGGAAGAAACGGAGCCCGGCTTGCGGGCAGCATAGAATAGGACGGAGGTCAGGACGAGAAGGACCAGACCTCCAACGAGAATGCGATTTTTTCTGGAAAGCGTCAGTCTCACTGCCAACTTTCAGTCGCTTTCATAGCCTATGAAACATTTCATTCACCATGAAAGCTTTCATAATCTATGAAATTTTTATTGTCATGAAGCCGGCTGAACCGGCCTCCCTATCGAATTCTGACCCTCTTCTCTCCGTCCGTCATCCGATGGTGTCCATTACCGGCGCATTGCAATCCTAACAGATGCATCGTCCGAATTGGCTCAAGAATTTCTTATCGCGATCATAAATCGTCTCCATTTGAACCCGCCAAACTCATCGGACTATAGCACACGCCCTTTTTTAAGTCCAGAACGGACCGGAGCCACTCTTTCTGCCCTTCCGGGGGCCGGGGACGGCCCTATTCACGCCACAGCCCGGGGGAAAACCTGTTTCAGGACCGGAACGGGGGTCCTTATTTTTGGGGTGAAGTCCCCTGTTTTGGAAGAATCTCATAGGGGATCACCCGAAGGCTCCATTCCCCGGAAGGAGCGATCCTCCCAAGAGACGGGAGAATTCTCGCGAAGAAACGTTCCGTGGAAATCCTCCCACCCCACTCCGGCTTTCCGTTCCCGAGTGCTGCAAGCTCCGGCCAGTCGGGCCTCCGGAGTGCGACGACCCAGAGATGGCCGATCCTTTTTTGCGCCCCTGCAGGAAGGGCGACAACGAGACGGATCGCCGCCTGGGTCTCCGGGGGAAAAACAAAGACCTTCCTCGCCGCAATCCCGTTTTTCACATCCGGAAAGGGAGGTCCCGGAAAGAGAAGCGTTGCCCCCCGTTTCCGGTCCACGTCGAAAATCCAGATCCAGCCATTTTTTGTCAGGGAAAACCGAAGCGTCATCGGCTCCCCCTCCCGGAACGCACCCCCCCGTCCCGGTCCTGCGGAGAGAACCCGGAATCCAGAATCCTGCCGAAATCTCCGAAGAGTTCCTTCGAGGGTCGCCTGACAAAACTGTCGGCCTCCCTTTTCCTCGCAGTCCTCGGAGACGATCCTGTAGTGTGGCTCTGGGGCCAGGGCTTTCCGGATCATCCGCAGGATTCGCGCCGGATCCCCGGGATCCGGAAGAGAGGTCCGATCGTAGAATCGAGACAGACGCGTCTCAAGGCGGGTGCACCGGTCAATCCGGGCAAGGGCGTCCTGCGTGGCAAGGGCCAGAAGGCGCTCCTTCGACAGGTTCTTTTCGAAGGAGGCCGTTCCAACCATGACAAATTCCAGACGGGTTCCCGTGGCAGAAACAATCACGGAAGCGCAGGAAGAGGAGGACGAAAATAGGGGCCCGGGAGCCGGAGCGGAAGAGGGAATTGGCCCATTCGTGAGAGGGAGGGCGGACTGGGGACGTGCGGAAGGAGGAGAGGGCGGCGCGGCCTTTCCGGAAGGGCGAGGGTGAACAGGGTTTGTGACGCACCCTGCAAGAATCGGAAGGAGGATCGGGATGAACGACAACCGGGGAAGGAGCCGGATCAGCTGCATTTGTCTCCTCGTCCGGTCCCGCTGGTTCCGTAAAGAGCTGTTCGGACCTCTTGGACAATCAAAAATATTGGTGTATCCTTTTCATTGAAGAGAGCTGTCTGGAAAAATGAAGATAAAAAAATAATTTTTCTTTTTTAACCTCTTACAATTTTTTATCGTCATGATTATTATGAAAGATAAATAATTATTATTCACATTTGCAAAGAATGGAGAGATTCATGGAACCCGGAAAGACCGCCTCGACGCTCGAAAAATTCCGCTCCTTCATGACCGAACTGTTCTATGTCCGGCCCTCCATGAACGACCTCGACCGCTTCAAGGCCCTGACGGTCGAGATGGAGCGCTTCCGCTCCTTCATGGCCGAGGTGGAGAAGTTCAAGCTCCTTCTCGCGGAGATGGACCGTTTCCGGGCGGTGTTCGTTTCGGAACAGGACCGCATGAAGGCCCTCATGGCCGAGATGGAACGCTTCAAAAGCTTCATGGAGGAAATGGAGAAAATTCGACCCTTCATGAGCGATCTGGAAGAATTCCAGGGGGCCCTCGAAGAGCTGGAGCGGTTCAAGGCCTTCATGGCCGAAAAGCGTTAGGAAATCCCTTCAGGCCATACGGGTCGGAAACGAGATCCGTCGTCAGTCCAGCGGAATAAAAACCGACATGTCGAGTTCGGGAAAGAGGGGGTCCCGATCCCGGAGCTCCCGGAAGACATCTTCCCGGAAACGGCCCGAGACCAGCATCTCCCGGAGGGCCCAGAACTGGTAGAGGTGGCCCTTGAGCCGGTCCACGGCGTACTCGACCATCGTCTTCGTCGTCATGATGAAGGGCCAGTCCGAACTCTGGGCCAGAAGGAGTTCCCGCCCCATCTGATTCAGAATCTCCCGGTCGCGCCCCCGATATTCCCCGGCTCTCTCGGACAGGCGGGCCATCTCCCGGGCCGCCTCGAACAGAGGCGGATAGATCCAGTCGTTCGTTCCGTTCATCCAAAACTCATAATAGCCGTTTTCCCCCCAGGATGACGGTTCCGGAGATCCTTCGGAGGCCGGAATTCCCGCGCGCACAAGCTCGACGGGGGTGTGGACCTCGACCGTGTTCTGGCTGGCGACAATCCGAAAAACCTCCTCAAGAAAATTGACCCCCTCGAACCACCAGTGGCCGAAGAGCTCGGCATCGTAAGGACATACGACCGTTGGCGTAATCCCAAGAACTCCGGCAAGGCCCTGGACCTGAGCCGACCTCCGCTCGACGAAGTCCCGTGCGTGGGCCCTGACCCGATCCTGGGCCCAGGCCGGGTTGTAGACCTCCTTCTGGTCGGTCGGACCGGTGATACGGTGGTATTTGAGACCCGTCATCCCCCGGGGACCGTCGGTATGGAGGTAGGGACGAACGTAGTCGTAATCGAGATCGTAGCCGATGTCCCGGTAGAAATCCCGGTAGGCGAAGTCCCCGGGATAACCCTCCTTGGCGCTCCAGACCTGCCGGGAGGATTCCGGATCGCGTCCGAACGCCCAGACCCCTGAGGGCGTCACCAAAGGGGCGTAGACCCCGGCCGGAGGCCTCGGGTCGGCATAGAGGAGCCCGTGGGCCTCCATGAAGAAGAAGCGAAGCCCCTCCTTCCGGAGAATCCGGTCGAGTCCCTCGTAATAGGCGCATTCCGGAAGCCAGATTCCCTGGGGAGCCCGCCCGAAGACCCGACGGAAGGTCGAAACGCCGACCCGGACCTGGGCTTCCGCCGACCCCGGAACTTCCTGAAGAAAAGGCAGGAAACCGTGGGTTGCCCCGCAAGTGATCCCCTCGAGGGCCCCCGATTCCATATGGCGCCGAAAGGCGCCGGGAAGGTTCCGGCCCAGATCCTGCCGGTAGACACGCTCGAGAAATTCGAGGTGGTCCCTGTAAAATCGCGAAACCCCTTCGAACTCCGTCCCGCGGGTCCGGACCACCTCCCGCTCCGAAAGCTCCCGAAGAAGGGAAAGCCGTTTTTCGAAGCGGCCCATCAGGAGAGGGTCCTCCATCATCGACACCAGCGTGGGGGAGAGCGTCATGGTGATCCGGAAAGGGACGTGATCCCGGCCCAGCCGGTCGAACATCGCAAGAAGGGGAAGATAGGTCTCGATCAGCCCTTCGAAGAACCAGTTTTCCTCAAGGAAGACTTCGTGCTCCGGATGGCGAACATAGGGAAGGTGCGCGTGCAGGACAAAGACAAGATTCCCACGGTTATCGGCCATGATGTGCCTCCCTCGTTTTCAGCCTGACCGGTCGGATCTGGCGGGTCCTCGACTGGGAAGAGATTCGTGCTGCGAAAGGTCCCGGCAACAGAATCGGTCTTCGGCGTGAGAATCGCCTGAACCCCGGAAAAGAAGGTCTATTTTTCCCGCTCTCACAGGAACCGGGCAAGAGGTCATTGACCGCTTCCCTCGAAGTACTTCCCGAGGACTCCCGACGTTTTGGTGAGCCCGAGCTTTTTGAAGAGCGTGACGAACCGCGCCTCGAGGTCGTCCATGATCGGGTCGAGAACCTTCGGCGGAAGAGACGACAGCTCCTTCTTGAAGGGGCCGTAGGTCCGCTTGCGGTTCTTGTAGAAGAACTGCTCCTCCGTCTCCCCTGCCTTCCGCTCACCTGCGAACTCCTTCGTCATGAAGGCCTCCATCTCCTTCTTGAGGGCCGCAGGAAAGGCCGGATGATCGAAAACGGCATTCTGGAAGCCGGTGGCGAGGTGGATTTCCAAGGTCTTCACCTTGGGAAAGTTGTCAAAGAGATCATCCGGGAGCGTCGAAGCCCCGTGCTGGACGGCCCCTCCCATGTGATAGCGGTTCCTCGCCCGCTCACCGAGGGCTTCGAGGGTGGCAAGATCGAGCTTGACCGGCGCGATGCGCCCGTCTGGTAGCGGAACTCCTCCATGGGAAGTCCCGGTCTGGACGCTGATTTTGCTGATCGGCACGTCCCGGGAGTCGAGGCGGGCGAGCTCCTCGGAATAGACCTCCATGAAGGCATCGAGCTCCTCGGGCGTGGAATTCTCCTTTCCGACCTCTCCGATCTCGCCCCCCACCGACACGGGGACACGCGATCCGTCCGGAGTGATCTGGCGGATGAAGTGGGTCAGGAGGGCCGTCATGCGGCCGTTTTCCCGCTGCTGGTCCCTCAGGTCCGGAGGAGCGAGGGTCACCAGGGTCGAGGCGTCGATATCGATGTTGCGGTAACCGGCATCGACCGACTCCTGGATGAGTTTCTTGAGGCCCTCGATCTCGCCCGCAGGATCCTTGGCATAGTTCTTCGCATTGAACTGGTAGTGGTCCCCCTGGACGAAGACCGGTCCGGCATGCCCCTCCGCCAGGGCGCCGGCCATGACGAGCCCCGCATATTCCATCGGCCGCTGGAAAGAATAGCCGATTTCGCTCTTGGCGAGCTCGAAGATGACCGGGCCCCCGTCGATCGCGCGCATGGCCCGGAGGACCCGACGAACGGTCAGGTAAGTGAGTCCACGGATGTTGATGGCCGGAACGGTGAAGCCCCCGACCTCCCCACGTCCGATGGCCCGGTAGAGAGGTTCGATCGAGGCCATCGTGGCCCCTGACTTCGAAAACCCTGACCGGATCAGGCGAAAGGCCTGTCCCCGGACCGCCAGATCGGGATGGAAGAGAAAATCCTCTACAAGGGCGTCCAGATACTCCTTCTTCAGGCGGGAAAGATCGGTCACTTCGGGAGTCGATCCTGAAAACTCCGCCACATATCGGTATTTTTTCTGCCAGTCGTTCATGGTCTCCTGCGACATGCCTCTTCCTCCTGGAAAGGTCCCTGTTTGTCCTGGTGCCGGTTCTCCGGCGTGTCTGCGATCGCCTCCCCCGGTCAGGGAAGGGTGATTTCTCTCAAAAACTGGGCGGCCTCCTCCGGAGGGGTCGGATTGATGTAGAACCCGGTCCCCCATTCGAAGCCGGCCACCTGGGTGAGCGTGGGCATGATCTCGAAATGCCAGTGGTAATAATCCTCCGACCCCTTGTCCTGAAGCGGGGCGGTATGGAGGATGAAGTTGTAGGGAGGATTCATGAGCGCCTTGTTGAGGCGTCTCAATACGTCAAGAAAGATCTTCGCCAGGGCCTCGTACTGGGATTTCTGCCCCTCCTGGAAGGAGGCGGCATGGCGCTTGGGAAGAATCCAGACTTCGAAGGGGAAGCGGGAGGCGAAGGGGGTGATCGCCACGAATTCCTGATTTTCTGCGACGAGACGGGAGCCGTCCATGACCTCCTGGCGGATGATGTCGCAGAAAATGCACCGCTCCTTCTCTTCGAAATGGGTCTTGGCCCCGACCATCTCCTCGATCACCACCGTCGGGATGACGGGAAGGGCGATCAGCTGGCTGTGGCTGTGCTCGAGCGAGGCGCCGGCCGGTTCCCCGTAATTCTTGAAAATCATGATGTAGCGAAAACGGGCGTCCTTTTTGAGATCGAGGATCCGGTCCCGGTAAGCCCAGAGGACGTCCTCGAACTCCTTCTCGGAAAAGTTCGCCAGGGTCTTCCGGTGTTCGGGGGTTTCGATGACCACCTCGTGGGCCCCGATCCCGTTCATCTTGTCGTAGAGGCCGACCCCTTCCCGGTCGAGGCTGCCTTCGACCATCAGGGCCGGGAACTTGTTCGGAACCACCCGGAGCGTCCATCCCGGAGAATTCGGAAGGCTTCCCTGGATCCGGTAGGCCAGCACCTCGGGCGGGGTCTTGTCCTCCTGTCCCGCGCAAAGGGGGCAGACCTGGTAGCGATATTCGTTCTTGAAGGTCTTGTAGTCGACCGGCCGTCGGCTTCTGGCGGTGGAGATGATCACCCAGCGGCCGACGATGGGATCCTTTCTGAGATCAGGCATGCGGCAAGCTCCTCGAATCATAGCCCGTCACGATCGTGATCCGGGCCTCCCCCCCGAACAGGCGTTCGAGGGGGAGCGCGTGGATGAAAAGGGTCCCCTGGAAAGTCCGCTCGAGCCCCGACTCCGAGAGAGAGACCGTCTCGATCGGCGCGTGGATGAGTCGGACGACCCCGTCAAGCTCCGCCGAAAAGGCGGTTTTCGACCAGGAATCCTCTCCCCGATACCATCCCACCGCCCCGTGCTCCCATGGTTCGTCCCAGAGGAATGGATCCGTCCGTCCCTCAACCCTGATCGTGCGTCCGGAATCGTGGCCAGCCAGCATCGTCAGGGGCAGTTCCGCATAAAGGGCCCACTCCCGCCAGCTGTCGGGCAGCTCCGTCCGCTCGGGCGCGGAGAGGGTCCATGCGACGGAGTAGCGATCTCCCTCGAACCGGTAGGTCTTCGACAGGAGGAAGGGAATGCCTGCCAGCTCCCCCCTTCCTTCCAGACGAAGGTCCCCGTCCGGAGGAGAAAGAACCCGGAAGGGACTCCGTCCCATATCCGGCGTCAGGGCCGATCCATCGAGGAGCCCCGCGGCGGATGCGCCGAGAGGCGCAAATCCTTCGGCAAAGGCGCGGCGGGGACGTCGGTCGTAGACGATCCCCTCCAGAACATGACGATCGTCTCCCACCGGGCGGTCGTGGATCGAGGCAATGCCGACCTCCCCGGACGCTGACCCTTCCGACTTCTTCCGCTCTTCCCGGTGGCGGATGTGGTAGGCCTCTTCCTGCCGGGTCAGGGTATTGGTCAGGTGGAATCCGGTGGTCCGGTCGTCCCATTCGAGCACGCTCCCACCGTAACGGGGGGTGATCCAGAGGTTGTAACCCGTTTGACGCACGAAAAAATCCGGAACCCCGTCGGCGTCGAAGTCGTCCGACACGATTGCGGGAACCGGGAGCCTTCCCTGCTCCTCGAGAAGTCTTTCGGTCCGGAGAAGATTGGCGTAGGCTTCGTGGCGGAGATTCGACAGATAGACGCCCCCGAAAAGGCCGTGCCAGAAAACGTCGTTCCCCTGGGCCTTCAGGTAGGGGGAAAGCACGCTATCCGGAGGCTCCGCATCCGAATAGGCGTCCCTTAGAAATTTTCCGGTCAGGAGCATCCGGTGGTAGAGGCGGTGGACATCCGGGTACTTGATCAGGAAGTTCTCGAAAATACCGCCGCGGAAGAGGACCCTGAGGTCGGGATCGGCCCCTTCCCTCTCCCACTTCAGGGCCCACTCGTGAAAAACATGGCTGGTGCGGGCCGGAAGGGCCCACTCCATCATTTCGGTATAGGAGGCGTTGGGCAGCACGGCTTGACCCGTCGGGTTGCAATCGGAGACCACCTCCCCCATGGAGGCCACCCGAAGCCATCCCGACTGGGCCGACAGCATGGAAAAAAGATGCTCGAGGTATTTCTCCTCCCAGACCCAGCGGTAGGTCTCGGGCCAGATCCCGAACTTTTCTCCGTCGTCGGCATAGGTCAGAACACGCCCCCCCCGGGCCCGGCGATCGAGAAAAGACAGAAGCTGATCGACCGGCCGAAAGGGAATCAGATACCGAAGATCCTTGGAGATGGGAAAGATCCGAAGCGGAGCCCCCTCCCAGGAGACAGTGTAGTAGCCATGAAGATCTTCGTCGTCGAAGCCAGCCAGGTGGAAATGATGGTCGTCAAGAGGGGCGTAGGTGAGCCCCAGGGGAAAAAGTCTCGCCGGCAGGTCGGTTTCCCAAACCCGTTCCGCCAGCCAGAATCCTTCCCCTGATTCTCCGAGCCTGCTCTCAAGATGGCGCCGCATCAGATCGACCTGGCGCCTCTGATCGACCGACCGGAGCCAGCAGAAAATCGGTTCATAAAAACCCCCTCCAATGACCTCGACCTGTCTCCGCTCCACCATTTTTCGAAGGAGGTCCAGAAATCCCGGCTCGTTGGCCTCGATCCATTCGAGAAGTGGACCGGTGTAGTGGAGAGAGGCATGCAGGTTGCCGTATTGCCACAGGAGCTCCAGTGTCGGACGATAACAGCGGTCGAAGGCTTCTCGGAACACATGGGAAAAGTTCCCCGCGGGCTGATGGTTGTGCAAAACGAACACCATCGTTGCCCGTCGGTCCCTGTCCGGTCCGTCTTTCCAGAACTCCATCTCACAGCCTCCAGATCGATTTGACAAACTGGTCGTCGGGAATCTGAATCGAAAGGGTATGCCCCCGGGGACACTGGTCGACCATTGTCTCCCCCTCGTAAAGCTCGATCAGGGCCCCGACCCACTCCCCGGACTCGAGACCCAAGAACCGGTAAGGGATGGCGATCTCGCCGATCTTCCGCAAGCCCCAGCGGGCCTTTCCTCCTTCCACTCCGTCCAAGGGGATTTCCGTCGTTCCCGGAACAAGGGGACACCGGATGGCCGATTCGCGGTGGTCGAGAAACCGCATGACGAGGGACGCTCCGGTTTTTTCCTCCAGACGGTAGTTTTCGTCGAAGTCGACCCGAATGTAAAGCGTCTCCTCGTCGAACCCGTAGTAGACCGCCGACAGCGGGGAATCCCGGAGGTACATCGATCCCTGGAGCTTGTGGTTGTCGAAGAAGCCGGCCCCGGTCCATTCGAAATAATGGGTCACCTCCCCGTCGATCACCGGACGGATGAAGTCCACCGGGAGGATGATCCCGGCCCCCACCCCCGTCTCCCGGATCGGCTCGTTTAACAGGATGGGAGGGGCGAGCCCCAGAATCCGATAGACATTCTGCTGGTGAACCCGGAAGAGGCGGTCGAACTCCGAAGACTGGAGGCTCTTGAATTCGTCCCCATACCACCAGAACCAGTCCGAGCCTTCTGCCGCAAAAAGTTCACGACGGGCCCGATCCACCGCTTCCGGGGGAATCTTTTTTCCAGACTCTCCCTTCAGGATTTCTTCGAAGGCCCGGCGCGTCTCCCTCAGAAAGCTCCATCCCTTGTTGTCCTCGGGATGGCCGATCCAGATGCGGAAATCATGGTTGATCCACGAGCCGGTCGCCAGATGGTCGATCGGGCGGGCGGACGTTTGCGCCAGGGCTCCCGAAACGGTTTCTGTCCGGAGAAAGGCATGAGAGGAGAGCCGCTCGAAAAGTGTCTTGAGAAAGTGAAATCCCCCGTCGGAGTAGGCCTCCCAGGGATTTTCCCCGTCGAGGATGATCGGGATGGTCGCCGAACGGCCGGACGCCTCCTCCTGTTTGGCAATCTGCTCCATGTGTCCCAGAAGATCCGAGGCCGCCTCCGTCCCGTTGTAGCGGGCATAGGCGAACCCGATCCGGTCCGAGAGATTCCGGTCGCGAAAGACCATCTTCACCTTCGATCCGTCGATGGACACCTCGTAGGGTTCGTAAAGGCTTCCCTCCGTGAGATGGGCCATGTCCCGGGAAATGAAGAGGATGTCCTCGTCGGAGGCCATCCATTCGAGCCCCGCCTTATTTACCATCTGGACCACCTCAGGGGAAACCGACCCTTCGGAGGGCCACATGCCCTTGGGCCGGATTCCGAAGACCTCTTCATGGCGTCTGAGGGCCGTCTCGATCTGAAGGACGGCGTCCTCCGGATAGGCGAACTCTTCCGGAAGGGAGAGGTTGGGATGGGCCCTCCGGGCCGTCTTCGACGAAATGAGAAGGGGGAGGATGGGATGAAAATAGGGAGAGGTCGATATCTCGATCCGACCCTCCCGGGCAAGGGAACGGTAGAGGGGCACCAGCTCGCTCAGAATTTTCCTCTGAAGGTCGAAGAGCGCCTTCTTGTCCCCTTCGGTGAAATTCGCTCCCTGTCCGATCCACTGCTCGACCTCCGGATGGCGCGCCCGGGCAGCATAGCCGAACCATGTGAGGTTGAACCACATCTGAAGATCCAGAAAATCCTGGAGGTTCATCTGTGAGACGATTCTGCCGAAATCCTCGTCCTTCGTGGGTTGCCTGGACTGGACCTTCTGCCACAGAAAGAGATACCGGGGATAGGGCTTAATCATGGTTTCGTAGGCGCATGAAAAAAAATTCCTCGCCAGGAAGATTTTATCCCCGTTGTCCAGTTCGTTTACGGGCTTGAGGGAGAGCTCCTGGTAGGAGTCGACCACCCGTCCATCCGCAAGGGCCAGGATCTGGTCCAGAAGAATCGGAACGATATTCACCGTCTGCCGGATCTTCGGAAAAAGTCCCGCCATATGAGGGATGTCGTAATAACCCCGTACGCCGTGAAGGCGGACCCAGGGCAAAACCATCTCGTTGGTCAGCGGATCGAAATAGGATGGCTGATGCATGTGCCAGACAAAAAGAACATTGGCGTTCAAAAGAATTCCTTTTTCAGAAAAGACCTATACCCGGTTTTCCCGGATCCATCGTTCGACTCCGTCCTGGGTCACCACGACGATGCCCCCCGGCGAGACGGAAAAAAATTTCCGGTCTTCCTCGGGGGAAAAACCAATCCGGAGATCGGCCGGTATCCGCACATCCTTTTCGACGATGCACCGGTTCAGGCGGGCGTAGCGACCGATATCCACCCCGTTGAAGACCACCGATTCGGAGACATGGGAGTAGCTGTTGACCCGGACGCTGTGCGACAGGATCGACCGGTCGATCTGTCCTCCCGAGATGATGGTGCCGCCACAGACGATCGAATCGGTGGCAACCCCGACCCGCTTGTTCTTTTCATCGGCAAATACGAACTTGGCCGGGGGCATCTGGGGGCGGTAGGTCCTGATGATCCAGTAGGGGTTGTAGAGGTTGAAGGACGGGGTCACGGAAACGAGGTCCATGTTGGCTTTCCAGTAGGCGTCGATATTCCCGATGTCACGCCAGTACCCCTTCTCCACTTCGTCCATCCCCGGAATGGTGTTCCGGCTGAAGTCGTAGACATTGGCCTTCCCTTCCGCCGCAAGACGGGGAAGAATGTTATGGCCGAAGTCGTGCTTGGACGAAGAAATTTCGGAGTCCTCCCGCAGGACGGCGAGCAGATCCTTCGTCCGGAAGATATAGTTCCCCATGGAGGCCAGCGCGGTGCTTCCGCCGGGAACCGTCGGCTCCGGGGTCGGAGGCTTCTCGACGAAGTCGCGAATTCGGTCACCTTCCGTCCGGATGACCCCGAACTCCCGGGCCTCCTGGAGCGGGACCGGGATGGCCGCAACGGTCACCGCTCCTCCGGTCTCCAGATGATGGTCCAGCATCTGCCGGATATTCATCTTGAAGATGTGGTCCCCCCCGAAAATGCAGACGTGGTCGGGTTTTTCGTCGAGAATCAGGTTCATGTTCTGAAAAACGGCATCGGCCGTCCCCTGAAACCAGTGGGGACCGGTCCGCATCTGGGCCGGAACTGGATCGATGTATTGGTCGAGGAGAGGGGAAAGTCGCCAACCCCGTGACAGGTGCGTGTTGAGGGAATGGGACTTGTACTGGGTCAGGACCTTGATCTTGGTAAAACCCGAATTGACGAAGTTCGACAGGACGAAATCAATGATCCGGTAGGCTCCTCCAAAAGGAACGGCGGACTTGACGCGGTCGGCGGTCAGGGGAAAGAGGCGTTTTCCCTCTCCCCCCGCCAGTATGATGGCCAGAATATTCTCCCTGTCCCGATGATCCATCGACAACCTCCAGCAAGGGGTTCAGGAATTTCCGAGAAAGGTGCGGTTCAGAATGCGAAGAATTCCTGTACGGGCGGGAGAGAGGGAAAAGAGACCCCAGAAAAAAAGAAGGAGGGAGGAAAAAAGGTAGGCCACCCATTTTTCCCTTCGTTCATGACGAAGGAGAAGACGCACGGAGTAGACCGCCCCAAATCCCCCCACCATCAGAAATATCCAGTCATAGATCATTTTCCCGCAACTCCCCCTTGGAGTTCATCCTACCAGAATCGCGGGAAAAGGCCAATTGACCGGAAGAATCCTCCGGCAGCCTTCAAAGGCCGCCGGAGGATGGAAGGATTAAAGAAAAAGATTTCTTGGACGGATTTATTCTTCTGAAATCTGACCGGGATGGCGTGTTGAACGCCGGCGGGCGACAATGGAGAGACGGACCGACTCGCGTTTGAGCTCCAGGAGATAGGTTCGGCGTTCGATCTCTGAAATAGGCTGCTTCAGTGCCTCTTCCGCGTTATGACGCGCCCTCTTGGCCATCTGTTCGTCGATCTCGTCGGCGCGCTCCACGGTGTTGGCCAGGATGATGACGGATTTTGGAAGGACTTCGGCCACACCTCCGCTCACATAGTACGAATAGAGAGCGTCCCCCTTGCGGACCACGAGCTCTCCGGGATCGAGAAGCGAGATGAAGGGAGAATGGCCCGTCAGGACGCCGAATTCCCCATCCACTCCGTTGGCCTTCACGAAATCCACCTCTTCGGAGATGAGCTCCCGCTCCTGGGTGACTAGAGTCAGCATGAAGGACATGACCTAGGCCTTTCCCTTGAGCTTCTCGGCCTTTTCGAGAGCCTCCTCGATCGTTCCAACCATATAGAAAGCCTGTTCCGGAAGGTGGTCATACTTCCCTTCCACGATCCCCTTGAACCCCTTGACGGTGTCTTCCCGGGAGACGTACTTTCCGGGGGCTCCGGTAAAGACTTCAGCCACGAAGAAGGGCTGGGAAAGGAAGCGTTGTATTTTCCGGGCCCGGGCCACGATCTGCTTGTCGTCCTCGGAGAGTTCGTCCATTCCGAGGATGGCAATGATGTCCTGGAGATCCTTGTACTTCTGGAGGATCTTCTGGACGGAACGGGCGACGCTGTAGTGCTCGTCGCCGATGATCATGGGGTCCAGAATTCGGGAGGTCGAGTCCAGCGGGTCGACGGCCGGATAGATGCCCAGCTCGGCAATCTGGCGGGACAGCACGACGGTGGCGTCGAGGTGGGTAAAGGTCGTGGCTGGGGCTGGATCGGTCAGATCGTCGGCGGGAACGTAGACCGCCTGCACCGAGGTGATCGATCCCTTCTTCGTGGAGGTGATCCGTTCCTGGAGCTGACCCATTTCGACGGCCAGGGTGGGCTGGTATCCAACGGCGGAGGGCATGCGGCCCAGGAGGGCTGAAACCTCGGCGCCCGCAAGGGTGAACCGGAAGATGTTGTCGACAAAAAAGAGCACGTCACGGTTTTCCTCATCCCGGAAGAATTCGGCCTGGGCGAGTCCCGTGAGGGCGACGCGAAGGCGGACTCCAGGCGGCTCGTTCATCTGTCCGTAGACGAGGCTCGTCTTGTCGATGACCTTCGATTCGTTCATTTCGTTCCAGAGGTCGTTTCCTTCGCGGGTCCGCTCACCCACGCCGGCGAAGACCGAAAATCCGCCGTGCTCCATGGCGATGTTCCGGATGAGCTCCATGATGATGACCGTCTTGCCGACTCCCGCTCCTCCGAAAAGGCCTGTCTTTCCTCCCTTGGCAAAGGGGGCGATCAGGTCGATCACCTTGATCCCCGTTTCGAAGACCTCGGTGGCGGAAGCCAGTTCGTCGAATGAAGGCGGATCGACATGGATCGGCCGCATGTGTTCTGTGGAAATCGGCCCTCCATCATCGATCGGAGATCCAAGGACATCCATCATCCGTCCGAGGACCTTCTGACCCACAGGAACCATGATTGGCTTGCCCGTACTGGTCACCTTCGAGCCACGGACCAGACCGTCGGTGGTCCCCATGGCGATGGTGCGGACCGTGTTCTCTCCCAGCTGCTGCTGGGTCTCGAGAATCAGGCCAGATCCTTCGACTACGAGCGCCACAAAGGTCCCGGGAAGTTCCCCCTCAAACCGGACGTCGACGACCGGTCCGATCACCTGAACAATTTCACCCGTCTGCATTCCGAACACTCCTCATTTTTCCTGGTCAAGGATCACGCATCCCCGGACCTCCGTCCGGAGAGAACAATCCGGTCTTTCGCCTCTATCCCTGCTGCACTGCATCCGCTCCCGAGGCGATTTCGGAAATTTCCCGCGTGATCGCCGCCTGCCGGAGCTTGTTGTAGATCAGGGTCATCTGGTAAATGACTTCTTTTGCGTTGGAGGTGGCGTTTCGCATCGCCATCATCCTGGCGCTGTATTCACTTGCAAAATTTTCCATGACACGCTGGAAAACGATCGATTCGAAGTAGCGGGGGATCAGGACATCCAGGATTTCCGTAGTGTCCGGTTCGTAAAGATATTCCCCCAAAAAGGGCGAGGCTCCCTTTCCGCCTCCCTCTACCACATCCGGTCCTATTGGAAGAAGTTTTTCCATCCTGGGTTTCTGGGATAATGTCGAGACGAATTCGGTGAAAAAAACCCAAACCTCGTCCCAGCGCCCTTCTTGGAACTCCTCGATCGCGACCTGGGTTGCAGGAAGGATCTCTTCAATCTTTCCCCGATCCTTGACACCCGAAATGGATCCCACGGCCTTAAGCCCGCTCCTCCGCACAAAATCCTGGCCTTTCTTTCCGATAACCACGAACTCGAAGCGCACCCCGGGTCGATCGGCCATGAACTTATTCACTTGCCGGAAGACGTTGGCATTGATCGGACCGCAAAGTCCGCGATCGGTGGAGACAAGGATGATGCCCACCGTCGTCACAGGGCGGGCCTTGAAAAAGATATTCGGCCTATGAGATTCGATGGCCGACAGGCGAACCATCAGTTCGAGAATCTTTTCCGCGTAGGGCCGGGTATCACGAACGCGCATCTGGGCCTTGCGCATCTTGGCTGAGGCCACCATTTCCATGGCCTTCGTGATCTGTCTCGTATTCTTGACCGATTTGATTCGGCCTCGGATCGATCGAAGAGAGGGCATGGGCTATCCGTTGAAAGAAGCGGTGAATTCGGTCAGACCTTCCTTGAGGGAGGCGATCGTCGTTTCCGACAGGGCCTTCTCCTCCCGGATCGCCCGAAGGAGATCGGCTTTCCGGCTATCGAGATAAAGGAAGAATTCCTTTTCGAAGGTTCCGATGCGGTCCGGCTTGATTCCGTCAAGAAATCCGTTGGTCACGGCGAAGATGATGGCAATCTGCTTCTCGACGGGAAGCGGAGAGTAATGTCCCTGCTTCAGAATCTCCGTCAACCGGAGACCCCGCTCGATCTGGTCCCGCGTCGTTTTGTCGAGATCCGAGGCGAACTGGGCAAAGGCGGCCAGCTCGCGGAACTGGGCCATCTCGAGACGCATCTTCCCGGCCACCTGTTTCATGGCCTTGATCTGGGCAGCCCCGCCGACCCTGGAGACGGAAATTCCGGGGTTGATGGCCGGGCGGATCCCCGAATAGAAGAGGTCGGTTTCAAGATAGATCTGCCCGTCTGTGATGGAGATGACGTTGGTCGGAACGAAGGCAGAAACGTCACCGGCCTGTGTTTCGATGATGGGGAGAGCGGTCAGGGAACCGCCGCCATTCTTTTCATTCAGACGGGCCGCCCGCTCGAGGAGACGCGAGTGGAGGTAGAAAACGTCTCCGGGATAGGCTTCACGACCCGGAGGACGCCGAAGGAGAAGAGACATCTGGCGGTAAGCCCAGGCATGCTTCGTCAGGTCATCATAGACGATGAGGGCATCCATCCCTCGATCCCGGAAGTATTCTCCCATGGCGCAGCCGGCGTAGGGAGCGATGTACTGAAGTGCCGCGGACTCGGCGGCGGAGGCGGAGACGACGATGGTATATTCCAGGGCGCCGTGCTTCTCGAGGGTTCGGACCACATTGACGACGCTCGACGCTTTCTGCCCGATGGCGACATAGATGCAGACGACGTTGTTGCCCTTCTGGTTGATGATGGTGTCAAGGGCAATGGTGGTCTTGCCGGTCTGGCGGTCGCCGATGATGAGTTCGCGCTGCCCCCGTCCGACCGGAATCATGGCGTCGATGGACTTGATCCCCGTCTGAAGGGGAACCGAGACGGATTTTCGGGTCGAGACGCCCGGAGCGATCTTTTCGATAGGGGAATGAAGCTCGGCCTTGACCGGGCCCTTTCCATCGAGAGGTTCTCCCATGGGATTCACCACGCGGCCAACCAGGCCGGGTCCGACGGGAACCTCCATGATTTTTCCTGTGGTGCGGACTTCGTCCCCGACCACGGCCTCTTCCCCGCCTTCGAGAATGACCGCGCCAATTTCATTCTCCTCGAGGTTCAGCACCAGGGCCGAGCCTCCCTTGATGATCTCGAGCATCTCTCCGTACATCGCCTTTTCAAGGCCGGAAATACGGAGAATTCCATCCCCCGAAGAGAGGATCGTTCCACGGTCCGAAGTTTCAACACCACCCTTGAAACTTCCCAGGTTTTTCATAAGGTTTTCGGTAATCTCTGAACTTTTCAAGGCCCCCTCGTCTCGATAGATTGTCGCCCGCCGCGCGAGCTTTTATCCATTGCCTGTTTCCCTCCGAACTTGGAGAGAATATCAGGCCGTCTTCAATAACTGCCGCTCAAGCTCCCGCAATTTTGCGGACAGGCTCGCGTCCCAGACCCTTGACCCGATCCGGATCTCGAGCCCCGCCAAAAGTTCAGGGCGAACCTTCCAGACCGGCTTGACCGAAAGTCGTTTTTCCGCGGGAACGGAACCGGCCAGCTCTCGTCCGGGCCCTTCATTGACGAATCGAAGAAGGGCCTCCACTATTTTTGCCTGGCTCTCGGCCGAAAGGGCTTCAGGTGAATGAACCTCCACGACAACCCTTCCCGCCTCCAGATCGAATCTCTCCAGAAGCGCCTTTTCTAGAAAAGGAATACCGTCCCAGAGATTTCCCTCCAGAAGAGGAACAAGAAAGAGGTTCTCGTTTTCAGGGAGACTGTCCCCCAACGACTCCTTCAAGAGCGTCCTGAAAAAAACCACCTTGTCTTCAAGGGAAAAGCGCCCATCAAGAACAAAGCTTCTGGCCGGGCGGACCTTCCGGATGCGGTTCATCGTATCCAGAAGAGTCATCCACCGGTCAAGCTTCCCTTCATCCCCCCGGACCGTTCCCGCGATCGCATCGGCCCACTTCACCAGAAATCGTTCGTCGATGCGCCGTCCCATCAGCCGGCCTTCCGTTCGTCGAGAGCCTTCATCGCCTTGTTGATGTAAAGAACCTTTTGCGTATCGGAAAGGCTTTCCTCGAGAAGGGTCTCGAGACTCCGTACGATCAGGGTGACCGTTTCCGTCCGGAGCTCCGACTTCATCTTTTCCCTGTCCGCCGCGATCTGGGCGGTGGCCTTGTCGAGCTCGGCCTTGATCGATTGGGCCAGCTCCTTCTCCCGCTCCTCACGAAGGGTCTTCGCCATTTCTTCGGCCTGGCGGATCATGGCGTCCGACTGGGCTCTCGCCTTTTCCAGAAGGGATCGCTGTTCGGCCAGAATCCGCTCGGCTTCCTCCCGGCTGACTCGGGCTGCATCAAGATCCGAGGAGACTTTTTTCCGGCGTTCTTCAAGGATCCGGGTCAGCGAAGGATAAAGATACTTCCCGATGATGAAAAGCATCAGCGTAAAGGAAACGACTGACCAGAAGACCAGAGAAGGAAAAAACTTCGTATCAAACTGGGGCATGATCCTGTCCTTTGATTCCCTGATGGGGATCCGTCCGGCCTCTTTTCAAAGCCGGTTCGTCCGGTAATTCGGACTCCGGATCCTGAAAGTGTCCTACTTCCTGAGACCCATGATGATAAAGGCGATCACCAGCGCGTAAAGGGCGACAGCCTCAGAGAGGGCGAAGCCGAGCCACATGTACTTTGAGACGCGCCCTTCGATTTCGGGCTGACGCGCCACGGCCTCGATCATCTTTCCGAAAATATAGCCGATCCCGGCTCCGGACCCAGCGACCCCGATAGCGGCCGCACCCATACCGATCAACGCTGCTGCATGCACATCCATGAAAAAGATCCTCCCGATGATTGAAAACAGTCTGTCGTTAGTGATTCAACTTCATCGCCTGCCCCAGATAGACGGCGGAAAGGACGGCGAAGATATAAGCCTGGATAAAGGCCACCAGGACTTCCAGCAAATAAAGGACGACCGAAATGGAGAAAGGAAGCCACTTAAGATAGATCGCAAGCGACGTCGTCAAGCTCAGGAGGACAAAGAGAATCGTATGCCCTGCCGTCATGTTGGCGAAAAGACGAACCGCCAGGGAGAGCGGTCTCGCCAGCTGAGAGATGATCTCGATCGGCACGACAAGGGGCATCATCCAGCCCGGAACTCCCTCCGGAACCAGGATGGACAAGAACTTCATTCCATGCTTGGCAAATCCGATCCCAAGGCTGACAAGGTAGACCGTAACAGCGAGAAGCCCTGTGACGACGATCTGGGAGGTGATGGTGTAAACCCCAGGAATCAGACCCAGAAAGTTGCTGAGAAACACGAAAAGAAAAAGAGTGAAGACAGGGAGGAGGAATTTTTTGCGGTTTTCCGCTCCAAGGTTCTCATCGACGACGGTCGTCAGCGTGTCGAACAACATCTCCATCGAGGTCTGGAAGCGGCCCGGAACGAGGGTCGCAACGCGGACGAAATACAGGCTTGCCACCGCTGTGATTCCGACGACCAGCCAGAGGGAGACCACCGCCTGGGTGACAGAGATGTCGAACCCCAGAAGGTGGAGCCGAATGATCGGATGAAGAAAAAACTCTTCCAGAGGATTGCCTTGCAAACACGCCTCCAAAATTTACATGTGTTCTGACAGGGCAGGACCGTCAGCCTTTGTCCCTGTCTTCGTCGATCAACCGGTTCATTTCGCGGAAGACAAGCCAGAATCCTGTCACCCCGCCGACCACCAGTCCCACGAGAGAAAGCGCCGGAAAGATTTTCATTCGAAGAAGGGAGTCCAGATAATACCCGACGGCGGCAAAGATAAATGTGACTGCCACCAGTTCGAAGCCGATCCTCGCAATGAACCAGCCACCACGATTTTGCTGGGACATGACAGACTCTTCAGGCTTAAGGAAATATCCGCTGCGTCGCGAATCTGCAATACCACTTGAATTCATTATGAAAAGGCATATCTTTTTTACTATACCCAGATTGACGGTTTAATTCAAGCCCACCCTGGGGGGCGTCCCCGCTCCGATGGAATCCCTGGCTTTGGCCGGATGTCCAGTGTAATCTTGACGGAGGGCATTCCTGGCCGAGGGCCAGGCCCATTTCAACCAATATTAAGGATCAGTCGATGATTCCCCGCATTCTCTGGCTTGTTTACGGGTACCTTCTGGTCTTTCTGACGGGAGGGGCTCTTCTGATGACCCTGTTCGTCGCGCCCACCCTTTTCGCCCGTCTTGGAGTCGCGCGGGCAGGCGAGGCCGTTTCCGTACTTTTTCCGGGGTATTTTCACCTTCTTTTCACCGGGTCGATCGTCGAGCTTGGGCTTCTCCTCATTCTCTCCAGGATCTCATCACGGCCCACGAAAAACCTCATCTGGGGATGGTCGGCAGGCCTCGCGATTGCGGGCGCATTAGCCCTCTACCTGGGACCCCATGCTCTGGAACTGAAACGGCTTCATGATCAGCTGCCGGGAGATCCGGAAAGGGCGAAAGCTTTCGCCACGGCCCATCGGCTCACGTTCTTCCTCAATCTCTCCCTTCTCCTCGGCCTTCTCGGGGCGACATTGTCCCTTCTTTCAAAAACGGTCACCCCTTTCGCGGAAAAAACTCCTCCGGCCCCGCAACCAGGAAATCCGGTCTGAACGAGGGGTTGCCCGCGGGATCCCCGAATCCCCAAAGGACTCCACAGGTCCGGACCCCCGCTCGCTTTCCAGACTCGATGTCGACGGCGCTGTCTCCGACCATGAGGACCCGGCCGGGAAGTGCCCTCCGGCTTTCCACGACATGGCGGACGGGCATGGGATCAGGCTTTCGCTCGGGACAGGTATCCCCCCCCACCACCGCCACAAAAAGGGAGTCCGCCCCAAGTCTTTCGAGAAGAGAACGACAAAGCCCTTCCCGCTTGTTCGAAACCACGGCGGACGGGATGGAAAGACAGGCGATCCCTTCCTTCATCCCGTCATAAAACCGCGTATTGTCGGCCAGGTGTATCTTGTACCATTCGATGAAGATATCAATCGCCCTCTCGATCCTCTCCGGCGGCACATCCGGGGGCAGAGCCTGCGTCACGAGGTGCCGCACCCCCTGTCCGACCATCCGGGAAAACCGGTCGAATGGGACGAGGGGATAGCCCATCTCCCTCATGGCCACATTCGTCGCCTCCACCAGATCCAACCGCGAATCCACCAGGGTTCCGTCCAGATCCCACAAAATGAGGTCATAGTCCTCAAGCCTTACCGATGGCTGAGCCATCTCCTTCTTCTCCTCACGAATGTCACCGGCCATTCCGTTCCCCTTCTCCCGAAACTTCCCTCAGGACGTCCCCCAGCCGGTTGAAGAGAACGACCAGGAGGACGATGAGGCCTCCGGAGGCCAAAAGCCATGGAGCGCTGTTCATCGTCTCCAGAGACTGGCTTTCCGAAAGGATGTTTCCCAGACTTGGATGGGGCTCGGAGAGCCCCAGGCCGAGAAATGACAATCCGGCCTCTCCCACGATGAAGGCCGGAATGGACAGCGTCACACTGACCAGAAGATAGTAGCGCATGTTCGGCAAAAGATGGCGAAAAATCACCCGGGCCGGAGTCGCCCCGGCCGACACGGCCGCCAGGACGAAATCGCGGCCGGACAAGGAAAGGACCAGACCCCGCACCACCCGGGAGAGCGAGGCCCATCCGATGAGACTCAGGGATCCTGTGATGATCAGGGTGATCGCTTCACTCGAAAGACCGTAGGGGACAATGGAGCGAAGCCCCATCAGCAGGTAGAGGGCGGGAACGGCCATGACGATCTCGGAGAGTCGCATCAGGATCCGGTCGGTCCAACCTCCGGCATAACCGGCCACCATCCCGACCACGATTCCGATGGTGAAGGAGATCGCCACTCCGAGAAGAGAGAGCAAAAAAGAAAATCGCATGCCGTAAAGGAGCCGGGAAAAGACGTCCCGCCCGAAAAGGTCTCCCCCCATCAGAAAAAGGCGGCCCGGAGCCCGGGCACAGACCAGATGGCGGGACGAATGGAGAAGGCCCCACATTGTATAGGGTTCTCCTTGGCAGAAAAACCGGAGCGGGACCGTTTGACCGGAGGGGACATACCGCCGCCTGACCGGATCCTTGAGGGTCAGGACGGGCACGACCAGACCTCCCTTTCCGAACGACGGCCAGACGGCGGGAGCATAGGGAAGGTCGAATCGAACGGCATCATATCGGTAGGGGGCCAGGAATTCCGCAAAAAGGCTTGTGGATCCGAGCACGATGAGCATCGTCCCCGTAAAGCCGATCGCTTTGAAAAATCTGCGCCACCGCCCCTTCATGCCCGTTCCCTGACGCGAGGATCGAGCAGGAAGAGCATGAGGTCGGACAGGAGATTCCCCAGAAGAAGCAGGACGGCTCCCATCAGAACCCCGCCCATCACGAGATAGAGATCCCGGGTCATGACCGCGTGGAGCATGAGCCGCCCCATCCCTGGCCATCCGAAAATCATTTCGGTGAAGGCCGCCCCCGAGAGAAGGCCTCCCAGCTCCATCCCGAAAAGAGTCACCAGCGGATTGACCGCGTTCCGGAAAAGGTACCTCCAGAAAAGAATGCGCTCACGCAGGCCGCGGCCTCGGGCGGCGGTCATGAAAGGCTGGGAAAGAACCTCCAGGACCGACGACCGCATGAGGCGGTAGAGCACCCCGAAGCTTCCCAGAGCCAGCGTCAGTGCCGGAAGGATCAGATGGTGGAGAAGATCGAGAAGGCGCGCACCGGAGGAGGCCTGGGCCGAAAGAGCCGAACGCGCCCCCCCGATCGGAAACCATCCCGTCTTTTCGGCCAGAAGAAGGCCAAGAAGCGCGAGAAAAAAGGAGGGGACGGAGATGGACAGGTAAGAAAAAGAAAGAAGCGAGCGATCGACGATCCCTCCTTCGCGCCGCGCTCCGTAAACCGCCAGGGGAAGGGCCGTTCCCCAGGACACCAGCACGGCGGAGGCGGTCAGGAGAAGGGTCATGGGAACCCTCTGCCCGATCAGATCGGAGACGGGAACGTGGTAGGAAAAGGAATAGCCCAGATCCCCATGGAGAAGGGCGCGCATCCAGTGCAGAAACTGGGTGAAGAAGGGAAGCCCCAGTCCGTACTGCTCCTTGAGGGATGCGATCACGCGGGGGGAGATCTGGGGATTCATGGCCATCTGGGACAGAAAATCCCCCGGGGCAAAGTCCATCATGACAAAGGAAAGGAAGACGATCCCCAGAAGGACCAGCAGCATATGGGACAGGCGGAGGAGGACGGCCCGGATCACCGGATCACCAGCCGGGCTTTTTGCGTGACGAGGGAGATGTGGGGAATGACACCGCCCAAAGGCGTCGGATGGATTCCTCCCAGGGTCTTCCGGACGGCGGTAATGGCGTCGGGACTGACCAGGTCGACCATCGGAACCTCCCGGGTGGCGATCTCCTGCCACCGATCGTAGATCTCCTTCCTTTTGACTGGATCGAAGGTGGCGACCCCCTGGTCAAAAAGGCGATCAACCTCCGCCTCCCAGGGGGTAGAGGGGGATTTTTCTCCCGGATTCCAAAGATGAAGGAATCCCGACGAGCGCCAGACCGTCGCATTTCCGTGCGGATCAAGGGTCCCGGTGAGACCGAAGAGGAGCATCTCCCATTGGTGGGAAGAGAGGACCATCGTCGACAACATGTTGAACTGGAGCGGAACCACCCGGACCCGAATGCCCAGCGGGGAAAGCATGGCCTGGACCATCTGGGCCATGGAAATTCGCTCGGGGGATTCGGTGTTGGTCATGAGCAAAACCGTCACCGGATGGCCGGAGGAATCGTAGAGGCGTCCCTTTCTCAGGACAAAGCCATCCTGCGCCAACAGAGCTCGGGACCTCTGGAGGTCGTGATGGTAACGGAAGACCGCGGGGTCGAAAAATGCCTTGTTGGCCGGGCTCACCGGTCCGGGAATCGGGGCTCCCAGCCCGTTGTATATCACGTTGATCATCGCCTTGCGGTCCAGGGCGAAGGCAATCGCCTGGCGAAAGCGCCGGCTTCGGAACCAGGCGACCTTGTAGGCCGGGATCGGCGCCGTCCGATTTTCGTTGAAGGTCAGGAAGGTCTCCGCCTGGGAAGGCCCCCGGAGAAGGAGTCGGAAGGCCCGGGAGTGGGCGGCGTCGGAAAGGACCGGAACTTGGGACGGGCTCACCCCGATCAAGTCGCTTTTTCCGGCCAGGAAGCGCAAAAGTTCGCTGTTCTGGTTGGGGATGATCCGGAGCATCACCCGGTCGAGGTAGGGAAGCTCCCCCGGAATCGGCCCCTTCAGCCCCCGGGGAGGCGTGTAAAGAGGATTGCGTCCCATGAGAATGTACTGACCGGGAACATATTTTTCGAGCCGGAAGGGACCGGTTCCTACGATTTTCACGGGAGGAGTCCGAACGGACCAGGAGGTGTTGAAACGCCCGGCATCCACCTCCTTGGCCAGGAGGTGCTCGGGAAGGATCTCCACCCCCAGCTCCTCGAGAAGGGGAGCGAAGGGCTTGGCGGTCTCGAAGACGACCGTCCTGTCGTCGAGGGCTCTGACGGTAAAAGGCTTCCCGTCGACCATGAGGATGTCCCGAACGGCGGCGGCCACCGCCGGATTGTAGTAGACGCGGTTAAAGGTGAAAACCACATCGCGGGCCGTGAGGGGGACGCCGTCCGACCACCGGACACCCTTTTCGAGACGGAAAGTCACCTTCAGACCGGAGGGATCAATCGTCCAGCGGGAGGCCAGATCCGGCCTGATCCGGCCGTCATAGGGGGAGACCCGCGTCAGACCCCGGAAGAGATAGCCCAATACCTGGGTGCTGGTCGTTTCCTGGGCCAAAGCCGGATTGAAGGTTTTCGGATCGGAGAGAATGTCGAAGGTCAGATGGCCGTGAAGCGGAGTCGAGCGGGGAACAAGAGAAAAGACTCGGTCAGCTCCCGACACCCCTCCCCGGGAACAGGAGGGGAGGAGCGCAAGGAGCAACGCGACAAAAAGCCGGAGTCCCAATTCGACCCAAAACCCGTCAGGGTTTTTTCGGGGAAGGGATCGGAGCCGGAGTCTTGACGGGAGCCGGAGGGGCGGGAAGGGCCTGGATCGGAGCGTTGAGAAGGAGCGAGGATCCGACGGTGTTCTGCTTGATCAGGGCCAGCGACAGGGAGGTCACCATGAAGATGGTCGCAAGGACGACCGTCACCTTGGTCAGAAAAGGCGTGGCTCCCCTCGCTCCGAACATCGACTGGCTGGAGCCACCGATCATGACGCCGGTCTCCGCTCCCTTTCCGGACTGCAGAAGAACGGCGGCGATGATAAGAAGAGAGGTCAGGACATGAATGATCGTGATGAAGATGCTCATGAAGCGGTTCCTTCCTTGAATGATTGAATATCACAAGACACATCGGTCAAAAGCCTTCAGCGACTCCCGAAGAGACGGTCAAAAATCCGAAGAACGCATTTGGGCTCGAGAAAGGCCGTTCCCACCAGGAATCCGTGGACCGTCCCCTTTTCGCAGAGTCCTGAAACACTGTCGTCGTTGACCGACCCTCCGTAGAGGAGCCCCGAAGCGACCTCCTCTCCGAAGTCCTTCCGAAGATGGCGGGAAACCTCCCGTATATCGTCGAGGACGGCCGTTCGTCCCGTCCCGATGGCCCAAACCGGTTCATAGGCCCAATAGACGGGGATCCCGATTCCTTCGCTGCGCGCCTTCACGACTCTTTCCCAAACCGGTCCGACCTGCCGGGTCCAGACCTCGGAGCAGCTTCCGGCCTCCCGCTCCTCCCATGTTTCCCCGAAACAGACAACGGGCAGAAGACCAAGGGAAAGAGCCCGGGAGGTCTTCTCCGCCACCGCCGAATCGGTCTCCCCGAAGTACTGGCGCCGCTCCGAATGGCCCAAAAGAACCCCGTCGACTCCAAGATCCTTCAGCATGGCCGCGCTGACCTCCCCCGTGTAGGCCCCCTTTTCGAAGGCGCACATGTTCTGTGCCAGGATCCCGATAGGAAGATTGCGGCTCCGCAATTGGTCCCCGAGAAATTCGAGGTAAGGATAGGGAGGAGCCAGGAAAAAACGGATCCCCCGGTCTCTCCAGACCGCCCAGCGATCTTCCCCGGACAGGGCATCGAGGTAGGAGGTAATCGCGTTCCTGGTCATGTTCATCTTCCAGTTGGCGATCAACAGCATGGCGCTTCCTTTCTCAGGGGGCGTCGGGAATCACCGAAAGACCCGGAAGCTCCTTGCCCTCCAGAAGCTCGAGGGCCGCACCACCTCCCGTCGAAATGAAGGTCATGTTGTCCGACTCGCCGGCCCGGTGAACCGCCAGGGCCGTGTCCCCTCCCCCGACGATGGTCAGGGCGTAGCAGTTCCCGACCGAATGGGCCATCGCAAATGTTCCCCGCGAAAAGGCATCCTCTTCGAAGACGCCCATCGGCCCATTCCAGAGGATCGTCTTGGCGTTCTCCAGTACCTCCGAAAAAAGACGGACGGAGGCGGGACCGATGTCCAGGGCCGTCCATCCTTGAGGGATCTCCTGATAGGGAACGATCTTCGTGGGGGCGTTGCTTTCGCGGCTCTCCGCCACGACGCAGTCCATCGGGAGATAAAACTTGACGTTGTTCTTCCGGGATTTGTCCATCATCTCGCGGGCGACATCCACAAGATTTTCTTCGACCAGGGATTTTCCGGTTTCAAGCCCCATGGCACGATAGAAGGTAAAGGCCATGCCGCCGCCGATCACCATCTTGTCGACCTTTTCATGCAGGTTCGCGATCACCCCGAGCTTGCTCGAGACCTTTCCTCCCCCCAGAACGGCCACGAAGGGCCGGGTCGGATTGGTGATGGCTCCCTTCAGGTAGGAGACCTCCTTTTTCATCAGGAACCCGATCGACAGCTCCTTGACGTACCGGGTGATCCCCACCACCGAGGCGTGGCTTCGGTGGGCGGTGCCGAAGGCATCGTTCACATAGACATCGGCAAGCCTGGCCAGCTTCCTGGAGAACTCCTCACCATTCGTCTCCTCTCCCTTGTCGAAACGGAGATTCTCGAGAAGGAAGACCTCTCCTGGAGCCATCTTCTCGATCTCCCGTTCGACGGCCGGTCCCACAAGCTCCCCGGTGTAATGGACCTCCTTCGAAAGAAGCCTTGAGAGCCTCTTGGCCACTGGCGCCATGGTGTACCGCGGGTCCGGAGCCCCCTTGGGACGCCCCAGGTGAGAGGCCAGAACGACCTTGGCCCCTTCGTCAATCAGGTAGTTGATGGTCGGTAGGGCGGACCGGATGCGGCGGTCATCGGTAATATGCATGTCCCCATCGAGGGGGACGTTGAAATCGGCCCTCAGGAAGACTCGCTTGTTCCGAACATCGATCTGGTCGACGCACTGTTTCGATCGCTCCACCCTTCCTCCCTGGTCAAATAGTTGAAGTCACCCTTCTTGACTTTTTTTATCCAAAAAAAGTGCAGAGATAGGTCACCAGATCGCAGACGCGGCAGGAGTAGCCCCATTCGTTGTCGTACCAGGCCAGGGTCTTGACCATCCGATCCTTGACCACCCGGGTGGAGAGGCCGTCGACGATGGCGGAATGGGGGTTCCCCCGATAGTCGATCGAGACGAGGGGCACATTCGAATAGGCCAGGATTCCCTTGAGCGGACCGTTGGCCGCCTCCTCCAGAACCCGGTTCACCTCAGAAACGGTCGTCGGGACCCGGACCTCGCAGGTCAGGTCGTTGAGGGAGACGTCCGGAGTCGGGACCCGAATGGAGGTGCCGTCGAGCCGGCCTTCCATCTCCGGAATGACGAGCCCGATCGCCCGGGCCGCCCCCGTTGTGGTGGGGATCATCGAGACCCCGGCCGCGCGGGCCCGCCGAAGATCCTTGTGGGGGAGGTCCAGAAGCCGCTGGTCGTTGGTGTAGGAGTGGACCGTGGTCATGAAGCCACGCTCGATCCCGAAGGCTTCGTGAAGAACCTTCACCACGGGAGCCAGACAGTTGGAGGTGCAGGAGGCGTTCGACACGATGTTGTGGACCTGGGGATCATAAAGCCTTTCGTTCACCCCCATGACCAGGGTGCAATCCGCCCCCTGGGCCGGTGCGGTGATCAGAACCTTCTTCGCCCCGTGCTTCAGATGTCCCGAGGCGCTTTCCCGGTCCTCGAAGCGGCCGGTCGACTCGATGACCAAATCGACATGGAGATCCTCCCAGGGGATCTTCGAAGGATGGTTCTCCTTGAAGACCCGGATGGGTCGCCCATCCACCACGATCGACTCCCCCTCGACCGCCACATGCTGCTTCATCGCTCCGTGAACGGAGTCGTATTTCAAAAGATGGGCGAGATGGTCCGGCTCGGTCAGGTCGTTGACCGCGACCACCTCGATGTTGCCCGACGCGCAGGTCGGACACCGTTCCAGCATCGCCCGGTAGGTCAGCCGGCCGATCCGTCCGAAACCGTTGATTCCGATACGAACTCCCATCGTTCACCCTATCCCTTCGCTATTTTTGTTTTCGCTCCGGAGTCTCTCCCCCGGGATGACTGTCTTCTGACCACGATTATGCGTTTTTTTTCTCCCTCATTCAAGGAGAAGGAGCTTGCAGAAGCATTCGAGGCGACCCATAATTGACGGAAATCCCGTTCATGTCGAGAGGTCAGAAGCATGGTCGTTCCAACCCCGAAAACCTTGTTCGTCGTTCCTCTGGTTCTGGCGACAACCCTTCTTGGAGCCGGGCAAGACCTCACTCTTCCGGAGACCTGGGCCGCCGGGGACAAGGAGGCTGCCCTGATCGCCTGGGGCCATACCATCGCCATGCAGGGGAACGGACTCCCGGGAAACACCGCGTGTGCGGAATGCCACCGGATCAACGGGGGAGGAATGCCCTCCGTAGGCATTCCCCGGATTGCCGGACAGACCGAAACCTACATCTACCGGGAAATCCGGGGCGTCCAGAAAGGCACCCGCTATTCCCCCTACATGGACGGGATCGTCCAGAATCTGTCCCGCAAGGACATACGGTCGGTCGCGCTCTACTATTCGACCGTCCGCACTCCGAAGCTCCACGATCCTGCCGAATTCGACCCGTCCCTCCGGGAGCTCGGACGCCGGATCGCCCGCCGGGGACTCTGGGACCGGAACATTCCTGCCTGCATCCTCTGCCATGGCCAGAATGGTCGGGGAATCCCCCCTAACTTTCCCTATATCGCAGGCCAGAGCAAGAGCTATCTCATGGGCCAGCTGCTGTCTTTCGCGATCGTCAAGAGAAAGGACGATCCCGAAGGCCTGATGCGGGGCATCGCCTCAAAGCTCACAAACCGCGAGATCAAGGCGGTGGCCCAGTACTTCGCCAGCCTCGAACCCCCCGTCTACGGAAAAATCCCCGAAAAAAACAGGCCGGACCGCCTCCGGCTCATTCCTGACAAGGAGACCCCGAACCGATGACCCCACGACGCCTCGTCCTTCTCCTCCTTCCCCTGATCGCCGGATTCCTGTTCGATCCCCTCCCGACCGGCGCGTCGGGGAACAAAAACTTTCAGTTTTTCGCCCCTCCCGCAGAAGGAACGCTTCCCAACGGACCTCTCGGACGGCTCATTCGACAGGGAGAGCTCATCTTCATCCATACCGGCCAATACGCCCCCCGGTACGTCGGAAACGACCTCACCTGCGAAAGCTGTCATCTCGACCGGGGAATCAAGCCCTACTCCGCCCCACTCTGGGGGGCCTATGGCACCTATCCGCGCTACCGGAGCAAGAACCATCAGGTCAACACCCTCGAAGAGCGCATCCAGGGCTGCTTCCGCTTCTCCCTCAACGGCACCCCTCCCCCGGTGGACGGCAAGACAATGAAGGCCCTTATCGCTTATGCCTTCTGGATCTCCCGGGGCGCACCCGTGGGCCTCTACCTCAAGGGTCAGGGAATCGTCCGGATGTCCAAGCCGACTTCCCCCCCGAGCCCCGATCGCGGAAAAGCGATCTTCGAGGGCCGCTGCTCTCTTTGCCATGGCCTGGACGGCCAGGGGACGCAGTCCGACAACGGTCAGGTCGCCTTTCCTCCCGTCTGGGGTCCCCGCTCCTTCAACAAGGGGGCGGGTTTTTACAATGTGCGGGAGCTGGCTGGATTCCTGAAGATGAACATGCCTCTCTCGAAAGGAAAGTCCCTGTCCGATCAGCAGGCCTGGGACGTGGCGGCGTATATCCACAGCCAGCCCCGCCCAGAGGATCCTCGAAAAGCCGGGAAGGGAACCTGACTCAGAGGCCCGCGGCCTTGCGGGCCTTCAGATCCTCGTCAAAGTTGTCGAAGGGCTTGAGGTAGTTCTCGAGGAAGAGTCGCTCCTTGGCCGACATCCGGTCCCGGACCCCCAAGTACCATCTGCCGACGAAATAGATGTACTTGTCTTTTTCCCCGAGCTGAGAGGGAATGGAGACTCCGGCCTTGCCTAAAGTGACTGGACGACTCCCTCCTCCGGCAGGCCCCTTTCCGAATGCGAAGGCCATAAGAAACAGGAGAAGGGCGATCACGGCCGCCCCTCCCCCGATGAGCCCCCACTCCCTCCTGGAGGGCTTCAGGGACTGGGCCAAGGCTTCATAGGCGCGGCGGTTCCGGTCGTCGATCTCCCGGAACTCCTCCCTGATGGTCTCCATCAGTCGGTCGCTTTTCTCGGACAGACGTCCGATCTCGCTTCTAACGGGACCCAAAACCACATCGGAGGCGGAAAGGTCCTCCGCCAGGGCCCGGACGAGGCACTCCTCCCGGCTGAGACCAAGGGACCTGGCTTTTTCGGAAAGGGTCCGGTCGAGAGCTTCTGGAAGTTTGACGGTGAGTAAACGGTCTCCTCCGGTTGCCGAAGGAGAGGAGATTTCCGGATCCCGATCCATGGGAGCCTCCTGCATGAAAGCCGACAGGGTTCGCCTCAGTTTCAGAAATAGGGAAACAGCGATTATCTTAACACGATTTGCCGCCCCCCTCGAAGATTTCGGCTAGGGGGCCCCATTCAGGTTGTACAGGCCGGCATCGGGAAGAGGCGTTCCCGTCGTCGCCTCCGTCGGGGGTTCCTCCCCCTTCTTGTACTCCTCCACGACGAACTTCTGGGCCGTGAGAGGAACACGAAGCCCGGTGTCGGGATCGATCCGGACATCGACGATGTCATCGGGAATCCGGAAGGTCTGATTTGGCGGAAAATAGGGAAGCGACCCTCGCATCACATCCATCCAGATAGGAAGGGCTGCCCGGGCCCCGAACTCTCCGTGTCCCATCGACCGGTGGTCGTCCATGCCGACATAGACCCCCACCACGAGTCCCGGAGAAAACCCGATAAACCAGGCGTCCCTGAAATTGTTCGTCGTTCCTGTCTTTCCGGCAAGAAGAACACCGAGGGAGAGGGCGTCCTTCCCTGTTCCCTCCCGGATCACGCTCTGCATCATCGAGGTCAGGAGATAGGCATAGGCCGGGTCGTAAACGGGATGCGGATCTGGAAGGAACCGGAAAATCGTCGTCTTGTGATAATCGAAGACCCGGTCCACCGCATGGAGGGGCTCCCGGACCCCTTCATTGGCGATGACGGAATAGGCTCCCGTAATTTCGATGGGACGGAGCGTGGCCGAACCCAGGGCCAGGGTGAGGTCGTGGGGAAGGGGAGTGGTGATCCCGAGCCTTCGGGCCAAATCGATGACAGGGCCCACACCGACCTTTCGCACCAGGCGGATGGTTGCCAGGTTGATCGATTCCGCAAGGGCCTTTCTCATGGGAACCGGACCCAGGAAGTTCCGCTCGAAGTCCTTCGGACGCCACACTCTGTGATGGACGCGGTCAAAAAAGACGAGAGGGGAATCGTTCAGGATACTCCCCGGAGCAAATCCCTTCTCGAGTGCCGCACCGTAATCGATGACCTTGAAAACCGACCCGGGCTGCCGGAGAGCCTGGACGGCCCTGTTGAACTTGCTTCGCTTGAAGCTGTAGCCCCCCACCATGGCCAGGATCCCGCCAGTCTTCGGGTCCAGAGCCACCACCGCCCCCTGGACCAGGGGCACCTGGTCCAGGGATCCTTCGAGAATCCATCCCGCCTTCTCCTGCGTCCGGGCGAGGATATGGGCTTCGACCACATCCCCGGGCCGGAGGATCTTCCCGAGGGAAAAGGACTTCAGGACCTTTCTGTTACGGTTGATGTCGGGTCCGGACAGAACGGTTTTTGCCCACAGGGCATGCTCGATCGCAATGCGTCCAAGATGGCGGTCCGCAGAAAACCAGGCGTATTTCGGCCCGACTCTCAGGATCGTCACTTCGGAGCGGGATCCGGCCAGGTCTTCCAGCGTGGCGGCATCGGATGCCGGACGCGTCTCCCGCACGACCTTCAGGAAGTCCTTGCGGGAAAGCACCCGGACCGGCCCCCGGAATCCCTGTCGGCGGTCGATGGCCCGGAGGCCCTTTCTGAGCGCCCGCACCGCCTGGAGCTGGATGCGGAGATCCAGCGTCGTGAAAATCCGGAGTCCTCCCCCGAAAAGCTTCTTCGCCGGCATCTCCCGTTCCAGCTTCTGTCGCACATATTCGAGAAAATAGGAACTCGGACTCACCGAATGAACGGGCGCTACCAGCTCGAGGGGAGCGGCGTAGGCCTTTTTCTTTTCCTCCTCGGTGATGACGTGGACTTGGACCATCCTGTCGAGAACGACCAGCTGGCGTCGCTTGCTGGCTTCTGGATGCAAAAAGGGCGAAAACTCGATGGGAGAGCGGATCATCCCGGCGATCATCGCCATCTCCGGAATGGTGAGTTCGGAGAGGGATTTCCCGAAATAGGTTTTTGCCGCGGCCGAGATCCCGTAGGCCCCCTCGCCCAGATAAATCTGGTTCAGATAAAGCTCCAGAATTTCATCCTTTGTCAGGACCTTTTCGATCCGGTAGGAGAGAATGGCCTCCCGGAGCTTCCGGATGAATGTCTTCCGGTGGGTCAGAAAGATGTTCCGCGCCAGCTGCTGGGTGATGGTGCTGGCCCCCTCCCGGAGGTAGCCGGCCAGGGCGTCGGAGATCGCGGCCCGGATGATCGACCCGTAGGCGAGGGCCCCATGCTGGTAGAAGTGGGCGTCCTCCACCGCCAGGATCGTATGGACGACCATCGGAGGAATCTTGGCGAGCGGAACATACTCCCGGCGTTCCTTATAGAAGGATCCGATCCTCTGTCCGTTCCGGTCGTAGATATGGGAGGTGGTGAAGGGGACGTAATGGCGAAGAAATTCGACTGACGGAACCCCGGCGACGACCCGTTTGTAGAAATAATATCCAGCCGTTCCGGCCGCTCCTCCGACGATAAGGAGGACAATGAAAGTGATGAGAAGGATTTTTTTCAAGGTCGCCCGAAGGTCATGGATAAGCTTAAGAACAGAAAAGCGGGATCCCCCCGCCTGGGAGAAACCCCGCCCTCTAAAAGAGGAATGAATCCATCAGGATAATGCCATCAAAATAAGAATTGCCTCACAGGCCGCACAACCTCCTCGGTCGGCGAACAGGAGAATTTGAAAATAAGAACTCTACCTCTCGAAGGTCTTCATGATCGTGAAGGCGGTCAGAAGGGCGACTCCGGTCAGGACGACAAAGACAACGAACAGCGTCATGTTGGCATAGTTTGCATCGGTAGGATTGAAAGAACCCATCTTGTAAGGCATGACCCCTCCCTCAGAAAATCGTTCACGATTCGATTCCATGCCAATCGGCACCGGTCTCCGGAAAAAACGACAAACATTCCACGACCTATAGGCAAAGCACACTATACCCCAGAGAGGGAAAGGGGTCAACTCCCTCCGCCCGACGCGCGGAAGGAGTCCGGAAAATTCTTGAAAATCCTAAGTCGAGCGAATGTCCCGATCATGGGCGATGAAATCCGACAGGGTGAAAAAGGAATAAAAAGGAACGCCCTCCGCCTCAAAGCGGTCCCGGCCCCCCTCTTCCCGATCGACCAGTGCCACGACCTCCAGAACCTCGTAGCCGTTTTCCCGGCAGGTCTGGACCGCCCGGAGACCGGAGGCCCCGGTGGTGACGACATCCTCGACCACGACAACGCGGGCTCCGGGTACCAGGTCACCTTCGACCGGATTTTTCGTCCCATGCCCCTTCGCCTCCTTTCTGACGACAAAGGCCGGAATGGGCCGGCTATACAGACCGCTTACCAGGGAGGTCGCCACCCCGATCGGATCGGCCCCGAGGGTGAGCCCACCGATTCCGTCCGGGTCCCGAAAGGAGATCCGGTGGAAAAGCAGGTGGCCGATGAGATATTGGGCCCGGCTGTGTCCTAGGGTCGTCTTCTTGCAATCGATGTAGACCGGACTCGATTTTCCCGAGGAGAGGGTGAAGGGATTGGCGGGACGGTAGAGAAAGGATCTTTCGTAGAGAGTTCTGAAGAGCTCCTCGCGGTCGGCCGCGAGCCGGGCCTCCCATTCTTCGGGAGGAACGGGCTGGAGATGGGTGAGAAGTTCAAGCAATGAGGTGGCCTGCAGATCTTGTCTGCCCCAAGACGGGGCTCGAATATGATTGGAAGGTCCGGATCTTCCTGAAATCCGGTGCCGAATGGAAAAGCCTCGCTAAAAATAATGGTGCCGAAGGCGGGACTTGAACCCGCACGGGTTTCCCCACACGCCCCTCAAACGTGCGTGTCTACCATTCCACCACTTCGGCACTGTCTTGCAATTTGTGATTCAGGGCGAAAAACCTCTTGATTCTAATGCCTTCTTCTCCCGAAATCAATATCCAGGACCTCTCCCTTGAAAATCGTCGACCCTGTCTCTCACTTTTGACGCCGGAAAGGATCCAATATTCCGTTCCGCCAGGCCACAATCGCGAAAAGGGCTCCCCCCAGCGCCACCCCGGTCAGGACGAGGAGTGTCCGGTCGAACCCCAGGGGGTCGAGAAAGACCCCCGAGAGAAGCTGCGAGAAAGAGGCCCCTGCCGATATTACAGCTCCCGCAAGGCCCTGGAGGAGATTGAACCGTCCTGATCCTCTGGCATATTCCGCCACAAGAACCGGCAGGAGCACCGAAAAAAGACCCATGATCGTCCCGTCCAGAAATTGACCGACCAGGATTCCCGCGACCGACCGCGTTTCCGAGAGAAGACCGCCGCGCAGCGCCAAAAGAAGAAGGCCGAAAGAGAGAAGGAGCCCCCCCGACCCCACCTTCCGGACAAGGGCGGGAGCCAGAAGGGAAAAAGGGATCATCAAAGCCTGGGTCACCAGCACCAGAAAGGCCATTACCCGGGCCGGTGGCTCCGAAAGGAGGATTCCCGAAAGCTTGTCCCCCGCCAGAGGAAGCATGGCGGTGTTGGCAACAAAGAAAAGCAGAAGAACCAGGAGGAAGATAAAGAAAGGGAGTGAGACGATCCGGAAGACGGGAATCGGTTCCGCGCCACTCTCTTCTTCCCGCGCCCTCCTCAGGTCGATCGCTTTCCCCGGGACCCCGAACAGGACCAGGCCGGCCAGGAGGGACGACAGGGCATAGAAGACGAAGATTTCAAAAAAGGATCCGTGAAGCGCGATCAGGAGAACCGAAGCGGCCCCGAAGACCGATCCCGCATGGCTTGCCCCCTGGGCCCACCCCGTCAGAGCCGGAAACCCCTCGGCTCCCGCAAGGCCCATGGCGACCGACCCGAGGACCGGCATCATCCCTCCCTGGGCGACTCCGAGAAAAAGCTGCGACAGGAGGGCCCGGGGGAGCGAGGGATGGCCCACGAGAAGAAGACATCCCGCGGCAAAAGAGGTCGACAGGAGAAAGAAAAAAGCCCTTTTGGAGACGATCCGGTCGGCCAGATGGCCCGCCAGCGGCTGGAAGAGAAGAAGGACGAGGCTTCCGAAGGCCAGGACGATCCCGACCTGATCCGACCGCCACCGTTCCCCCAGCAGGAGGTCGATGCTCGTGAGGGGCATGATCCCGGTCTGGATGTCCCCCGCCAGGAAATTGGAGAGAAGGAAGGGCCCTTGCCCGGGAACGGATTTCCCGGAGCGGCTTTCGGCCCCCATCAGATTCTTTCCATTCCAACGGAGAAATCGCGTCCCTCCCACCGGGAGGATTCCGTCCAGAAGAAGGTGAAAAAGAGCGGAATGTCCTGTCCTGCCCCGATCAGGATATCGACATACCCGCAGCCGAGGTCGACCAGAAAGAGTGCCTCCCGGTCCTCGTGGGTCTTCCAGCCGTCCAGGGAATAGCGAAGACGAAAGGGAGCGAGCCCCAGAATACGCAGGGTCTGCCCCGGACACATCCGTCGGAGCTGGCGGTTGAACTTCCAGATTTCGAGATCCTTGCGGCCCTGCCCTTCTTCGTAGCGACTTGCCACGGAAGGAAGCTGGTCGAATATGGCGCCGTCATGAACCGACCGCAGGAGGCGGATATATTCCGCGTGGGCCCATGCCAGGGGGTTGGCCGCTCCGGTCGCCCTCCCGAAGCGACAGGAGGAGCGGGTGAGATCGGGGCTGTCCCAGACCTGTTCGGGAATCAGGCCGCAAGCGGTCGAGAACCCCTCCATGGCCCGAAGATACGGGCCCGGATCCCGCCCCGCAGCCAGTTCGTAGTGCCCCCTCTCCCCCGTCAGAAGCGGCCAGGCCCGGCCCCGGCCCCACCCGAGATAGGGGCCGCCGTCCTCCCGCTGGCCGTACCCATCATAATTGTATCTCCGGAAACACGGCCCGAAGGGTGTTTCGACGCGCAGCAGGGAATCGGTGACCGCCACCGAATCAACCACCAGGGGATCGTCGGCCCGACGGATCCCGTACCGGACAAGGTCGAGGAATCCCCCGTCGACGATCTCCCGGGCCGGAAAACGGACCGGAGACCCCGGCGGCTGGTTGGCGAGATCGAGCCAGACCTGGTCGACGTCCTCCACCGGCGAAGGATCTCCCGTACCGGTGGGGAGGATCCGGACATAATGGCGGGCTATTCCCGGCACCAGGGAACTTTTTTGGGTGGTGGTCCAGCCGTCGAGCCGGCTCTCGAGAAAATCCGCGTAATCCAGAAAGAACCGTCCCTCCTCCCGGTCTCCCCGGGATTCCGCCCAGAGCCCCGCGCAGACCAGAGCCGAGATCATGGCGGCGAAGGTGGAGGGAGAGTACCCCCTGGCCTCCTCCCAGCGATCCTGCTGGGTCGCGGGGCCATGGCGCACGAGATAGGCGGCGGCCGCCTTGACCATGGGATAGGGATCGAAGGCCTTGAGCCCGTTTTCACGATAGAGGCGCCAGGCCAGAAGAACCGGATGGGCCACTCCGTCGAGCTGGATTCCCGTCCAGTAGGGGGATCCGTCCACCCAGAAATTCTGGTGGAATCCCCCGTCGGGAAGCTGGCTGGCCGCGAGGTAGACCAGGGCCCGGTAAGGACTTTCCGCATCGCCGCAGGCCAGGAGACCCAGGGCACTGTGGCAGAGGTCCCGGGTCCAGACGAGATGGTAGCCCCCCAGCCCCGCCGTATCGTCGTGAAAATCCCCCCAAGGGATGCTCTGGGAGGCGATGATCGCCCCGGGAAACAGCTTGTCCTCATGGGCGCGGAGAACGTTGTGGCTGATGCGGTAGAGTCGCCCTCCGTCTCCTCCGCACTCTTCCAGGGGAAGGATCTTGTCCGTCACCCGGCTCCACTGCTCGAGAAAGCGCCCCTTCTGCTCGATATAGTGGATCCCGAGGGACTGGAAGAGGGTGGTCAGGGCCCCGTGTTGTCCCGTCCCGAAGGAGAGCGCGACCGTGAACTCCTGGGAACCGTCCACCGCCAGCTCCCCCACCCCTGCCACATTGCCGTCGGTGGCCCGGTCAAACTCCCAGAGAAGATCGCGATGGGTGCGCAGATCGGTCGCCCCGTCGCTTTCTCCCACAAATCCGCAGGAGAGACGCCGAAAGGGAATGGTCGCCCCCAGGGCCATGGTGATGCCGTTCTTCGAAGCGAGGATCCCGCTTTTGCCGGCGTGGGAAAACCGCCTGAGATTGTTGCCCGCCCCGCCTACATCGAGATGGGGCTCGATCAGGATGAAGAGACGGAGACGGCCTTCCAGGGATGGAGCGCATTCGAGGCGAACACGCAGAAGAAGACAGGGGAGATGGGGATCCCCCATCACCTCCTTCACGATCCGGTAGCGGCCCCCCGGATCGGAGGACACAATTCGGAATCCCGGTGCAAAGGACTCGCCGAAAAAGTCTGTCTCGTGGTGAAGGTCGCGACGTTCCTCATGGACGAAGGTCCCATCGGTGACGAGAAACTCGAGGTCCCGGATCTGGGGGCGATCCACGGTGGGATAGTAGACCTCGTTCACGATTCCGTGCGAGAGGGTGTACCAGAGATTGGAGGCGGTGTTGTAGGCCGTTCCGATCCCGTCCTTCCGGCTCGAGGTCCACCGGGGAGGCGCTCCCGGATGGCCGAAGGCTTCTCTTCCGCATGCATCCTGCTCCATCGATCCCCCTTTCTCGATCAGCCCTCCTCCTCGGAGGAATCCCGTACAGAATGGCTTCCGGCCAAGACAAGGTCAATCCTTCACGACTTCACTTCGGAGGTCCCACTGTCATTGACAAAAACCAATATAAAGCTATAATAGCCACATGAAAATAGCCACAATATCAGAAACAAAAAACCATCTCTCGGCCCTTCTTGACCGCGTCCGTCAGGGAGAGACGATCCTCATCCTGGACAGGACCCACCCTGTCGCCCGCCTCGAACCGGCCGGGACCGGAGACAGTCCTGACGACGAGGACCGCCTGGCTCGTCTTGAACGCGATGGACTCATCAGAAGGCGTCCGCCCAAGCGTCTCGACAGCATTGCCAACAATTCCCCTCCCGAATCTGCGGGAAGCCTGCTGGAGGCCCTGATTTCAGACCGGAACGAAGACCGGTGAGGTTCTGGGACAGTTCGGCCCTCGTCCCCCTTCTTGTCGCGGAGAAGCAGACACCCATTCTCCAGTCCCTTTACCTTGAGGATCCCGTCCTTCTCGTCTGGTGGGGGACGGAGGTGGAATGCGTCTCGGCCCTTGGCCGGCTCGAACGCTCCGGAGGAATCTCCCCTCCCGCCATGGAGGAGGCTCTGGGACGGCTCCGGGATCTCCGGTCAGTCTGGCAGGAGATCCAGCCGGGACCGCGGCTCCGGGAAGTCGCCTGCCGGCTTCTCCGCACCCATCCTCTCCGGTCCGCGGATGCCACGCAACTGGCCGCCGCCATCATCGCAAGCCTCGACCGCCCTTCGACGCTCGGCTTTGTCTGTGCCGACGAACGACTCGTCGGGGCGGCCCGCAAGGAAGGGTTTCCGGTCCCCGGGCTGTCGTCTCTCTAGATCTCCCCATCGATCAAGGTCCAGAGGGCGGCCCCTCCGAAAGCTCCTTCATGTACCGGACGATCTCCTCGTCCGGCACGGTCGCCCGGAGCGCCAGTCGGAGGACCCAGAGACTCAGGAGCGCCACGAGGCCCATGTCGGCGAAGAACGGGATCTCACCCCGCCCTCCCAGCCCTGTCGGACCCAGCTCCGACAGGACCCACATTCCTCCGAAATAAGGGGCAACCCACCAGGAGTGGGAGAGCCCCCACTCCTCCCACAGTCTCCCGCCTCCCTCCCTTCCCAGAAGAAGACGCCACGCACCGGTCGCCAGAAGAACCACCAGGAGGGCCTGCAGGGTGAACCGCAGGGTGGCCGCACCCGACCAGAAAACGATCCAGTTCGACACCACGAAGGCGAGAGGGGCCAGAATCCCGGCCTTCCAGAGCCGGAAGGGCCGTTCGAGTCCGGGCATGGCCTGGCGAAGTTGGAGCAGGATGACCGGGCCCAGGCAATAGGAGAGGACGGTCACGGACGAGATGTAGGCCACGAGCCTGTGCCAGGAGGGAAAGGGGAAAAAGAAAAGGGAACCCAGACCCCAGGCCAGCAAAAGACCTGCCCAGGGCACTCCCTGGCGGTTGATCCGGCAAAGAAGGCGGGGAGCGCTCCCCGTCTCTCCCTGGGCCATCGCGATCCTGGCGGCGGAGGTCAAATAGATGAAGGCGGTGCCGGCGGGGGAGACGAGGGCGTCCGCATAGAGGACCATCCCCCACCAGATGGCTCCCAGGGAGACGGCCAGGGCCGCAAAGGGTCCGGTGACGCCCGAGAATCGGAGCCCGTTCCATCCTCCCCCCGCGAGATCCTTCGGATCGACGGAGAGAAGGAAGGCCACCTGGAGTCCCATATAGAGGAGCGTGCCCAGAAGAACGGAGCCGATGACCGCAATGGGAATGTTTCGCCCCGGATCCCGGGTTTCCCCCGCCAGATCGACCGCCTGACGGAATCCGAAGAAGCTGAAGATGACCCCGGCGTTCCCCACCGCCACGAACATGCCTTCGAGGCCGGCGTGGGGAAGGCCCACCCCGAGATTTTCAGGGTGATGCGACAGGACGATCAGGAGAACGATGGTCGCGAAGGGAATGACCAGCTTCCACCATGTGGCGGCGCTGTTGATCATGAGAACGATCCGGATCATGAGAAAGTTGAGGCCGGTGACCGCCGCCAGGAGAACCACGGCCGTCGCCGTTCCCCGGAGCGTCAGGAGGCCGGTGACCGGATCCACGAACCCCGGAAGGTAGTTGTTGGCGTAGGCCAGGATCGCCATCACCTCGACGGGAGGAACGGAGACGTAGGAGAAGAAGAGGATCCAGCTCCAGAGCTTTCCCAGGAGGGGTCCGTTCCCGATGTGGCTCATGTGGACGATGGCCCCGCTCCGGGGAACGAGGGGGCCCAGCTCGGCGTAGACCAGCCCCAGAAGGAGAATCGACAGGGCTCCGATCCCCCAGGATCCCAGGGAGAGCGGACCGGCCTCCCGGGCCGCGTTCAGGGGACCGAAGAGCCAGCCGGAACCGATGACGGCGCCGAGACTGGCGTAGAGAAGGCCGATGGGCCCCCCCTCGCGACGAAGGGATCCGGACATCAAGCGGAACTACCCTCCGGTCGTCGGTCGGAAGGCGTTTCCGGGAAGGACGTCCTTGAGCCGTCTCATCAGTCTCGGGCCGGCCGGAAGATCCGGAAGCGGGACGAATCCCCGGGCCGTGGTATAGGCCGGAGCCTGCCCCCGGGTCAGGACCCATACGGCCAGTCGCCGGACCCGGTCCATCGTCGCCTCCGGAAGGTCGGGGCTCACCATCCAGAACTCGACCCCCGTCACCGGCCAGCCCCCGGGATCTCCCCCTCCCCCCACCAGAGACCGGTTGAAGCCGTCGGGAAAGACCATCGTTCCCCCCGTGCTTCTGGCAGCCTTTGCAATCGCCATGACCGATGGAGACACCGTACGCCCGGCATCGTTTTTGAGCGCCACCGGAAGAAGCTTCGACCGGCGAAGCCATCCCAGCCCCACATAACCGATCGCCCCTTCCCGGGCATGAACCGCCTCCACCAGAGCCCGCGAGCCTCGAGCGGCCAACACTTTGGCCCTCCGGGGCCATTCGGGGAGAGGTTCCCGGCCCACGTTGTCCTGCCACCACCGGCAGGTGTGAGCCAGATAGTCGGTGAGGAGATAGGTCGTTCCCGAGGCGTCGGCGCGCACCACAGGCTGCACCGGAAGATGAGGGAGGAAGCGGCCGGGATTCTCCCGGACGAGGCGTGGATCGTCCCAGAAGGCGATCCGTCCCGAAAGGAGGCGGGAGAGGAGCGGGCCGTCAAGCCTCAGCGGAGCGCGGCCGGAGGAGGACGGAAGATTCACCACCGGCACCACCCCTTCGAGAGCCACCGGAATGAGGACGATATTTCCCTTTTTGGCAAGGGCCCGGGAGGAGAGGAAGATGTCGGAGGCCCCGATGGAGACGTCTCCTTCGACCGTTCCCGTAATTCCTGCTCCGGATCCGGGGGCCTTTACCCGGATCCGGACTCCGGGATGATCGCGCTCGTACCCCCGGGCCCACTCCCGGTTGGCGGGATAAAGCATGGAGGAACCGGAGAGGATGAGCTCTTCCGCATGGGCGGAGAAGGGACTCCCCAAAATCACCCCCAGAAGGGACAGGACGGCAACGCCAAAGGGGCGCAAGGAACGAAGAACGGACATGGGAACCTCCCGGAGCTATTCGGTTTTGTCCTTCTCCTCCCGGGAGGCGACGGCCTTTTTTCCCGTCCGGGGGTTTTCCGGCTCGATCGGTCGGGGGCGGGGAATGCCAAGCCCCGAGAGAAAGTATCCCGAGTAGAAGGCCGCGATCCCGAAGAGGAAGATCTTGAGAAGAACCATCATCGTCATGCTCTGGATAAAGAAGAGCACGACGTCGACAAAGGTCACGAGAAGCCCCACGAGCTGGAGGGCCCGTCCGAGGGGATAGAAGAGGTCACGCACCGGCATTTTCCTCCGCGATTGCCGCCAGGCAGCGGGCGGCCAGATTTCTGGACCGCTCGGGGTCGGGCGGGCGGCAGGCCACCGCCACCACCACCGACTCCGCCTCCCGGACGGCCGGAACGGTGAGGCGGCGAACCGTTGTCCGGGTCGCCACGTTGGCAAGCGGGCCTCCGGACCGGGAGGCGATCCGGTCGTTCACAGCGGGATCGTCGGTCAGCGCGAAGACCAGGCGAAAGGAGGCCTCGTCCCCTTCAAGATAAGCTCGACGAAGCCAGAGAAGCGTCCCGTCCCCCGCGAGCCGGACAATCTCGGGCAGGGCCTCGGGCGAGACGACGGTCACACGGGCTCCCGCATCGAGAAGGCGGCGGATTCGGCGGCGAGCGACGGCTCCCCCTCCCACGACCAGGACAGGCTCCCCCGAAAGATCGGCAAACAGTGGAAAGAACCCCATCAGAGATACCCCCGTCTCTTCCAGTAGTCGAGAAGGATTGCCGCCCGTCCGGCATAGGGCGACCCCTTCCCCTGACGGACGATGGTCTCCATCACCGAGGCCGCCTTCTTCCGCTTCTTTTCCCGGAAAAGGGACTTGGCGTACCAGAACTGGGCCCGGGGGTAGATCTTCGAGTCGGGATATTTGAGCAGGATCGAATGGAACCGGTAGGCCGCCGCCTTGAAGAACTTGGTCCGATAGTAGAAATGGCCCACATAGAAGTGAAGCGCGGCTTTTCTCTCCCGGCAGAAGCCGATCTTCTTTTCCGCCTTCGCCACATAGGGGGAGTCGGGATACTCGTCGACCACCTTCTGAAAGTCGGCCAGGGCCTTTTCCGTAGGAGTCGGATCCCGGTCCACCTTCCCGATCTGGTAAAAGTCGCACATCCCGATCCGGTACTGGGCAAAGGCCGCGAGGGGATGGGTCGGATGGAGTTCGAGGAAGCGCTTGTATTCGCCCCGGGCTTCGATGAAGTCCCCCTTGAAGTAGAACCGGGAGGCCTCGTCCAGAAGGGCCGACGTCCCGAAGACCTTCGTCCGGAAGGAATGGGTCGGCTCGTCCTTGGGAAGGATGTTGGTGAACGGATTGTATTTCTGGAAGGTGTCGCTGAGACTCGCGCATCCCCCCAGCCCCACGATCACGAGAACCCCTGCCAGGATCCCGACCCAACGCCTTCTTGTCTCC